>CAIYQO010000033.1 GCA_903928345.1 uncultured bacterium | reverse complement strand
CGCCGCCACTCCCGTCAGCGTGGTGCCGTCCGCCGAGATCGTCGCAATGCCCGTGTCCTGCGAGTTGTACGTCGCCGTCAGCCCCGCCGGTGCTACCGTCGGCGTCACCGTCGTCGTATGCCCCACCGCCACGTACGCCGAAGACGGCGAGAACGTCACCTGCGCCACCGTCACCGTCGCCGTCGCGACAATGGTACCATCCATTAATTGCGCATTCACAGTGGCGATGCCCGGCGCCATCCCCGAGATGTAAGCTGTCGGAGGCATGGAGGAGACACTGATGACCCCAGGATTCGGGGTTGACATGCCCACATACACCCACGAAGGGGTCACGGACGCGGTCAGAGACCGATATCCATACACCGGCATGGTGAGCGATGAGGGTGTAAAGGAGGCCGCGACGGCATTGACCATCAGGCTCCCCGCCGGCATACCATCGACCTTGGCGGTAATGCACGTACTGCCAGCCGCGACGCCAGTCACCGTTGCCGTCGTTCCCGTGCCGGTCACGGTGGTCACAGTTGTGTCGCAGGATTCGAAGAACACGCTCGCACCTGCCGGCTGTACGGTGGCCGTAGCGGTTGCCGTGCCCCCGACCGCGACATCGACGGAGCCGGGCATGAAGTAGACGTAGGGCACCGTGAAGACGCGATTGTTGCCGCCCATGCCCCCTTGATCGTCGTCCGCCGTCGCCCAAATCGTCCAATCGCCGGACATCGGGTTCTCCCAGGTGGCGACATAATGCGTGGCGTCGACTTGCTCGATCTCAGTGGGATACGCGTATTGGCCCCATCCGGTCGACATGCAAACGCTGCAATATGTGGCGGTGCCGCCGTTCTCCGGTTCCACCGCGATGGGAATCAGATACATCCGTCCGGTCGTCGGCACCGGCGTCGGCGCATACGGCGCCCCGATCGACACGTCGACCGGATTCGCCCGGCCCGGCAAGACCCCGCCCAACAGCAGGAGCAGTCCCACGATGGCCAGCCACACGCTTCGGTGTGCATACTGCGGGAGCGCCGAGAGAGCCTGCAGGAGGCTCATGCCGAGTTGTGAAATGCCATGCCGATGTGTCATGTGCGACCCCACTTTCGTCATCATCCATTACATGGGAAGCCTTTTGGGAGCAGACACACCCCGCGTCTACGGAAGAAAAGCATGCGAGAAGACGAGGTGTGGACGGGGACGTCGAGCATGTGAGGGGCGAAGATGAGCTTCCCCTGCAGACACAGAGAAAGCCAGCTGCACGGCAAAACGCCGCACACCTGTGGTGCTATCATAGCCTGGAGCGGTCCCGAACCATCCACTGGCGTCACCTCATCATGAGTGTGCCGAACCGACAGAAGTATTTTCATCCTACAAGCGCTTGCGTCGGATGTCAATAGGGTCTATGAAATTTTTATGCCTCCTGGCTTAACGATCAGGTGCGTGCGGTTTCGCCGCACTCAACGCTGTGATCCGCGCCTGGTACTTCTCAGCCGCGTCCGCCTGCCCCTGGGCTTTGGCGATGGCGGCCGCCCGCATAAGGAAGGGCACCAGCGTCGGCGACGTGGGCCCGTTCTCGCGCTCAACTGCCGTGAGGGCTGCTTGGACGAGGGCTGCCGCTTTCGGATACTGCTGCACCTGCTGGTAGCCATCGGCGATCTGCAACTTGAGCAACGCATTACCGATGATATCTGGCGCAGGCGCACGGTCGACGAGTGTAGCGACGCGGGTCAAGACCGCCTCTGCCTCAGGTGTCTGCTTGGCGGCACACAACGCCGTGGCCCACGCCAGCAGCGAGGGGCACAAGGCCGTATTGTCCTTCCCCTGCGCCGTCTCCTGCAGCGTCACCGCGCGGCGGTACATCACCGCAGCCTGGTCGGGGGCATGTTGCGTGGAATAAAACGAGGCGAGCCGCATCAGGCAGGGGAACCGGTACGTCATCGGCGCCCCCTCCTGGCCTTCGGCCAACGTTAACGCATGAAGAAGCGCCTCCTCGGCCTTCGCCGGCTGTTTCGCGGCGGCCAGCACGTCGGCGCGCGTCTGCCAGGCCTCGATCAACGCCGGGGAGGTGGCGCCCCGCGCCGCTTCCGTCAGGGTCAGGAGGCGTTGTGAGGGCGCGTCCGCTTTGTCGGGGGCGCCTTGGGCCAGATACACGCGCACGACCTGTTGCACGAACGGGAGCAGACGGGCATCCTGCTCGCCCAATACCTTCGCCCCCAACGTCAGGGCATTTTGGAGAGTCGCCTCTGCCTGCTTGGTGTATGCGTGCGACTGGTAGGCCGTGGCGATGGTCAGGAGCGTCGTCAACACCGCCGGGGTTGTGGTCGTGGTCGCCAACGCGGTCGCCCGCGCCTCGCAATCTTGTACCGTGCCTAAGTCGGCGTTCTTAATCGCCAAATCCGCGACATGCTGGAAAACGGTTAACCGCTGTTCGGCGGAAGAGTGTCCGTCGGCGTCTCCGATGGCGAGCGCCCGGAGATAGCGCGGCTTGGCGTCCTTCCCCGCGTCATTCACCAGATCATGCGCACATTGGGCGTACAGCACGGGCAGGAGCGCGGGATCGGTTTTCCCGCAGCGCTTCTCGATGAACGCCACGAGTTGATCAAACGTCGCGATAGCCGCCTCCCGATCCTTCGCGACGCGATAGGCCTCGGCGAGTTGTAGCCCATACTGCTGAGTCTGACTGACAGGTACGTCCGGATTGTTCGCGCCGAGGGCGACCATCCCTTTCAGCGTGCCGATCACCTGCGCGGTGTCGCCTTGCGCTTGCACCAACGCAACTTTACGGGTAAATATTGGAAGCAGACGGGGATCGGTTTCGCCATAAACCTGCTGCCCGAGGGTGATCATCCGTTGGAGCGTCGTCGTCGCGTCGGAGAATTTTTTCTCTGCCATGAAGCAGTCTACCTGTTGCCCCAGTGGGATGAGCATACCCGGATCCTCTTTGCCGTTCACCGCCTCCTGACGCGTCAAGGCTTGCTGCACGATCACCTCGGCCTCTGGGAAGTGCCGGAGTGTGACGTGCAGGGCTGCCAACTGCAAGTAGAGGGGTATGAGAATCGGGCTTTGTTCCCCTTGGAGCTTCGCCGTGACGGTAATAAGGCGCTGCTGAATCGGCAGGCATTTTGCATGGAGTTGCTGCTGTTGGTAGAGCATCTGCAGTCGGAGCAGGGTGGCTTGGGTGCGTGGCAGATCGGGAGTCACGGCATGATCATCGAGATCCAGCGCGCGAAAGAGATCAGTTTCCGCCTGTGGGAACTGCCCCTGGAGCCGGGAGGCCTCAGCCCGTTGAGTCAGCAGCGGGATCAGGGCAGGATCGTCGGTATTGGTGGCCTGCTCCTGCGCCGTCATCGCTCGCGTATAAGCGTCATAGGCTTTCGCATAGTGTTGTAGCGCGATTTCTTTCCGAGCTGTGGCTAGTGCTTCAGCGACGGGATCTGCGGGGGCATCGGGCCCGTCAGCCAAAGCGAGGGTGAAACACATGAGGGGGAGTAGACAGATGGCGACACCAAGCATACGCGACATGAGCACCTCCTGGTTGCACATTACTTACGCATAGCCTATACAAGGAAGCGACCGCTGTCAATAGGGTAGAATAGCGCATGCACACTGTCAATATGAACAGGACGTGCTTATACTCACAATGATGCTTGCTGCTCATGTATTCGCTTTGTTACCCTCACATCCTTCCTGTCGTCTGAAAAATAGTATGAGACGGTATGAGACTGGGAACAACGCTTTGCCTGAGATTGTTTGCTTGGAATGTTTCTGCACCGGGTGAGCAGGAGAGAGAAAAGCAGAGACTGTGCCAGAAAGCACAAACTATAGTTTGCCATATCCGCTTACCCATGCCTTCCGGGGCAGCGCCAATCTCATCCTGCCGTCTCACGGACATGGGTGCTCAACCACCAACAGACACCGGGCTTTCCCGGGTGCACGTTCCACCAAACCCGCGCGCTGCAACTCCGCCAAGTGCCGCTGGACCGAGCACGGCGAGGACAGGTGCACCATCGCCCCCAGTTCCCGCACCGTCGGGCTAAAGCCGTGGGTAGCGCGAAACTGCTGTATCGCCTCCAATATTTGCACGCGTTTGATGATCACCCTGCGCTGTGGCACCGTGTTCCCCCTTCCTCAACCGACGTGCCGTCTGCCCCGTTGCATCTCGGCATGGAACAGCGTGCCATGCACCACGCGGAAGTTCGCCGTATAGATGCCCTTGCGGTTCCCTGCGATGGACGCCAACTCCGAGTCGATACCGCGTACCACCGCATTCAACCGCTGGTTAATCACTTTCACCCAACCCTTCACGCCGGCGACCTCCGACGGGCGCCCATCCGCCCAGGCCTGTTTCGCGACCTGCTCGGACGGCAGGTAGAGAAACGCGAAGCGTAAGAAGCGCGACCAATACTTATCCTGCACGAACCGGTCTGCCGCCGGATCACTGCTGCGGTCGTCCCAGAAGCCCAGCTCATCATACGTCAACGTCTCCCCCTGTGGCAGGCCGGGCCCCTGGATCGTGATCGCATCGGTGTTCTCGAAGGTGATGACGATCTGCTCCCAGGTGGTGCCTGCCGGTACATCCAGCCATTTCCGCGCTTTGGGAGTGACCCCGCTGGGATGGTGCGCATGGGCGACAACCTCGCGTGCCAGCGCCTCGAGGGCCTCAGGGGCAAACCGCACTTCCCCGTGTGCGACACGCAAGAGTGGGGCAAACGGCCAGAGCAGCACCGACGCACCGAGCAGATCGGTCGGGGGTGAGAGCGTCGGCGTCAATACTACCGCCTGTGACGCTTCGAGCAGTGCATGGGCCTGGCGGAAGACCGTCCGCGCATCGGGGCGCGTGGTGCCCGCGGCGACAAACCAGGAGACCGGCACGCCGGCGAAGACCGACGCGCCCAGCGACCAGAGGCGTTGGGGGATGACGGTCGTGGCGGCCTGCGCCACGCTCAGGAGCCGCGCCAGGGCATCCGCGGTGCTGTGCGCCGCATACTGCCAGGAGGCGAGGGCCCGGTCATCCGTCATGATGACATCGCCGCGTTGACATAGCACGGAATAGACCGTGCTCCCATCCTCGCGTTCGCCCACAGGAATCACCGGACAGCTGCCCACATCGCAGTCCGCGCAGGCATATCGGGTGTCGATGCCGCCGAAGGCAAGAAACCCGGACGCCTCCAGCGCCTCCCGCAGGGCGGGTTCCACGTCCGCGGCGCGCACACAACAGCGGCGATGGAGTTCAATGCCCGAAAACAGGCGCGGCAACGGTATGGGCCACATCGAGCTGCCACCTCCGTAAGAGCGTGCAGATGGTCGGGTAATACTTGTCATTGCGCCCCAGGCGCAGCATGTCCGGCATCGCCAGCGTCACCGTGCGTGAGATCGGCGGGGTGGTCGGCGTCTTCCCGCGAAAATAGAAGCGCAGATGCGCCTCCTCGACGTCCATCGCCTGCACGGTGGCCTGGGCGAGACTGAGCTTCTCATCCATGAAGTCGTACAACGCCTCTTCATCAATGGCGTTGCCCGAATCAACCGTCAGGCGATTTTGCTCCGGATCACGCCGATCCGCCAGCCGGAGTCGCACCACGCGCACGGACAGCAGGTCGTCGTCCCGCTGCGCCGGGAAGGGATACCCCCGAAATTTCAGGGCGTCCAATTGGAACACCGGGACGCGCGGCACGTCAGGAAAAAAATCGACGTCCAGCATGATGCGGCCATAGCGCAGGAGCGCCGCCTGGCGGTCGCCCTGCGGACAGGTGGCGAAGCAGTCGACGGTCTGCGTCTCCCGATGAAAGACGAAGATGATTTCGAAGGCGGGATGGATGGTCTCTACGGTGAGCACATGCGCCTGGTCGAACACCAGGCAGCGCCGGCCATAGTCTTCCGGGTAGACGAAGGTATACAGATCCTCGCCGCGCTCTTCCACCGTGACGTCACAGCCACGCCCTTTGCCCTGCTGGCAGAAGTAGTGGCTGATGGCATCGCGCAGATGCACCTGTGCCGTGTCGCCGAAGTTGGGACGCGCCCCCTCGATCCGCCCGGTACGATACCAGCGATGAGTGGCGATGCCATACAGGCGATGATAGGCTACCGCGCGCCGAAAGATGTCCGGCCATTCCAGGCGCACGAAGAGCGCTTTCGCGTGACTGCCGTCGTAGAGCGTCAGGCGGTCCGTCAAATCCACCGGGGACGGCGCGAATTTGCCCGTGGCGATCAATTGCGCGATCCCTTGCTCGGTGGCCAGCGTGTCCACGTCCACGAAATCCTGCAGCACCTGTTCCCGCAGGGGGGAGGGCGCGTTGACGATGGCTTGCCGGAGCAACGCCAAACTGCGTCGATCCAACGGCAGGCTCTTCATCGTCTCCCACGGGATGCAGCTGCCCCATCCCTCGTTGCAGACCCCCATCTCCGTCAGATAGTCTTCCAACAGGTCGAGTGAGACTTTGCTACAAAACGTCAATAACGAAAACTGGTTCTTCATCCTCTTCCTCCGTCTCGGGGGCAACGGAGATGCGTGCTGTAGAAAAGCCGTGATGCGTGCATGTGCCCAACGACTGATGTTGTGTCCGGCACCCAGGACTGCCCATGCGCGTGACGCCGAACGTCGGTGTTGGTGCGTGCACGGCGCGGGCGCCCCCTGGGCCACGATACCACCCGGAAGGGCAGTGACGGCTCTATTGTAAAACATGCGTTTGTTATGCGCAAGAGCAAACACGAAAAAACTGGGGAAAGAATCGTGGTACGTTGACCGGTCTACGCGTCCCCGGGATGCGGATGCCGGCGAACCCGGCATACCGTGCGATGATCTATCGCCCGGATGAGGTGCGGATTCTGGGAAAACTCAGGATGGTGGTGCAGCAGCGGGGGTAGTTACGGCAGCCGATACGTCGTTGCGCTTTTCTCGCCACGGCGAATCAGGCGCCCTTCCTCACAGAGCCGGCGCAAATAGATGGACGCATTCGCCGGTGACAGCCCGCATTCATCGACGATGGTCGCCCGCTGGGTGGTCGTATGTCGCTGCACGCAGGCGATAATGGCCTCCAGGCAGGCGGCAACATCAGCGTGGCGCCGGCGCGTGTGCGTGACCACGGTCTGGGTGACCACCGCCGGCGTCGGCTCGGAGCCACCGCGCAACGTGGCAATCTGCGCATCGAGCGCATGGACCTGTTGCAGCAGGCGTTCGCGCCGGTGGGCAAGTGTGACGATTTTGTGTTGCGCGCTAGCGCCGGATGATTTTAAGACTTTGCGTCGGGCACGTAACTCGGCCATCGCCGCATCAATCTCGTCGAGGGTCATGGTGGTAAAGCTGGGCATGGGTGGATGCCTCCTTAGCAGGTATGCGTTGATGGTACCTGTCTGCGCACATCATACCGGGAGGGCGCAAGAAGATCAACTGCGATGATCTCGATAGTCCGTTAGGATCTCGGTCAATTGCTGACGGTTTTGAGAACCCCCTACGATAAAGCAAAAAGTCCGGATCACGGACAAATGTCTCTTCGGCACAATACGGGTACTTGCGGCCAACTACTCCGTTTCTACCCCGTCACTCAATTCCAACTCCCGCAAGGCAATGCGGATCTCATCGATGTCCTGCTGCGTCAGGCCACCATCGGGGGATATT
Organism: uncultured bacterium; assembly: GCA_903928345.1. Classification (GTDB taxonomy): domain Bacteria; phylum Armatimonadota; class Hebobacteria; order CAIYQO01; family CAIYQO01. The sequence continues at coordinate 316 of CAIYQO010000033.1, read as the reverse complement.
GCTAGATTGAGGTGAAGCGTCAGGCTGTTGCCGGCTGCAGCGTATTTGGTCAGCAGCTTCATGTAGAAATTCGTCCACTTGCGCGGCGGGATATCGCCACTCCAGCGAAGCTGCCGGATGGCGGTCTGTATTGGCGGATCAATAACACCGGACTTCTTTTCAGTCTCCTCTTTGACAACTGAAGTTTTGATAATTTCGCCGCGAGCGCTCGGTCTTCCTCCCGCCAGCGATAGTGGGTCCTGCGTCCGCTCCGTGTGGGGGCTGTCGCTCGGTTGGTGCCCGGCTGTGTTCAGGGCCGTTACGCGGCGCTGGCCGG
>CAIYQO010000032.1 GCA_903928345.1 uncultured bacterium | reverse complement strand
TGACGCTCTCGTCAAGGAGGTGCTCGACACCGAGTTCGCCTGACGAACCCCACCGCCCGCGGTCACCGGGAGGATAGCCCCGGACCGCGGGCGGTCAAATCAGGTGAGCAATACGTGGCGTGAAGCGTGAGCAGCTACAGTCTACCGGAGAGACTCAGAGGGGCACATTCTCCCCGTGGTGCATTCCCGTGGCATTTACCGTTGTGCTACTGACCTGCCCCCCGCTCCCGGCACACCGGACCGTGCCGTTGGCACTCTGGTCTGACCCATATGGTAGAGGCCAAAACACCTCCTTCAGGTGATGGAAGCGTTCAGGCCGTCTGTTAGTATAAGGGACAGAGGACGACATCGATGGTACGTTCTCGGAAATGGATGTTCTATGCGTCAACTCACTTTGTCCCTTGTCGCCATGGCGATGGTGATGACGGGAATCCAGCTGCAAGCCTTCCCGAATCTCAATGCAACAACCGGATTATTGGCTGTCCCGACGGCCGGTGTCGTGCCGGAGGGTAACTTCGTCGGTGCGGCAGACGTGGTGCTGGGGCACAACACGACCTTCAATGGTCGCATGATTTACGGGCTGACCGATCGCCTGGAAATCGGCGGCGGCGTCATCGCCGATGACAATACGGCGGTCACCCTCGATGCCAAGTTGGCACTGCCGGGCACCCTCGCCGGCTTTGCGCCGGCGATCGGTATCGGTTATATCAACGGGCAGGCGATGGACAGCGGTACCCAGCTCTATTTCGTCGGCACACGTGCCTTTACGGCCAAGCAACAGGGGGCGGGGAGCCTGCTCGGTACCGTCGGCCTCAATTTCACCGATCTCGACTCGGCAAGCGCCTTCCGCCCCTTTGTCGGCGGACAACTTGGCTTGGGCGCACGGACGGAACTTGATGGGGAATATGTGTTTGCGACCGGCGATTTTCGCCATGCCATTCATTCCCTCTTCATCCGGCACTCGGTGAGTAACCGGATGTCGGTGCAGGCGGGCGTGACCAATGCCTACGGCTTCACCGGTTCCGCCCACAATAACGTCTTCATCGGCGCCGCGTTTTCCTGGGGCCAGGTCACCCGTTAACGCAACACGATGCGCGCGGTGACACAGACATTGTTGTCGCCGCGCGCATCGTCCCTGCCACGCCGACGCGATGCCCACGCGTACGCCCGCCTTGACGGCGGGCAACGACCAGGGCGACAAGCAATCCCGCGTGTCGTCTTCACCGAAAATGATAGAGGTATCCCGGATGAGAACAGTCTTCGTGTTACTTAGCCTGGTGTTGTGTGCCGCGATGGCCACCGCCCAGAACGTCTCCGTTATCGTCATTCATGGTCACAGCATGGTGCCGGTACGGTACGTCACAGAATCCTTTGGCGCCACGGTGAGTTTTTCATCGCACAACAGACAGGTCGGCATCTCACTGAGCGCCCAGCAGATTAATATGACCCCCGGCAGCACCGTCGCCTTTGTCGGTGGTCGGCGGGTGATCATGGATGCCCCGCCGGTGATCATCGCCGGAGTCGTCTACGTACCGGTGCGCTTCGTCTCGATGAATCTGGGGATGGATGTGCTCTGGCTCGAAGGGACCCAGCAGATTCGGATTATTCATCCGAAATCGGGGCGGACGATTATGTTAGGCGTCAATAGGGACCATGGGACAGGGCAGCGCCTACCGCCGGGCCTTCGCTACCACGGCACCCCGGGCCATAACGGCACTTCGCCGGGGCATGCTGGGAAAGAGCAGCACGGCAAGCAAGTCGAGAAAGACCGACACGACCACACCGCTGCGCGACAGTTCCATGCCGATGTCGAGCATGGCAAGTCGGAACACGGCAACAAAGAGCACGGCAAGTCGGAGCACGATAGTCAAGCACATCATGGCAAATAGATGATATGCGCCCCGGCCCCAGTTCCTACGGTACTGGGGCCGGGCGTTCTGGTAGGCAGCACACATCATGCCAGTGCGCTCCCGGATGCACAGTGTGGCGCTGCGCATTGGCAGATGGGCCGACGATCACCCCGCGATTCATCCGGCGAGACGGTTGGGGGTCGCTACCGGTTGGGCGTGGCGTGACTGACGCCGCGGGTACCCGTCCTCCGGCAGGTTCCATTGACAACGCAAGCGAAGCGTGGTATTATCAAACATATGTTGGAGTCACGAATGGGTCTTATGATATTTACCGCAATACTGTCGAGCGTTATTCTCCGCCGTCCCGCACGATGTGTGCGCGCTGACACGTAGCCCACCGGCGGGTTTTTGCCTTGAAGTCACGCGGGGTAACCGCGTACGGCCTCTTTTTTCTTCTGATAGCCTCCCTGCCAGCGTATTCGCGACACGCTTTGTTGCCGGCGTCAGTGTCTGCCGATGCGTTGGGCGTCCTCGTCTGTGTTCTTCGAGATGCCTCCGCCTTCCACCGTGAAAGGTAACCTAGCCCTTGCCTACCTCAACTAGCATGCCGGTGGCATCCTCCGCACGCCTGCGGATGGTCTTTCTGAGTTCGTTTGTGCCCCGACAGTGCGGGCTGGCCACCTTTACCGAGGATATCATGCACGCGGTGGGCGGACTGGGCGCCTCCTGCGCCGTGGTCGCCATGAACCGTCCGGGTGAACAGCATGCGTATGATGCCCGCGTCGTCGCCACCGTACAGGAAGATCGGCTGGACACGTATCTGGCTGCGGCGGTCGTGATCAATAGTGGCGCCTTCGACGTGTTGTGTGTCGAGCATGAATATGGCATCTATGGCGGCGTCGCGTGCGACCACCTGCTCCAGTTGCTGGATGCCATACATATTCCGGTCATCACCACGCTGCACACCGTGTTGCAGCGTCCCTCCGCGGAGATGCGGCGTCAACTCTGTGCGGTCGCCGCACGCTCAACCACGCTCATGGTGATGAACGGGTTGGCCATCGACATCCTGGTCAAGGTATACGGCATCGATCGGCGGAAGGTGGCGATGGTGCATCACGGCGCGCCGACGCTCACGACACCGACCGACACCGCCATCCTGCAAGCGCAACTGGGGTGTGCCGGGCAGCGCATCATTGCGACCTTCGGCTTGTTAAGCCCCGGCAAGGGGCTGGAGTATGCCATTCAGGCGATGCCGGCCATCGTGCAACGCCATCCGGAAGCCCGGTACTACATCCTCGGGAAGACCCATCCGGTGGTGCGGGAGCAGCACGGTGAAGCATATCGTGAATCGCTGCAAGCGTTGGCGCGTCACCTGGGGGTGTCCGAGCAGGTCGTCTTTGTCGACACCTACTTCAGCAAGGATGCATTACTGCGCTATCTCCAGGTGTCCGACATCTACCTGACACCCTATCTGGACATGGAGCAGGTCACCAGTGGCACGCTGGCCTATGCGATGGCTTGCGGACGCCCAATCGTCTCCACACCCTATCTGCACGCGCGCTTCTTATTGGCTGATGGACGGGGCATTCTGGTACCGCCCCAGCAACCGGCCGCCATGGCGGACGCCTGCCTGCACCTGCTGGGGGATCCGGCGGAGGCCGCGCGCATGGCACACGCCAATCAGCAGTATGGGCGGCAGTTACGCTGGCCGCGGGTCGGTCAGGCGTTTCTCGATTGCTGCCGGCAGGCGCAGACCGCACCGGCGGGAGATCGGTATACCCCGGCTTATGTCGTTCGATAGAGCGGTAAATCCATTCCGCAGGCGATGGCAACGCGCAGCGGTGATGGTATCATGCTCGGAACAGACACTCCGCAACAGTAAACTGGTGACCAGCGCGCACCAGAAAGATGAGGCTATTTTCGTAAGCACCACCTTCGAAGCACGTCATACCTGCTCGACCAACGGTCTCCCATGGCCGCTTCCCACACTCCGGCACCTGCAGCGGTTGACGGATGACTGCGGCATCATTCAACATGCACGTTTCTGGTGCCCCGATTACAGCACGGGCTATTGCACGGATGATAACAGTCGCGCGCTCATCGCGGTCACCCGGTATGCCCGTTGGTCGCACGATGACGACGCCCAAGTCCTCATGCTGCGCTATCTGGCGTTCCTCCATTTCACCCAGCAGACCGATGGGTCCATGCGGAATTTCGTCAGCTATGCGCGGACGTTTGTAGAGACCATCGGTTCGCAGGATTGCCAGGGGCAATCGCTCTGGGCGTTCGGCGAGGCGTCCGCCTCTCCGCTGGAGGCCGTCGCCCACCTGGCCGCCGAGATGTTCCGACGCGTGCTGCCCCATATCACCCCCGATTTTCCGCCGCATGCCCTGGCGTATGCGTTGCTGGGTGTCTGTGCCCATGCGCATTACGATCCGATGTATGCCCGCGACGCGGCACGTCCGCTGGCGGCGGCGCTGCAGGCGCACTACACCCGCGCACGGACAGCCGACTGGGAGTGGTTTCTGCCCATTCTGACGTATGCGAACGCGCGGTTACCGCAGGCGTTGCTCGGGGCCGGTCAGTTGCTCGAGGACGCAACGCTCCTGGAGATGGGGGTGCGTACCCTCGATTTTCTGCGGCGCGAAACATTCAACACGCACTACTTCTCCCCGGTCGGCAGTTTTGGCTGGTACCGCCACGGCGAGACGCGCGCGACCTTCGATCAGCAACCCATCGATGCCGGCGCCATGGTCGAAGCGTGCCTCACCGCCTACCGGCTCACGCACCAGCCCGCGTACGAAGTGGACGCCTGCACCGCCATGGGGTGGTTTTATGGCCGCAACGTGCATGGTCTGTCGCTGTATGATCCGCAGAGCGGAGGGTGCCACGACGGTCTGCAGTGCGAAGGCGTGAACGAAAATCAAGGCGCCGAATCGACCATCGTGCACCTGCTGGCACAACTCGCCATCGCACGGCACCAACCCGAGCTGCAAGCCGGACCAGGTGTACCGGCGCCGGTGCGGCTGCCCTGATGGTCTTGACGGGCGCGATGCCCGGGTGAGCCATAGGCACTCGCGTGGCTGTCGTGCCTATGCCCCGTGATCTTCCTGACAGCGCAACCCCGTATGGATACGTCTGAGGAGGCGTTTTATGGATGCGATTCTTCTGGTCGGTGGTTTCGGCACACGCCTGATGCCGTTGACGAAACATCGGCCCAAACCGCTGATGCCCCTGGCTAATATCCCCTTTACCGAGCGCACGATTGCCTGGCTCGCAGCCGCAGGCGTCGATCATGTGATATTGAGCGTGCACTATAACACCGCGCAGTTTATCGAGCATTTCACGCGTAAAGCACTGGGCGTGCGGATCTCCTTCGCTCCTGAAGAGCGTCCGCTGGGCACGGGGGGCGCCATTCTCAATTGTGCCCCGCACCTGCGGTCAGACCAGTGCCTGGTGGTCAACGGCGATATCTTCACCGACTTGCAGCTACCCGCTTTAATCGCCGCCCACCACCGCACCCAGGCGCTGGTGAGCATCGCGTTGAAAACCGTGGCGGACCCCAGCCGCTTTGGCGTCATCGAACTGAACGCCGACATGGGGATTTGCTCGTTTACGGAAAAGCCGGCGCATGAACAGACGTTGAGTAATGAAATCAATGCCGGCATCTATCTGCTGGAGCGCCGTGCCCTGGAGCACTTCCCTCCCGGTGCCTCATCGGTGGAGCGCGATGTCTTCCCGACGATGCTCAAAAATGACCTTCCGCTGTTCGGCTTCCGCTCGCGTCCCTATTGGACCGACCTGGGCACACCGAAGGATTACCTGCAGGCGCATCGGGATATTCTCCAGCGCCGCGTCGCCGTGCCCATGCCCGGCACCGAAATCATGCCGGGTATCTGGGTCGGCGCGCAGACGCACATTGCCGAGAACGCCATATTGCACGCGCCATTGCTCCTCGGCAACCGTGTCATTGTCGGACCCGGGGTGGAACTCGGTCCCAATCTGGTGCTGGGGGATGATGTCCATATCGGACGTCAGGCCCGCCTGCGCGATAGCGTCCTGTGGAATCGAGTCGCCGTGTGCGCGGAAAGTGTTATTTCCGAATCGATCGCCGGGCAGCAGGCCCATCTCGACGGCAGGATTCACGGTGGTCTCTGTGCGGATTTCGGCATCCTGCATCAATTCGCCTCGCGACGCGCCGGTATGCGGGTCCCCGCGCCTCATGCCCCCGTCGCTACGGTCAGCCGGCCAGCCGCGTAACGCTACCGCGCCAGGTCGGCAGGCGCCCAATCCCGCGGAATACACCTTCCGGTCGTGTGCGCACGCTGGCGGCGCGACCGGAAGGAATCCGCTCACCACGCAGCTTCCGATGCAACAGCACTGATCCGCACGACTGACCCGTGCTTCTCGAATGTACGGCATCTTCAACTCACCACGGCAAGTTCTGTTCTTTAAGACCGGTACGCTTCACCGGCACCCCCTCGGCTCCCCATACCCGCTACCGCACGTGCCTGCCGTCGCGGCATCACAAGGACATTCCCGGGCCTTCTCGAACATAGAGGGGCATGAGCAGCACGAAGCAAGCGTATGATGTCGCCGCCTACGTTTGGCCCTCCTATACCGGGGATGAGCCGCGGACGCGGATGTTCTGGCCGGAGGGGAATGGGGAGTGGGAGACGGTGCGTAAGGCCGGCGCGAAGTACCCCGGGCACACCTGGCCGCGCCGGCCGCGCTGGGGGTATTGCAACGAGGCCGACCCCCGCGTGATGGAGATGCAGATCGACGCCGCGGCGGACCACGGCGTCAACGTCTTCATCTACGACTGGTACTGGTACGATGGGCGCCCCTTTCTGGAGCAGTGCCTCAACCACGGCTACCTGCAGGCCCGCAACAACGACCGGGTGAAGTTCTTCCTGATGTGGGCCAACCACGATGTCACCCACCTGTGGGATATCCGCGTGGCGCACATCGAGGATAACATCATCTGGCAGGCGGCCGTCGACCGGCGCGGCTTCGAGACCATTGCCCGGCGCCTGATCGAGAAGTACTTCACCCATCCCTCCTACTACACCATCGACGGCAAGCCGGTGTTCCAGATTTACGATCTCAGCCGGCTGGTGGCCGGCCTGGGCGGAGTCGCGGCCACCGTAGAGGCGTTTGCCTGGTTCCGCGCGGAAGCGGTGAAGGCGGGGTTGCCCGGTCTCTACCTGCAACTGACGAGTTACGGCGCGGAGCGGTTGAACCTGAGTGGCGTGGATGCCACCGCCGCTGCCACCCCGAACGCGATCGTGCGGCAACTCGGCTTTGACAGCCAGACGCATTACCAGATGGTCCACTTCACCCCCATCGACCGGGAGTACGCGGAGATCATTCCCGACATGGTGCGGGAGTGGCAGCGCATGGACGCGTTATATGACATTCCCTACTACCCCCACGTGTCGTTGGGCTGGGACAACAACCCCCGCTACACGACCTTCCGCCCCGGCGTGGTGAGGAACAATACCCCCGAGCAGGTGCGCCGCGCCCTCGAACTGGCGAAAGCCTACGTCGACGACCACCCCCAGCAGGCCCCGCTGGTGACGATCAACAGTTGGAACGAGTGGACCGAGACCAGCTACCTCCAGCCCGACGACGTATACGGGTATGGCTACCTGGAAGCGGTAATACAGGTATTTACAGGCGGGTAAGGGAGCAGAGATGCGTCGGCAATCCCCATAACCCGATGGGAGCTAAGATGACCTTGCATATGTCACAGGAGGCACTTCGGCTGTCCGCGCCGCTGGGCGTTGGCTACGCCCATATCCTCGTGACCGTCCCCGCCACCGAGGCGCCGTCCTTGCGCGACGCAGCGGGGCACGTCGTCCCGCTGCAGCGCGTCCCGGCGATGCCGATGGATCGGACGGACGACGCGGTGGTCACCCTCGCTCTGGTGCACCTGGCGCCGGGGGACGAACTGCGGCTGACGCCGGCAAAGGACGCAGTGCCGACGACGATCACGGTGACGCCGGACGGGCCGGATGTCATCATCCGCAACGGGCGGGCGGCGGTGCGCGTGCCGGGGTCGGGCCTGCTGGAGCAACCCTTTCCCGGGCCGATATTGGCGCTGCAATGCGACGGCGGCGCGTGGTTCGGCCACAGCACCATCGTCGATGTGCCGTACCGTGGCGCAGTGGACACGCACGTAGAGGCTCTCGGGCCGTGCTGCGTGCAGTGGCGCACCACGTATCGCTGGGGCAACGACGCCTGCTTCACCGTGCGCATCCGCTGGGCGGCGGGGTCCGACACGCTGCAGGTGGTGGAAACGGTGCACGAGTCCGGTGACGGCGCGGTAGAGTGGTACCCCTTCGGCGACGCGCCGGCGCGCGGGTGGTGGCGCGGCGAGCGCCAGGGCGTTATGCAACCGCTGACGTATACCGGGGCCGCGGATGCGCGTCGCGGAGTGGGGCGGCGGCGGCTGAATTCGCTCAGCCATATCTCCTACTTCAACCAGTGGAATCTGGCGTGGGTCGGCTTTGTCGCGGACGACGATCCCCGCTTCGTCGGTATCTTCTCTGGCTGGGGGGGGCTGTGGGACAAGCGCGGCGACATGCGCCCGGATATCCTCGAAGACGACGTGCGCGGTCACCTGGTGCGCTTCCCGCTGCAGGCGGGCCGGCGGCTCTACGGCATCGTGATTACGGACAAAGCCCTGGCCGACATGGACGTAACGGCTCCGCCCTGCCTGTTGAACCGGCGCAAGACGCAGCTCTCCGACCTGGCACTGGGGAAGGTGCTGATGTGGGTGGTGGATCCCCCGCTGGAAGCGCCGACCCCGCACCTGGTGGCACCGGATGCGCTGGAGACGTTTCGGGCGCGCCTCGCCGCCGACGCCGACATCCAGCGCGTGCTGGTGGAAGTCTGGGGGTCGGAAGCCTCTCGCACAGGCATGCCCTTCGCCATGGCGTTGTGGGCGGACGATGCGTCGGGGATGCAGCAATACGTCGCGCCGCTGCTGGCCTTTGCGCGGCACGTAGCGGAGCAGATCGGCGCGGGCGGCTACGAAACCCTCAGTATCTTTGACGCGCGGACGGCGAAAAGCCATGCGTATGATCTGGACATCCTGTGGGCCCGCGGGCTGATCAGCGAAGGGGATTACCGCACCGTGCGGCGGGCGCTGCTGGCGCTGGCCTACATGATCGCCGATCCGGATTTCATGCGCTGTGCCGACTTCTGGCCGCATACCGAGCCGGATGCCGGCATGGTGCAGGCGTTGCAGAACGACATGGGCGATTGCCCGGTGCCCCCCAATTTCGCCGCGGAATTCATCGCCACCACCGGCGTGGTCGCCGAACTCTTCCCCGCGCACCCGCTGCGGGAGACGTGGCGGCAGTGGGCACAGGTGCAAGTGGAGGGCTTTCTGGCAACGTACTTCACGCCGGACGGCACCTATCTGGAATCGATCAACTACCATCAGCACATGTTCAACGAGCTGCTGATGTATCTCTATCCTGCCGCCCTCCACGGTGTGCGTGACTACTTTGCCGACCCGCGCATCCGCGGCTCCTTCGCGCATTTTGTCCGCATACAGACGCCACCACTGGCCGAACGCGTGCCGGGATGCGACGGCCCGGTGCTGCGCGACCATTGGCAGCGCTGGTGCGCCATGACCCCCGATTGGCAGGCGCCGCACCGAGCTGTCCTGCCGGCCAACGGCAACTCCGGCGGTGAAGGGTTCGAGCAACCGTATACGGCCGAACTGTGCCTGGGTATGGCCATCTATCGCGACCGCGACCCGCAACTCGCCGGGGAACTGGCGACCGCGTGGGCGCGGGCCGGCAGACCGTTCCTCGATGCCGTGCATCCCACGCTGACCCTGCTGACCCTGGACCCGTGCGTGCCGGCGCGGGCGGTCCCGCGGGAGAGCGTCTGGCGGCAGTCGCTGGGACTCTTCTCGCGCGCGCAACAGGGTGCGTCTCCGGTGTGGTGTCTCTTCCGCGCCGGCAGCACCACCCACCACATGTGTTATGACCAGGGTAACCTGCACCTGATGCTGGGCGACCGCGTGCTGCTGGGCGAATACGGCTACCACGCGCACGACCAGCATGGCAATACCCTCTGGTGCCACGAAACCTGGCTGCATAACACGGTGGTCTATGCGGAAAACAAGCACCTCAGCAGCGGCTACACCGGCCTGGAGCGCGCGCCGGAACCGACGTTGGTGTATACCAGCGCGGCCTTCGACTGGGCCGTCCACCGCATCGTCAACACCAACTTCCGCGACTGCTCGCGCTACTGGTACAACGTGATGTTGCCCGACCCTACCACGGTGCACGTGCGCCACTACCTCTTCGTGAAACCGGACTACTTCCTGCTCTGGGACACCTTCGAGGCCGCGCACCAGCCGTCGCTGTACTTCCTGCACCCGCACCAGGCGCCGCGGGCCATCGCGCCGGGGCACTACCGCACGGGCGAAGCGGGGCACCCGCACCTGGGCATCCAGTTCCTGCAGCCCACCGCGCCGGAGATCGTGGAAGATGCACAACTCGGCCCCTTCTGGAGCTTCGCGGTGCGCAACGCCACCGGGCAGCCGTACCTGACGTTGCTGGTGCCCCAGGTGGAGGAGCGCCACATCACCGCGGTGCTGGAGGACGCCCGCACCATCCGCGTACACGGCCGGGGCGTCGATGATTCCATCCGGCTACCCGCCGCCGGGTCGCGTGACTTGCCGGACGTGCGGCGAGGCGGCGCATCGTCATCAAAGGAGGATCGACATGAGTCCGAGTGAAGAGATCGACAACCTGATCGCGCGGCATCCGGACTGGCGCGGGGCGGCGCTGGCGGCGCTTCGGCGGATCATCCTGGCGGCGGATCCCGAGATCGTCGAGGAGTGGAAATGGATGGGGTCGCCCGTCTGGTCGCGCGACGGGATTCTGTGCGTGGGGAATATCTTCAAGGACAAGGTGAAGCTCGTCTTCATGTACGGGGCGTCTCTCGATGATCCCGACGGCCTTTTCAATGCCGAACTGGCGGGCAACCAGCGGCGGGCGATCGATTTCTTTGCAGGGGATCACTTCGACGAAGGGGCGCTGCAAACCCTCGTGCATGCCGCAATCCGATATAACCAGGCCAAACGGAAGAAGTAGCTTTTCCATAACCTGCTTCGCCTGCGCCGTTATCGGTTATAATGGGAATGGACGTCATCCCGGCGGGGGGCTAGTAGCGCGTGTTACCACACCAGCAGAGTGCGATGGATTCTCCCGAGCAGCTCTTGCGCGAGGCGGAAGCGTTTCGCGCGCAGGTCGGCACGCCCGACGCCGGCAAGCGCCCCGTCGAACTGCTGGTCGACCAGGCCTTTCAACTGGTGCATGCCGACCTCGACGCCATCGCGCAGGCGAAGGCGGCGGGGGACGCGCCGGATTACTTCGCCATCTTCCACGACCGCTTCGACGAGAAGATCGCCGCCATCATCTTCCTGGCCAAACAAAACCTGCTGGATATCGAATACGGCACGGTGCAGTCGCTGGAAACGACGTATGCCCGCACCAACCTGCAGGCGATGGTGGAGACGCTGTACAACGTCGACGCCGTGGATGCGCTGATCATCTTTTTCGATTTTGCCGCTTCGCAGCGGGAGCATAAGCCGCAGAGTTTGTGGCGCAACGTGCTGACGCACTGTCTGCATCTGATGGCCTGGATGACGCGGCACCGCGCGGCGGTCTGCCGGTTCCTGGCGGAGCGGCCCATCGCGGTCGAGATGCTGATCGCCCTGTCCAACGGACGGCGCGCCGATGTCGCCCAAGTCTTCCGCGAACTGTACGACGACTACGTGGCGCAGGCGCCCGAATCCTTCTCGCCCACCGACACGGGGCCGGCCCAGCATTTCTCCCCGGTCTTTATCACCCTCTACCGGCAGTACGAAACCTTGAGCGGCAGCCTGGAAGAAGCGTGGGCGGGAGGCGCCGCGTCCTCCCTCACCGCGAAAAGCCGGATTTCCCAGGCGTTGGCGACCGATGACATCCCCGCGCTGATCCGCTGGATCGCCGACGGCACACCGACCGCCATGATGGAAGCCCTGCAGGGTGCCATCGCCGTGATGTCCGTGGAGAAGTACCTGGACATGCTGGAGCACCTGCTGTGGGACGCGGAGGTCGACGAGGTGCGCCGGGTCACCCTGCTGTGCGAGCTGGGCACCATCAACCGACGCCACGCTCTGGGCGGTCACCCACGCATCAACAACACGCTGGCGGGCATCGCCTCGACCGACGACGCGGCGAGCACCGGCCTCGCCCGCCTGGCCGTGCGCGAATTGTACGCCGTCCATGCCTGGAAAACGCTGCAAGCCGTCGCGGAGCAATCGCTGCAGCCCAACGTGGCGGTCGATCTCCTCCATGCCTTTGCCATGGGGCGCAAACTCGAACTGTTGCCCGAGTCGTTCACCGCGCGCGTCGACATCCGCACCCCCCTGGAGCATGTCCGGGAGCAATTGCGGGACATTCGCGGGCTGATGGAGTCCGCGGCGGCCTGTCCGAACACCGAAATGGCACGTTTCTACGTGGATAAACTGCGCGACCTGCACGCCGTGCCCGAACTCGAATCGCTGGTCCGGCAGGGACGCATCACGGATTTCGCCTTGCAAGCCCTCCACGACATTCAACTCGCCGATGCCGCGGCCACGCCGCGGTGACATCGATGATATACTCTACTTGCCGGCGCCAACACCACGCCGCCACCTTCCCCGAGGAGCCTTCCATCATGCGTCTATCGGCCTCGTTCCACCATGTCACCGCACGCGTGGCATTTTTCGCGCTGTTGGCGTGCGGGGCGTGTGCGCTGGGCGGCGCCGCCCCGGCGGCGCCCCCACCGAGCACGTCGCGCTTTATCGAGATGCCGCCTATCGACGATGGCGGCAAGTCCAGCGGCGCACATGCGGTTACCATCTGCCTGCCGGCGGGGTACGATGCCACCGACCGGCGGTATCCGGTGATCTATGTGTTGGATGGGGAGTCGGCGTTCCTGACCCGGGAGCATGACATGCGCGACGCCGTCGGGTATGAGCTGGTGCACGATCAACTGGTGCATGAAGGGCTGATCGAGCCGGCGATCTTTGTGGCCGTGCATAATTCCGTCGACGCGGACGGGAAACCCGTACGCGGCAACCGTCGCGACGACTATTGCCTGACCGACCAGGGCGCGGTGATGCCCACCAAGGCAAACGGCTACTACGACTACCTGGCGCATACCATTAAGCCGTTGATCGATGCCACCTACCGCACGCGTCCCGAGCCGGTCTCCACCGGCATTACCGGTTTCTCCGCGGGGGGCGCCGGGGCGTTCTGGATGACGTATCTGCACCCGGAAACGTTCGGCATGGGCATCTGCCAGTCGCCGCCGTTCATGGCGGCCTGGGCGGGCAACGAGCTGCAGGCGATGCTGGATGACCCGAAGCGCCCGGTGCCCGCGGTGCGGTTATGGATGGACGCCGGCTCGCGCGAATTCGATTTCATCTACAAAGATGCTTATGCCGCCTACCGCAAGCTGGTCGCCCAGGGATTCCGCCATGGTGAGAATATCGCCTTTTATACCGGGCACAACCACGGGCACGAGAAGTTCGATTGCAACCAACGGCTGCGCGCCGCGCTCTACTTCATGCTGCACACCAAAACGCCTACCGTGACGGGGGAGGCGATTGCGGACATGGATGCGGTGGACGGCGGGCCGATCACCCTCGCGCGCCCCACGCACGTAGTGCTGGAAACGGTCTACGACCACGGGCTGCGCCTCACCGATGGCACGGTTACCTTCACGAGCGACAACCCGAAAGTGGCGGCCCTTACCCCTACGATTAATGAGCTGCGCCCCATCGCCGCGGGGCACACCACGGTGACAGCCACCGTGGGTGGACGGAAGATCGTCCAGCAGGTGGAGGTCAGCGCCCCGGCCGCGCAGCAACTCTGCCGCCCGACGAAAACCCCCATCCGCATCGACGGCGATCTCGCGGACTGGCCGTCCCTGCCCATCGTCGTGGATAAGCCGCTGCATGCCGGCGATGTCGGGGCGTGGCACGGACCGGCGGATCTGTCGTACCGTTTTGGGTGCACCTACGACGCGCAGTTCTTCTACATCGCGATTCAGACGACCGACGACTGCCTGAAGAGTGTGCCGGAGAAGGACCCGTGGTTTCAGGATGGCGTCGAAGTGCGCCTCGATGCACGCCCGGACGCCGAACGGCGCTACGGGCAGGGGGCCAACGAGTTCGGGGATATCCTGCTCATCGCCCTGAGCCCGGCCCGCGCGGGCGAAACGCGTGCCCCCTACAACGCCGCGAAACTGCCGGAAGGCACCAAAGCCGTTTGTGTAGCCACGCCCACCGGGCATAATACCGAGATCGCCATCCCTGTCGCCTACCTCAACAAGATGGCCGGGACCGCGTGGAGCGCGGTGCGCCTCAACGTGGTGGTCAACGACGTAGATGAGGATTACGCCGGCTTCCGCGGCGACAAGCTCTGGTGGCAACCCGACTGGCGCACCCCGGACAACACCTGGGGCTCCGGCACCTTCCAGCGGCAAGCCGCCGCGCGGTAGCAGCCTGATGCGCGGAATAAACCGTGCACCGTAATATACAGCAATATACAGCCCCTTTTTGGCGATGACACCATACCGCCACTTTTCCCGGAGAGGATGTGGCGACATGCCAACGCCGAACCCCGCGGCGCAGCGGATTTTTGCCGACTGCGCGGCGACGACGCAGGAGTTTCTCGCGACCTTCGCGGAGGATCGCACCCCGGCGGGGGTGGTGCGCGCCGTGGCGGGCATCCACGCGTATGCCGATGTATCGATCGCCGGCTTCCAGGCGGAGTACCGGGCGCAGGGCGGCCCGGCGTCGGCATGTCAGGCGGGCTGCGCGTATTGCTGCCACGGTCCTGTGCATCTGACTCCCCTGGAAACGTTGCACATCGTGCTGCACCTGGCCTCCCCCGCCGTGTCCGTGGACGAACGCACGCACTGGGGGGAGCGGATCGGGCAGCAGGCGGCGCGTATTGACGGCCTGACGGTGCAGGGGCAAATCGGGCGCACCATCGCGTGCCCCTTCCTCCTTGACGATTGCTGCGGCATTTATGCCGTCCGCCCCTTGCTGTGCCGGGGGCGCAACGCCTTCGATGCGGCGCCTTGCCGGGCGGGTTTCGCCGACCCGACCCCCCCGCAATCCTTCACGCTGCTGCAGGAGCAGATGCTCGTTGGGCAGTGCCTGGTGCTGGGCATCCTCACCGAGTTGAAGCGCCACGGCTTGCCCGATAGCTGCGGCGACCTCAGCCTCACCCTGGCCCACGCCTTGCGCACCCCGGACACCGTCGGGCGCTGGCTCGCCGGGGACGGTCCGCTGGCTTGGTGATTCCCGCCCCGTCCGGTATAATTCCGCCATGACAGAAGAGATGGGCGAGCATCGGCGACGCGTACGGTATACCGGCACGCATCCGCGCCGATTTGCGGAGAAGTATAAGGAACTCAACGCGGAACGCTATGCGGCGGACGTGGCGAAGGTGCTGGCGCGCGGGGACACGCCGGCGGGCAGCCACCGGCCCATCATGCTGGCGGAGTTGCTGGCGGTGCTGCGCCCGCAACCGGGCGAGGTGGCGGTGGACGGCACGCTGGGGTACGGCGGGCACGCGCGCGGGGTGCTCGCGGCGCTGCAGCCCGGCGGGCGCCTGTACGGGCTGGATATCGATCCCCTCGAGTTGCCGAAAGCCGAGGCCCGCCTGCGCGCCGCCGGCTTCGGCCCCGATGCCTTCCAGGCCCGGCACACGAATTTCGCCGCGCTCCCCCGCGTGCTGGCCGCGGAAGGCCTGACCGGGGTGGACTGCTTCCTGGCCGACCTGGGCGTCTCGTCGATGCAGTTGGACGACCCCGCGCGCGGCTTCACCTTCAAGCGCCCCTGCCCACTGGATCTGCGCATGAATCCGCACAAAGGTGTCCCCGCGTCGGCGCTGCTCGCCACGCTGGAGGCGGCGCCGCTGGCCGCGCTGCTGCGGGAGAACGCCGACGAGCCCCACGCCGAAGCTATCGCGCGCCGCTGCGTAGCCCTGCGCGGCATCCTCGACACCACCACCGCGCTGGCCGGCGCCGTGCGTGCCGCGTTGCCCGCCGCGCCCAAGGAGGAGATGGACGATGCCATCCGCCGCACCTTCCAGGCGTTGCGCATCGCCGTCAACGGGGAGTTCTCCGCCCTCGATAGCCTGCTCAGCGTGCTGCCGCACTGCCTCAACCCCGGCGGTCGTGCGGCCATCCTCACCTTCCACTCCGGTGAAGACCGCCGCGTGAAGCACGCCTTCGCCGCCGGCCTCGCCAACGGCCTCTACCGCGAAATCGCCCCCGAAGTGACCCGCGCCACCCCGGAAGAGCGCCACGACAACCCCCGCGCGACGGCGGCGAAGCTCCGCTGGGCGGTGCGGGCGGGGGAAGTGCTGTAACACATGTGCGTAAGAGGCGGCTACCTCGGTCGTATTTCTTCAAAAAGAAGGAGTAGATCATGCCCGGACAAAGCGAGTATCCGATTATTGATCCCTCGACCATCACCACCGCCGATCTGGCGGCATTGCTTGCGTTGGCTGTGAGCTACGCGAAGGACTATTCCTGTTTGGCGCACCATATCGGCCTGTTGTTGCACGCCTTCCCCGATGTGACTCTACCCTACGATCTGGACCGCCTCCCGCGACGGTTGACTCGGGAAGAGCGGGAACACGCACGGGCAATGAGTGATTATCGCGCGGACCAGCCGTTTACTGATGTGCGTGATTATATTCTCTCCCAGGCCTGGGAGATCGTGGATGCCGCCTATCAACCACACCAGGACATCAAGCGTCTTTCAGAGCCGCACCAAACCGTTCTACTGATCTACAGCGCGCAAGGGATCATCGATAACGGGGGGTTTCACTATTTCTTCGAGTCTGATTTCCCCAACAACCCACCGTATACGGTCTTCATCGACGCCTACCGCCGCATCGGCGCACAGGATGCGGCCGATGCGTTGGCCGCGGCGGTAGCACGCTTCCCCTTCCCGCAACCCCACCTCGACTGCGAAGCGCGGAACCAGTTCATGATCGACAACAGCACCGAAGAGGAAGATGTAATCGAAGACCTTGATTGCGTCTGCGGTGACGATGAAATCTTCACGTTGCTACTTGACTACATTCTACTGCACCTGACGGCCTTTCCCGGTATCAAATAATACGGCCTGTATCGACGGTCGTGGTGCTGCGTAAGGAGTTCCTTTGCAGCCTTCAACCGCCGCTATCTCGCCGCTTGCTTCCCCAATCACATCACATGCGCTAGAATACCTACGGAACAAGGGGGAGGGGTTGCCGTGCACGAAATGCCCGACACCGCCCACGCCTTCCCCACTACCGAATACCCCGCCGTCCGTCAATGGCTACGGGAGACGGCGCTGAAGTCGGCGGCCCCAGCAGCAACGTTACCGGCACAGGGCGCGTGATGGCAGATCGATGCGCTACCCCGGACGCTCGATGCGCGGAAGGCGCACGCCGGTTAAAGGCGAAATATAGCGTTGAGATTCCCCGCCGGAAGGACGAGAGCGATGCGTGATACGGCTGCCCTGCTGCAGCGCGCCCGGGAGGCGCGGACGGTGGTGCCGGGGTTCAATATTCCCTACCTGCCGATGATGGCACCGGTGGTGCGGGCGCTGCGCGACACCGGGTGCTTCGGGCTCATCATGGTGGCGCGGCTGGAGTGGATCAAATTTGCCTCGGGCAGCCTGACGGCGATACGCGACGAGTACGCCCGCGTGCAGGACCCACGGCACACCCGCCTGCATCTGGATCACGTGCCGGTGCTCGACGAAGACGGCGAAACGGTGGACGCGGCGACGGTGATCCGCGAGGCGCTGGCGCTGGGGTACGATTCGGTGATGATCGACGGCTCCCGCCTTCCCTTCGCCGCGAACGTGGCGGCCACGCGGGAGATCGTCGCGCTGGCGCACGCGCAGGGGGTGCCGGTGGAGGCCGAACTCGGCGCGGTGCTCGGGCATGAGGCGGGGCCGCTGCCCTCCTACGAGGAGCTGTTCGCCTCCGGCCAGGGCTTCACCGACCCGGAGGAGGCGCGCCGCTTCGTCGCCGACACCGGTGTCGACTGGCTCTCCGTCGCCATCGGCAACGTGCACGGGGCCATCGCCGCGTCCACGCGCGGCCAGCAGAAGGTGGAGGCGCGGCTGCACCTGGCGCGGCTGGAAGCCATCGCCCACGCCGCCGACGTGTCGCTGGTGCTGCACGGCGGCACCGGGATTCGCGGCGCGGACATCCGCGCGGCGGTGGGGCTGGGCATCGCCAAGATCAACGTCGCCACCGCCATCCGCCAACCCTACGAACGCGCCGTCGCCACCTCCGTATCGGCGGCGCAGCAGGCGGTCTACGAGGCCACGCGCGCCGTGCTGGAAGAAGAGCTGGCCATCGCCGGCAACGCCGCGCTGCTTACGCAGTAGTTCAAGGTTCAACGTTCAACGATTTGTCGGCGATACCATCTCTTTGAACCATGAACTCGTCTCGTCTCCCGGCGCAGCCGGATCTGGAGGTTCGTATGCCACCCGTCACCTTTGCGCTATATTTCGGCAATCGCGGGTTCTTCCCCGAGTCGCTTATCGCCGGCGCGCGGCAGGAGCTGCAGGCGGCGGTGGAAGGCGCCGGGCATCGCGCGCTGGCTCTCGACGCCGCCGCCACCCGCTTCGGCGCGGTGGAAACGCCCGCCGAGGGGCGGCGCTATGCGGAATTCCTGGCCGAACACCGTGGGCAGTTCGACGGCGTCATCCTCTGCCTGCCCAACTTTGGCGACGAGACCGGGGCGGTGGCGGCGCTGCAGGATGCCGGCGTGCCGATCCTGGTGCAGGCCTACCCCGACGCGCTGGAGGAGATGGCCTTCCACCAGCGGCGCGACGCCTTCTGCGGCAAACTCTCCATCCTCGACGTCTTTCACCAGTATGGCGTGGCGAGCACCGTCTTTCCCCCGCATACCGTGCACCCGTCCGCCGCGGCCTTCACCCGGCAGCTCCACGACTTCGCCGCCGTCTGCCGCGTGGTGCGCCGGATGCGCCGCGCGACGATCGGCGCCATCGGGGCGCGCACCACGGCCTTCAAAACGATCCGCTTCGACGAGTTGGCGCTGCAGAAGGTGGGGGTGACGACGGAGACCTTCGACCTGTCCGAACTCTTCCAGCGCGTGCGCGACGTGGATGCGGGAGGCGTCGAGTTCGCGGCAAAGACGGCGCGCCTGCGGGCATATACGCGCTGGGAGGGCGTGGCGGACGAATCCTTCACCCAACTGGCGCGCGTGTCGGTGGCGTTGGACGCCATGATCGCCGCGTATGGGCTGGACGCCATCGCGCTGCGCTGCTGGCTGGAGATCGAGCAGGAGCTGGGGGTGGCGCCGTGCGTGCTGCTGAGCGAGCTGAACGACCGGGGCATCGTGGCTGCCTGCGAGTTGGATGTGTGCAACGCGGTGGCGATGCTGGCGCTGGCGGAAGCCTCCGACGCGTCTACCGCCTGCCTGGACTGGAACAACAACTACGGCGACGTGGAGGACAAGTGCATCCTCTTCCACTGCGGGCCGGTGCCGCAGTCGCTGATGACCGCGCCCGGGCAGGTGATCGACCACCCGATGTTCGCCAAAGCGATGGGTGCGGGGCACGGGGTGGGCTGCAACGTGGGGCGCATCGCCCCCACGCCGATGACCTTCGCCAGCCTGAAAACGCAGGACGGCGTGGTGTCCTTCTACCTCGGCGAGGGCAAATTTACCAATGACCCCATCTCCGAGGCGTTTTTCGGCTGCGCGGGGGTGGCGCATATCCCCGATCTGCAGCGGGCGCTGCTGACCATCGGGCGGCAGGGGTACCGGCATCACGTGGGTGTCACGCCCGGCGAGGTGGCCGTGCCCGTGCGCGAGGCGCTGACGCGCTACCTGGGCTATACGGAGAGTGCGTTATGAGCCTGCTCGGGCTGGATCTCGGGTCGTCCGCCTGCAAGGCCGCGGTCTTCACCGAGGGCGGCGCCTGCCTGGCGCAGGCGACGCGCGAGTATCCCACGCGGCAGGACTATCCGGGGCAGGCGGAGCTGGACAGCCACACCGTCTGGCGCGGCACGCGGGAGATCATCGCCGAGGTCGCCGCGGCGGCGACCCACGATCCCATCACCGCGCTGTGCGTCAGCTCCTTCGGGGAGGCGGTGGTGCCCGTCTCCGCCACGCGCGAAATCCTTGGCGACACCATCCTCTGCGCCGACACGCGCGGCACGGAGTACGTGCAGGCGCTGGAGCAGGCCTTCGGGCAGGAGGCCTTCTACCGCATCAACCCCAACCTGCTCGGTCCGCAATACTCCCTGCCCAAGCTGCTCTGGCTGCGCGACCACGCCCCGGCGCTCTTCGAGCGCGCGGCGTACTTCCTCCTCTGGGGCGATTGCGTCGGGTATCTACTCGGCGGCGACCCGGTGACGAACAACTCGCTGGCCAACCGCACGCTGCTCTTCGATCTGGCGCGCAACGACTGGTCCGACGACCTGCTCGCCTGGAGTGGCCTCGATCGGCACCGCTTCGGCCCCGTGGTGCCCGGCGGCACGGTGACGGGCACGGTGGCTGACGGGGTAGCCGCGCAACTGGGACTGCCGCGGGGCGTGCGCATCGTGGCGGGCGGACACGACCAGTGCTGCAACGCGCTGGGATGCGGGGCGATCACCGCCGGCACCGCGGTATGTGGCATCGGCAGCTACGAGTGCATCACGCCGACCTTCGGCCCGGTGCCGGACCCGCTGGCGATGCTGGCGGAGGGGTTGAATATCGAGCACCACCTGCTGCCGGGGCTGTACGTCTCCTTCCTCTTCAACCAGGCCGGCAGTCTGGTGAAGTGGTTCCGCGACACCTTTGCCGCCGCCGAGACCGCGCGCGGCGACGCGGACCTGTACGCCGCGCTGACCCGGGAGATGCCCGACGCGCCCACCGACCTGCTGGTGTTGCCGCACTTCGACCCGCCGCAATGGCCACGCTACCTGCCCAACAGCGCGGGCGCCATCGTCGGGCTGCATACCAGCACCACGCGCGGGGAGATTCTCAAAGCGATCATGGAGTGCACCACGCTGTACTTCGTGGACGGCCTGCACGGCCTGGCGCGGCTGGGCATCGAACTCACGGAGTGCATCGCCGCCGGCGGAGGGGCGCGCTCCGACGCGTGGCTGCAGCTCAAGGCGGACATCTTCGGCATCCCCGTCGCCCGCACGCGCATCACCGAGGGCGGCCTGGCCGGCGCCGCCATGCTCGCCGGCCTCGCCACCGGCGTCTACGCCACGCCCGCCGAGGCCGTGCAGACCTTCGTGCAGCGGGAGCGCGTCTTCACCCCCGCGCCCGCCCGCCACGCCTTCTACCAGGAGAAACACGCGCGCTACCGGCGGCTGTACCCGGCGCTGGCGGGGGTGATGAGGTAGGGGTCATAGACGTTAGCTTCTTTGAACCGCCTGCCTATCGTCCGACCTGACGATAAATCGTCAGGCTACCGGCTGCGCCCCATCAATGGGGCTTTGGTAGGCTGCGAAATGGTGGGGCAGGGAGTACCGCACAGGTATTATTTCGAAAGACAGCCATCTCGGGCACCTGTTCAGAGTGATGTATTCTATAGTGGGGTCACGCACGCTTGACGAGCCCCTTTTAAGGGGCGCCGCCGGTAGCCCGACGATTTATCGTCGGGTGGGGGAACAGACCAGCCGTGACGGTAAGCTAACGCGTATGTGGGGCCGCTTGACGCCCCACACCGGCGTGTTACAATGCGGGGGATGACGCTTTCGCCGTTACAACGTCCGCTGGCTGTGATTCTCGCCCTCGCGGGGGTGACCTTCGTCGGGCAATCCTTCTTTCCGAAGCAGGATCTGTTCGACTACGCGCGCTTCCTGTTGCTGGCGGCGGTGTTGGCGCTGCTGGCGGCGGGAGCTATCCGGGCGTGGCGCGCCGGGGCGCCGCTGCCGGCGCACGCTGAGGACGCGACCCCGCTGCCGGGGTGGGCGGTGTGGCTGACGCGGCTGGCGCACCCGGGGTGGATCGCGCTGCTGCTGGTGGCCGGGTTGGCATGGCACGCCGCCAACCTGCGCGTGATGGCCTGCGACGAGGGCATCTGGTACTACGTGGCGCACGCGTGGCGGCATTGGGGTCTGCTGCCCTACGTCGGCACGGTGGAGAACAAGACACCGGGCATCTTCTACCTCTTCTGGCTCTGCGATGCCGTGGGCGGGCTGAACTACGCGCTGCCGCGCGCGCTGGGCATCCTGGCGCTGCTCTGCGCCGACGTGGGCGTGTATGCCATCGGCGTGCGGCTGCACGGGCGCGCCGCGGGGCTGTGGGCGATGCTCCTCTTCGCCCTCACCAGTCTGGGCCATGCCATGGACCCCCCGATCACCGCGCAGACGGAATCCTTCATGCTCGTCGGCTCCGTCTGCGCGGCCTACGCCGTGCTGCGCGCCGGAGACACGCGCACGTTGCGCGCGCACCTGGGCAGGCTGCTGCTGGCGGGCGGCGGCCTGGGGGCGGCCATCGCCTTCAAGCAGATCGCCGTGCTCACCGCGCTGGGGCTGCTGCTCTTTTACCTGGCACGCCCGCGGCCCCACGCGCGTACGGGGTGGGCGGTGGCGCGCGACGTGGTGGTGGTGGGCGCGGGGATGCTCCTCGCCACGGCGCTGAGCGTGCTCCCGCTGCTGTGGAGCCACGTGCCGCTGCGCGCGTATGTGGACGGCGCCTGGCGCATCCTGGGCGGCGCGGGCAGCTCGGTCGGCGATGTGAAAGTGCGCCTCCTGCGCGCGCTGGATACCGCCAACGAGCTGCACTTCCAGCTCTTCCTGTTGCTCGTGCTCACCCTGATCCTCCTATTGCTCCTCTCGACCGGTTTCGTCGCGTTGCGCGCGCGGCTGACGGCACAGCGCGCCACCCTCTATGCCCTGCTCGGTTGGTTCGTGTGCGACCTTATCGCGGTGAACGCCACCGGGTCGTATTACGGGCACCAGATGCGGCAGTTGCTCCCCGCGATGGCGCTGATGGGAGGCGTGATACTGGCGGAGCTGTTCCACGCGCAAATGGCGGCGGAGCCGCTGGGGCGCCTGCACTATGTGCTCGCCGCCGCCGCCGTGGCGGTGCTCTGGTGCCCGACCTTCACCATCAACTACACGACCAACGACCGCGCGCCCGCCCTTATGCAAACGGCGGCCTACCTGCGCGCGCACACCACGCCGGGCGACTACCTCTACACCGTGGGCACCGTGGATAACAACCCCATCCTGGCGCTGTCGGAGCGGCGCGCTCCCTGCCGCTACTTCAACCAGTACTTCTACCACCTGCCCGGCGCGGCGGAGGAGTTGAAGCGCGACCTGGCCGCGCATCCGCCCGCCTACGTGGTGGTGCAACTCAACCGGTTGATGGGATTGCAGCCGACGGAACAGGTGCCGTTCTGGCTGGAGGCGATGCTGCTGGTGCAGTACGACCGCGTGCAGATGTATACCTTCACGGAGGTTACGCCCATCGATCCGGCGGCGCTGGGCGGCTACCTGATCTATCGGCGGCTTCCGGAGAGCGACCTGAGGAAGATCACCCCCAGCGGGAAATCCGGGTCGGTGAGGGCGATACCGCCGGGGCGGTAGTACGGCGAAGTGGCATCATACACCAGCCACGTCGCCTCCGGCGGTAGCGGCTTGCGCGGCCCGACGAAGGGGCGCAGCGGGAGCAGCCGGCGCGTGAAGCCCTCCCCGAAGAAGAGGAATTCCGGCGCGTGGTGCTGCAGATCGATGGCCACCACGGCATCCTTCGGCACCTTGTCCTCATAGATCGCCAGCCGCCAGGGGGCCTCGCGTATGCGCAGGCTGCCGGTATCGAGCAGGAAGACGGAGGGCACGGCGCGGCCCGCGTAATCCCGATGCCCCACCAGCGCCGTGCCGGTGCGGAACGAGGCGCCGATGAGCGCGTTGACCACCCCAAGCAGCACCACCCCTGTCACCCAGGCACGTCCCCAGCGCCCGCGCGGCGGCAGCCACGCCGCCACGGGGGGGAGCGCGAAGAGCGCCCCGGTGATGAAGAAGCGCCCGTGGAAGGGGTCGTAGGGGATGATGACGCACAGCGTGACGGCGTAGAGCAGCGCCGCTACCGCGAAGACGCGTAACCCGTCCCGCCGCCATAACGCCGCGAGCACCGCGGGCCAGAGGAGCAGGAACCCGAGCATCCCCCACGAGGAGGTGGTCTCGTCGGCGCGGATAGAGCGGTCGTAGTGGAAGGGGAAATCGGCGCTCGCCCCGGTGGGGGCTTCCAGGTCGATCCCCAGCGCGGAGAAGAGCGCGCGCGGCAGCGCGGTGAGCCCGGCCTGTAGACGATCCGCCCCCGGCACGGGATACCAGCCGTCCAGGCGCAGGAAATCCACCCCGTAGCGCAACACGTTGAGCCCAGCGTGCGCCGCCATACCGCCGGGAGACGCACCTTCCGTGGTATACGCCGCGCGCACCGACTTGGGGCCGAAGGGGTCGCCGAAGCGGGCCAGGTTGTCCGCGTAGCCGGCGGGCAGGTCGAGGCACACCACCGCCAGCAGCAACGCCGCCGCGCCGATCAGCAGGTGGCGGCGCTCCACCCGCGCGGTGTAGAGCGCGTACCCGCCGATCACCGCCAGCGGCGGCAGCACCACCAGGAAGGTAGCCTTCACGCCCACCGCCATCTCCAGCGCCAGCGCCGCCAGCACCAGCGGCACAGGGGAACGCCAGGTGCGGTAGGCGAGCAGGAAGTAGAGCGCCGCGCCTACGAACGCGGTGAGGATGAGGTCGTTCTGCGCCGTGGAGGCTTCCACCAGGCAAATGATGAGCAGCCCGAAGAGCCCGGCGACCAGCGCGCTGCGCTGCCGGGTGTGCGCCAGTCCGCGGCAGATGCCGTAGACCGCCAGCAGGCAGGCGAGGTAGGCCAGGAACTGCACCAGTTGCGTGAGCACGATCTGCGCGCCGGAGGTGAGGTAGGCGTACAGGTGCAGCGCGGTCGCCACGCGCGGGTAGACCACCTGGGCCCAATAACTCGCGTCGAAATAGTGGAAGCTGCCCTGCTGCAGGTAATAGCCCAGCCGCGCCAGGTGGTACTGGTGCGCGTCGGGCGTGGCGGGCTCCAGCGCCATCACTTCCACGAAGTTGATCAGCGTCACCAGCGCCACCGCGCTCCCGACGGCCAGCAGCAACCGCGTCAGCCACGTGCGGCGGTCGACGGTCCGCAGCCGCGCCTCGATGTCCGCCAGCCCCGCGGGTTTACGCAGGCACGCCGCGCGCCCCGCCGGCCACAGGCACGGCAGCGCCGCCAGCAGCAGCACCACCACGCTGCCCCCCGCCCAGGCCCCCAGGTCGGCGAGTCGGTGCAGCGCCGAGAGCACAAAACTCACCCCCGCCACCGCCGCCGCGAAGAGGAGCATCATCGCCAGCACCGCCGCTACCCGCGCAGGCGGCCGCAGCGCCCGCGTGATCAGGAACGCGGCCGCTGTGAGCGATAGCAGCGAGATGAAGGCGTAGATTGTCTGAACCATGATTTGTGGGATTACAGGATTACCTTGATGACCCCAACCCGGCTGTAAAAGCAGGAGCGCGTCATCAGGATAATCCTCTAATCCGACGCATCAGGGTTCAGACATTACTTCGTCTCGTGATAATCCTCTTCCGCATTCACCGACCACAGGCCTGCTTTGTCGGTAATGCCGGCACGGATGTTTTCCACGGCGGCCATGGCGGTGAGCATGGAGTGGTCCATGTTGTTGTAGCGATGCATACCGTTGCGACCGATGAGGAAGAGGTTGAAAAAGCCATCGGTGAAGGCGCGCACGCGGGCGAAATCGCGGTAGGTGCCGAAGTAGGCGGGGTAGGCCTTCTGCACGCGGATGACGGTGGTGTCTACCACGTCGGCGGGGTCGGCCACGCCGATCTGCGCCAGCTCGCCCACCGCGAAGCGCGTGAAGTCGGCGTCCGCGGCGGTCCACATGGCGTCGCCTTCCTGGCAAAAATACTCCATGCCCAGCCACACCAGGCTCGGGTCGGCCACTAGGTAGGGGCTCCAGTTGTTGAAGAGTTGCAGCCGTCCCACCTTCACGTCGGGCTCCTGGATGTAGATCCAGTTGTCCGGCACGATGTCGTTCACCGTGCGCTGCGCCGTCGTGTTCGTCAACTTGAGCCGTTTCGCCAGCACGCCGACGGTCATAAAGTCGCGGTAGGGCAACCCGTCCGCCGTGGCGCGCACCGCGTCGGGCGCCGCCATGCCGGCGATGAGTTCCTTCACCGGCATGCTGGAAAAGCAGTAGTCGCACGGCAGCGTCTCCGTGCCGTCCGGCCCCTGCACCGTCACCCCGGTGACGCGCCCGCCGTCGGTGTGGATAGCCACGGCGCGTGTGTGCAAGCGCACCTCGGCGCCCGCGGCTTCCACCTGCCGCGCCACCTCTTCCCACAACTGCCCTGGGCCGTATTTCGGGTACTGGAAGGCGTCGATGAGGCTCGTCTCCACCGACCCCTGCGCTTTGCCCGGTTTGGCGAAGGCCTTGCCCACCGCGTGCTTCAGCGTGGCGGCCAGCGACAGCCCCTTCACGCGTTGCGCGCCCCAGTCGGCGGGAATCTCCCGGCATGACACGCCCCACACCTTCTCGGTGTAGTCGCGGAAGAACGTGCGGTACAATTCGCCACCGAAGCGGTTGGTGAAGAACGCTTCCAGCGAGTCCTCCGGCTTGATGGGGAAGAGCTGCGCGCGCAGGTAGCCGGCGATGATCTTCGTCACCCGCGCCGGGCCGAGGTTGGCGAGGATTTTTTGGCTCAGCGTGATCGGGTAATCGAAGAATTTGCGCAGGAAAAGGATGCGCGACAGCCGCGTGCGCGAGAGCATCACGAGGTCGTCGATCTCCGGGTCGGGCGCCGGGCGCGTGACGGCCTCCCCGCGCAACGGATGCTGAGTCACCTCGCCGGCGAGAGTTACCGCACGGCTCAGCAGGCGGTCGTCGCGCGCGGGCGCGCCCTGCGGGGGAAAGATGTTGGCCCACCACTGCATCACGCGCTCGGATTTGGAGAAGAAGCGGTGGCCGCCGATGTCGATGCGGTTACCCTTGTAGCGCGCGGTACGCGAAATACCACCGATCTCGCCGGAGGCTTCCAGCACGATGGGGTGGATGTCGGTGCCGTCCAGCAGCTCATACGCGGCGGTGAGCCCGGCCGGACCGGCCCCGATAATAACGGCAACGGGTGATGTCATGCGGCTGCGCTCCCCCGGCGGAAGATGAGATATTTGCGGCTGGTGAAGTTCCACACGAAGGACAGCGCCACGGCGGCCCCCTTCGCCACCAGATAATGGGTATGTCCGTTGAGGAGCTTCATCACGCCGTCGGTAATGACCAGTCCCACCAGCGTGAGGAGCAGGAAGACGACAAAGCCGGTGCCCGCGTTGTCGGGTTGCGTGGGGAAGACCCACCAGCTACACAAAACGTATTGCACCACGCCGCCCAGCAGGTAGCTGATCGTCGCCGCGGCCACCGGGGGCAGCCCGCAGCGCTCCTTGAGGAGAATCAGCACCACCACGTCGAGCGCCAACGCCAGCGCCGACACCAGCAGCGCGCGGGGAAGCTGGAGCAGCGTCGCTTGCGTGGGCGCCAACACCAGGGTCGCCAGCCGCGTGCGCGGAATCGTCATCGGGTTACATCCTCTGCCTTATTATTCCACACGGTAAACCTTAATTCCCGCCCAATCCGCTTGAATTGCTGACCAGAGGAACAGGAGTTATACATTCACCGCTGCTTCCCCCGCCCTTGACAGGCTGCGGCTCCTTCCGCTACGCTTGCGGCAGTTTATCCATGCGGGGGCAGGCATGAAGACGTTAGGCATCGGAGTTATCGGCGCGGGGGGCCGCGGGTCGCTGGCGGAGTTGGCGCATCGCCCGGAGGAGGGCGTGTACCTGGTGGCCGGGGCGGACCCCAACCCGGCGGCGCGGGAGGCCTTCCTGGCGCGCTACGGCGACGCCTTCGTCACCGACGACTACCGCGCGCTGCTGGCGCGTCCCGAGGTGGACGCCGTCTTCGTCACCTCCCCCGACTATCTCCACGAAGAGCACGCCGTGGCGGCGCTGGAGGCGGGCAAGGACGTCTATTGCGAAAAGCCGATGGCGATCACCATCGCCGGGTGCGACCGCATGTTGCGCGCGGCCTACACTCACCGCCGCAAGCTCTATCTCGGCCATAACATGCGCCACTTCGCGGTAGTGCGCCGCATGAAGGCGATCATCGACCGCGGCGACATCGGCGAGGTAAAGGCGGGATGGTGCCGGCACTTCGTGGCCTACGGCGGCGACGCGTACTTCAAGGATTGGCACGCCGAGCGCGCCCGGGCCACGAGCCTGCTGTTGCAGAAGGGCGCCCACGACATCGACGTGCTGCACTGGTTGTGCGGCGGCTACACGCAACGGGTGACGGCGTTCGGCAACCTCACCGTGTATAATCAGATCGCCGACCGCCATGACCCCGCGGAGCGCGGCGATGCCTCGTGGAGCGACGCCCATTGGCCGCCGCAGTCGCAGACGGGGCTGAACCCGGTGATCGACGTGGAAGATCTGAGCATGATGCTCATGACGCTGGACAACGGCGTGCTGGCCTCCTACCAGCAGTGCCACTACACCCCGGACGCCTGGCGCAACTACACCATCATCGGCAGCGAGGGGCGGGTGGAGAACTTCGGTGACGGCCCGGGGGAGAGCGACGTGCGCGTGTGGACCCACCGCTGCGGCTACCTGCCCGCGGGGCACGTGCGGTATCCCACCCCCGAAGTCGAGGGCTCGCACGGCGGCGCCGACCCGCGCATCGTGACGGAATTCCTGCGCTACGTGCGGGAAGGCGGACCCATCACCACCAGCGCCATCGCCGGGCGCTACAGTGCCGCCGCCGGCTGCCAGGCCGCCGCCTCGCTGCGCGCCGGGGGTGTCCCGCAAGACATTCCCCCCGTGGATGACGAAGTGCGCGCGTATTTTACCGCCGAAGGTGATGATTTTCTCCCCTTACATATGGAATAATAGGTAACTCACCGTGCGAACGGAGGTGACAACGCATGGCTACCTGGTACATCTTTCGCTACAACAGCAAAAACTACGATCCGAACAATAAGCGGATCGTCGACGAGCAATCCTATGCCTCGGAATGGTTCACCGATCTGTTGGATCTGGAGGCCGGCTATCTGAAGAAGATCAAGCTCTTTCCTTGTTTCTTGCAGGAATACCACACCGGTACCGCGCCCGGCTGGTGGAAGGGGTTCATTCCTGGTCTCGCCAGTGGGGATACCCTGAAGAAAAACTACGATGACCTGGTGAAGAAATACATCAAAAAGGATGAGATGGCGCTGAGTGAGAAGGAGTGGACGGGCCCGTCCGTCCCCTTCGACCCGGAAGTGCTGCGCGCGTGGGCCAGCACCTGGCACACCAAGCTGCGCCACATGCGCGAGGAGGAGCTGAACTCCATCCTCGACAACGTGTCGATCATCGGCGACGTGCTCTCCGACCTGGAAGAAGCCGCCAAATTCGCCACGAAGGCGAAAAGCGCCAACCAGCAGGTGGTGTTTCAGATTCGGTATTGACGCGGGACACGGGGGACGTAAAAAGCGACGGCCTGTGCGTGGTAAACGCACAGGCCGTCGCTTCGTTTATCGCCCGTCGTGGCGGGGTCTCGCCTTAGTGGTCGGTGTAGAAGTTGGCGTCGATGATATTGGCGCCGGTGCTGTTCAGGTACAGGCCGCCGTTGAAGTAGGCGCCGCCGCCGTCTTCCTTCCAGTCCTCTTCGATGGCGTAGTCCACGCCCTTCTGCAGGGTGAGGACTTTATTGGTGCTCCACCCGCCCGGGGCGCAGTTGATGAGCGTCGGAGGGCTGGTGGTGGGGTCGGTGATCAGGATGCGGGCGCCGTCGTCGCCGCCCCCGGTGAACTGATAACTACCCGTCGCCGGCACGTTGATCCAGCCGACGAAGATGACCATGAAGCTGTCCACCAACGCCTGCCCAGTCGGGCCGCCGGCACCGTAGTTGGCGCCCACGGGATCGATGACGTTGCCGGTGCCGATGGTCGCGACGGTGCCTTTCCCTTGCAAGGTCGGCGAACCGTAGGCAAAGCCGGAACCCTGGCTATAGACGGAGTACCACCAGCCGGGATTGAGCCACAGGCCCACGCCGCTGCCGGTGGAGGTGGTGCGCGCCGCGTGGCCGTCGAGGTAGCCGACGGTCATCTGGCCGTCATGGCGCATGTCCAGGTCCTTGGTATTGTAGAAGCAGTTCTGGACGCCCTTGGTGTTCGGGGTGCCGTCGGTGTTCGTCGGCGACTGGTTGCCGTCGGCGGTGACGAAGATCATGTCCGGCGACTGCCCGGCGGTCGCGAAGTCGCCCAGCGACTTACCGCCGAGGTAGGAGTCGTAGACGTACGAGTTGGCGGCCACCGTCCGCCCCATGGTGGGGCAAACGAGCACGCCGCGGTCCAGGCCGAGGGCGCCCCAGAAGGTGTCGGCGCTGGGGAGCATCTCGTCGTGATCCTGGGCGTAGATGGTCGTCGCGATGTTGATCTGCTTCTGGTTGTTCAGGCAGGCCGTCTGGCGGGCCTTCTCGCGGGCCTTCGCGAAGACCGGGAATAAGATGGCCGCGAGAATAGCTATTATAGCAATGACGACGAGCAGCTCAATCAGGGTAAAGCCCCGTGTCGATGCACGCTGCATATGAGTCCTCCTTTTCATGAATCGGTACGGCGAATCGCCGTTACCAAACCACCCGGTTGCACAGGTTGGATGAGGGGATGATCTGGTTGCCCGCGCCCAGCGGGTTCCACCCGGCGTTGCCGCTGGCGCCGCCGCCGTTTTCGATGAACCGCTGCTCCCAGGTATAGGGTACGCCGGCGACGAGGGTGAAGCTCGACGGGGTGAGGGCGCCGTTATTCATATCGACGGGGAACTGCTGCCCACTGCTGATGACCTTCGTCGGGTCGGTGAGCAACTGCATGCAGAAGTCGTCGGCGCCGCCGTAGAAAGTATAGGTGCCGGTGGTCTGCACGACCAGGTTCGACTTCCACACTACCACGAAGTTATCCACCAGGGTGGTGCGCAGGGCCTGGGTCGGGCCACCGTCGGTGCCGGAGGTGACGGTGAGCGCCCAGTAGTTGCCGTGCCCCAGGTTGGGGTTTTCCGTCTCGCCGGCCCAGGAGCTGTAGAAGGCGGTGCCGGTAGGCATCCCGCCGCCGCTGGCATACACGGAGACCTGCACGCCGGGGGTATTCGGATTGCCCTTGGTGGCTTCCACGTGGCCGTCCATGAAGCTGAGGATGGCGGAGCCGCTGTGGCGGGTGTCCCAGTCCGTCGGCTTTGTCCAGATGTTCGGCGGGGTTTTTGAGTTCAGGGACGTGCTCCCGTCGGCGGTGAGGAAGCGGTCGCAGGGCAACCCATACACCTTACCGATGGCCAGGCCGGCGACGTTGTTATTATAGCAGTAGGCGTTGGGAATTTTGACCCCGAGCGTGGGGCAGATGAAGACGCCCTTGTCCATGTTGATGTCGCCCCACACGGTGGTCGCGGTGGGCAGAGTCTCTTCGTGATCCTGGGCAAACATCAGCATCGCCGTCGCGATTTGCCGCTGGTTGTTGAGGCACGCGGTTTGCCGTGCCTTTTCCCGCGCCTTGGCGAAGACCGGGAAGAGAATGGCTGCCAAAATCGCTATTATCGCAATTACGACGAGCAACTCAATGAGGGTGAACCCCTGTCGTATGCTGCGCATACCTGTCCTCCTTTCGATAAAATCGGATGATCGACACATCGGTCGCACGTCGGGTGCGGTACCGATAATGGTTCATTATAATACCTGTATCTGCTTCCGGCAAGCCTTCCGTTGAAAAAAGTTGATCGATGCTTGCCCAAACGTTGACGCAGCCCTCGGTTTTCACAGGTATACCCGTCCGACTGCCGGCTTACACTAGCCGGGCAGGCGGCCCAGCCATCCCTGCACCGTGCGGTGCAACGCGTGTGGGAAGCGGTCGCCCGCGACGAACATGAGCAGGCACGCGCCGCTGAAGACGGTCAGCCCCTGGGCGGCGGCATAGGCGAGCACGGCCGGCGACGCGGCGCCTTGCTGCAGCCACAGCCGCGGGATGCCGGCGGCCACCACCTCGCGCACCACCGCTTCCGCCTGCGCCGGCTTCACGCACACCACCACGCCGCCCACCGGCTCCGGCAAAGCGTTGAACGCCGCGTAGGCGGGGTCGCCCTCCAGCCGCGCCGCCTGCGGATGCACGGCATACACGCGGGTGCCGCGCGCGCGCAGCGTGCGGTAGAGCAGGTTGCCGAACTTCGTCCCCTTACGCGACACGCCGACCACGGCGAGCGCGGGCTGGGCGAGAAAGTCGTCGAGTTGGGCCTGGGTGAACATGGGTATTCCTTCTTTTCCCGACGCGAAAAAGGGGACAAACACGAATTTTCAGCGCACGGTCTTTCTAGTCCAGGGGGATGTGGTGGAAAATTCGAGTCAGTCCCCCTTTTCGCTACCGGATAATCTCATCCTCCCGATACGCCGCCCAGATGTTCTCGTACCAGCCGTCGTCGGGCGGGATGGGGCGGCGGGGGACCCAGGCGTGGGTGACGGCGCCGTCGGGGGCGAGGGTGGTCTCGCAGAGCTCCTCCTTCAGCGGGTCGTCGCCGAGCACGAAGCGGAAGGCGTCGCCCAGGCCGTCGCAGGGCAGTTCGCCGTCGGGATGCATCACCATGTATGACCCGCGGCTTACCCCCCCGCGACGCAAGGCCTCTTGCATGGCGGCGAGGTAGGCGATCTGCGTGAGGATGGCGTCGCGGTTCTTCAGCGCGTAGGGCAGGTCGGCGGGCGTGGCGCCCAGGGTGTCCCACGCGGCAAGTTGTGCGCGGGCCTCCGCCAGCGCGGCATCGAGCTGCGCGGCGTCGCGGATGTAGGCCCCGTAGGCGGTCATGCGCGCCTGCAGCGTGGTGCGGTAGGCCTCCAGCGCGGCGTGGGAGCCGCCGGCGGCGGTGAGGTTGTCCACCTGGCGTTGCCGCACGGCGACCTGCGCCGCCACCGCGGCGGCGAAGGCGTCGGGCGCGGGTGGCGTGTCGCCGTAGCGCGCAGCGATGAACTGCGCGGCGCGCAGGCTGCCGCACTGGCCGGAGTTGAGCGCCGATCCGCCTGGGCGGTAGACGCCGTGGCTGCCGTTGGCCTCGCCGATGGGGAAGAAGTGGCGCAGGTCGCTCTCCCACCAGATGTTGCCCTTCAGGCCGCCGTTGTTGTGCTGCGCGCAGACGGCCACCTCCAGCGGCTCGGTCCACAGGTCGATGCCGTGCTCCGCGTAGAGGGTGATGGCCAGCGGGTTCATGTGGTGCAGGCGCGCGATGGGCGTGTCCTGCAGCGCGTGAGAGTTCTCCAGGTAGGTGCGCGCCTCCGCGCCGAGTTCATCGAAGCTGAACGGCGCCAGCGCCGGGTTGCCCGCGTTGGTGGGGTTGGCGCGGAAGTCCATGAAGACGCGCCGCCCGCGCACCACGCATTCATTGTAGACGAGGATATCCACGATCGACGACCCGTAGTCGCGCACCTTGCGCGGGTCGAAGGGCCACTGATACCCCTTGAGGAAGATATCGGTGGTCAGCGTGGTCATGGAGGCGAAGAACGGGTTGAGGAACTCCTGCGCGTCGCTGCCGTCCGGCGCGGTGGAGATGTAGCGCGGAATGACCTGCTGGTAGGTGCCGGAGACGTTCCAGCGGAATTTGATCGACGCCAGGCCATATTGCCACTCGGTAAGGTTCTGCCCCGGCACGCCCGCCTCCAGCGCGATGCCGGTAGAGCCGGTGTGCACGGTGGGGTAGACGGAGTCCTGGTAGATCACCGCCGGGCCGCCGGTGCCGAAGACGACGTTGGTGGCGTTAACCAGAAAGAGCCCGTGGCCGGGAGCGTCGAGTTGCGACGCATCCAGGCACACCAGCCCGGCGCAGGCGCCGTCGCGGGTGAGGATGCCGATCACCTCGACCGGCTCTTTGATCTGCAGGTTGCGGCGGCGTGCCTCGGCAAGGAGCTTTTCGAACATGAGCATGCTCGTCTTCGGCCCGGCGGAGGTGGCGCGCTGGCGCGGGTCGTGATCGGTCTTGTATCCCACGAAGCTGCCGTAGCGGTCGTGCGGGAAGGGGACACCCAGCCCGGCGAGGTGGTAGAACCCCTGCGCCGACAGCGTGGCCTCGATGAGCGCCAGGTCGCCGTGCATGGCCCCGCCGTCAAAGAGGCTGTGCGCCATCTCCTGTGGGCTGTCCACCCCGCCGCCGGCCACGGAGAGCTTGTAATACGTCTGCTTGTCGCTGCCGGTGTTGCACGACGTGCCGCCCCCCACGCGCTCGGTGAGGATCAGCAGATCCTGCACCCCGAGCCGGTCGAGTTGCACCGCCGCATTGAGCGACGCCGCGCCGGTGCCCACGACGACGGTGTTGACGCTGATGACGGGATAGGTCGTCCCGTTGATGGTGACGTTGGTGGTGTTCACGGATAGTGTCCTCGGGGAAAAGTCGGGACTGCCACCACTTTTCCAAGTATGGGTATCGTTCTTGCGCACTGCAACCGGAAAAGTGGTGGCTGTCCCGACTTTCCCCGGGCGTTTTATGCAAAGGTGGCGAACTGTAAAATAGCATTTTATAGTTCGCCGTTGCAATATATTTGATTGCGTCGCGAAAAGTCGTTCCGCGCTCCCGCGCGGCCCTCACCCCAACCCCTCTCCCAGCGGGAGAGGGGCTTTCAACGGTTGCGGACATTTGAACAGTGGCACGGGTGTCTCGCCCGTAGGTCCTTTGTCGTGGCATGGCCGTCTCGGCCATGGAGGCGTCACGGGCGGGACGCCCGTGGCACGGAAGACTCATGGCCGAGACGGCCATGCCACACTAGATTTGAACGGCATTGAGTCAGTCCCCACTTTTCGCTCAACCCATCTTTCGCCCCGCCCGCACCCCGTTCCTC
>CAIYQO010000031.1 GCA_903928345.1 uncultured bacterium | reverse complement strand
TGTTGTGACAAGCAATCGGCGGCCACCGGCACCGGGCGGACCGCATCGGCGGTCGCAGACACCAGGACAGGAAGCGACCGCTAGGCGCTGGGGAGAGCAGCGCTGACCGGAGGAGTAGGCGTTTTCAAACGGCTTCTTAGCTAAAGCTACGGTGGACAGGGAGAGAGAGGATTGGGCCGGGGCGGAAGGGCGACTACCGATCAGGTTTGTTCTTGGTCACTGTTTGGAACTGGGCGGGAGCCCGGCTCGCCACTTGAGGAGGCTACCGATGAACCGTGTCGTGCATTTTGAAATCCACGCCGACGATCCCGAGCGGGTGGCGGCGTTTTATCGCGACGTGCTGGGCTGGTGGGTGCAGAAGTGGGACGGGCCGGTGGACTACTGGCTGGTCGGCACGGGCGAAGGCGCGCCGGGCATCAACGGAGCCATCATGCGGCGCAGCCGGGGGTTGAGCACGGTGAACACCATCCAGGTGGCGGATATCGACGCCACGCTGGCGTCGGTTGTCGCCCACGGCGGCACGGTGGTGAACCCGCCGCAAGTCATCCCCGGCATCGGCAAGGGCGCCTACTTCACCGACACCGAGGGCAACGTCACCGGACTGATTCAATACGACGAGCACGTGCCGCCGATGGGATAACACCATGCGCTGGCTACTCCTGCTGCTGCTGACCCTGCCCGCCTGGGGCGCTGACTGGTCGCACTTTCGCGGGCCGGCGGGGGATGGCTTTACCCCGGAGACGCGCCTGCGCACCAATTGGGCCGCCCATCCGCCGAAGATCCGCTGGACGGTGCCGTTGAGCGACCAGGGCTTTGCCGGTCCCGCGGTGGTGGGCGGAGTGGTGTATATCATGGATCACCAGGGGACGCAGGATCTCGTGCGCGCCCTCGACCTGCGCACGGGGCACGAGCGCTGGCGCTACGCCTACCCCGACGCCACCACGCAGGTATACGGCTACGCGCGCGCCACCCCCGCCGTGGTGGGCGGTGCCGTCTACACCCTCAGCCGCCTCGGCAAGGTGCACTGCCTGGACGCGCGCACCGGCACCGTGTATTGGATGCGCGATCTGGTGCAGGCGTTCCACGGCGCGTTGCCGCAGTGGGGCTACTCCATGTCCCCCTGCGTGGACGGCGATACGCTGGTCTTCTGCCCCGGCGGCAAAGGGGCGGCGGTGGTGGCCCTCGACCGCCACACCGGCGCCACGCGCTGGCAAGGCGGCGGCGACGACGCCCCCGGCTACGCCACGCCGGTGGTCGCCATGCTGAACGGCGAGCGGCAGTACGTCATCTTCGCCGGTGCGGCCCTCCTGGGCGTGGCCGCGAGGACCGGCGCGCTGCGCTGGCGCTTCCCGTGGGCAACCGACCTGGACAAAGAGGTGGACACCGCCGTCGCCCGCGCGCACTTCAACGCCAACGCCGCCGTGCCGGTGGTCATCGGCAATACCGTCTTCATCACCACCGGCTACGGCCACGGCAGCGCGCTGGTGGACGTGACGGGCAACAAACCGGTCGTCCGCTGGAGCACCACGGCGCTGCAGTCGCAATATACCTCGCCCATCGTCGCCGACGGCTACGTCTACTGCACCACCGACCCGCGCGGCCTGCGCTGCCTGGACCTGCGCACCGGCAAAGTGGCCTGGCAACACGACGCCATCGGGCGCGGCGGCGGGCTGGCGGCGGCCAAGGGGCTGCTCTTCGTAATGGACGGCCTCACCGGCGCGGTGATCCTCGTCCGCCTCTCCCCGAAGGGCTACACCGAACTGGGCCACGTCACCCCCCTCGCCGGGGAGAACCGCACCGCCCCGGTGCTCGCCGACGGCTGCCTGCTGGTGCGCAACCGCAAAGCGCTGGCGTGCCTGGACATCGCCCTGCCGCCCCGCGCCAACCCGCGAAAGAGGTAATCCCCATGCCCGCACAACCCAACATTCTCTTCATCCTCGTCGACGACCTGGGCTGGCGCGACGTGGGGTGTTACGGCAGCGACTTTTACGAGACGCCCAACCTCGATCGGCTGGCCGGGGAGGGGATGCGCTTCACCCAGGCGTATGCCTCCTGCCCGGTGTGCAGCCCTACGCGGGCGAGCATCATGTCCGGCAAGAACCCGGCGCGGGTGGGGGTGACGCAGTTCATCGGCGGGCACAGCGTGGGCAAGCTGTGCGACGTGCCGTACTTCCACGAGCTGCCGATGTCGGAGATCTCCCTCGCCACCGCGCTGCGCGAGGGCGGCTACCGCACCTGGCACCTGGGCAAGTGGCACCTGGGCGACCACCTCACCTGGCCGCACAACCACGGTTTCGACGTGAACCTCGGCGGCTGCGGGTGGGGGATGCCGAATCACGGCTACTTCAGCCCCTATCACCTGCCCACTCTGTCCGACGGGCCGGACGGCGAATACATGACCGACCGCCTCACCGACGAAGCGATCCGCCTCATCGAAGGGAACGACGGCGCGCCCTTCTTCCTCAACTTCTGGCCCTACGCCGTGCACACGCCGATCCAGGCGCCCGCCGCGCTGGTGGCGAAGTATACCGCGAAGGCGAAAGCGCTGGGGTTGGACCAGGTGCCAGCCATCGTCGAGGGCGAGTACTTCCCCTGCCAGCATATGCGCACGCAACGCATCCAGCGCCGGGTGGTGCAGTCCGACCCGGCCTACGCCGCGATGATCGAGAACCTGGACACCAACGTCGGCCGCCTGCTGGCGACGCTGGAGGCGCGCGGCGTGGCGGACAACACGCTGGTGATCTTCACCTCCGATAACGGCGGCGAGTCCTCCTCCGGCGGGTCGCCCACCTGCAACCTGCCGCTGAAAGAGGGCAAGGGGTGGATGCATGAAGGCGGCACGCGGGTGAGCCAGCTCATGCGCTGGCCCGGGCACATCCCCGCCGGGTCGACCTGCGGCGTGCCGGTGATCAGCACCGATTACTACCCCACCCTGCTGGAGGCCGCCGGGCTGCCCGCGCGCCCCGCGCAGCACGTGGACGGCACCAGCCTGCGCCCCCTCTTCTCCGGCGGCACCCTGGCCCCGCGCGCGCTCTGCTGGCACTACCCGCACTATTCCAACCAGGGGGACAGCCCGGCGTGCGCCATCCGCGAAGGCGATTGGAAGCTGATCGAGCACTTTGAGGACCACCGCCTGGAGCTGTTCAACCTGCGCGACGACCCGTATGAACGGCACAACGTCGCCGCCGCGCACCCCATCCGCACCGCCGCCCTGCACGCCCAACTCGTCGACTGGCGCGAAGAGGTGGAAGCCCTTCTCCCCCCGCCCAACCCGAACTATATGCCCCCGCCCCTGCCCGCGGGGGTGGATGCCGCCGAGGTGTAAGCCGTAATCGTGCTCAAAGGGTAGCGAACGGTCTGCTGGAATCGTATTGCATAGTTGGTAATCGCATGCTATAGTTGTATTATGATTCTATTGCCTTCAAGGGAGGTATGTTCATGTTCCCTCTCCGGCGACGTATCGGCTTCACGCTGACCGAACTCCTGGTCGTCATTGCCATCATAGCGATTCTGGCGGCGATCCTCTTTCCGGTCTTTGCCAAGGCGCGTGAAAAGGCGCGGCAAACACAGTGCACGAACAACCAGCGGCAAATTACCACCGCGCTCCTGATGTACGCGCAGGACAACAATGAACTGCTGCCCACCGGTGACGCCGTTTGGGGCAGCATCAATATGGACCGCGGGGTGTTGCTGTGCCCCACCCTCGGTACCAAGATCGCCAACGGGTACGGGTACAGCATGAAGGTCAGCGGCGTCGCGCTGGGCGAAGTGAGCGACCCCACCACCTGGGTGCTCACCGCCGATGCCCTGTACCACAACGCCACGGCAGCCTCCGCCACATATCTGGCGACCCCCGCCGGCCAGGTCATCTATTCCATCGCCGATCTGGATGCGCGCCATAGCGGTGCCGTCCTGTCCTCCTATATCGATGGGCACGTCCAGAAAGCGGACGCCACCTCGCGCCTGAGCGGATTACCCATGGTGCCCACCGTGTTGCCGGGAGTCTGTCCGTTTACGCTGCTGGCGAATGTCACGGATATCTATGTCAACGGCGCCCCGTGCACCTCGACCGGCACCTGGGGCGGTGGACAGACTGCCGCGGTGCTCCTCGACGAAAATAACGCGGATTACATCCAGACCGGTACCGTCTCACTCACCGGCAGCAGTCTCGCGCCAGTTTCCTACGCCACGACGGCGGCGAATAATGGCGGGGTGTTGGTCCCCCTATCCACCGGTCTGGTGCCGCCCAGCGCCTCCGGCGGGTCGGTGCTGGCCAACGGCGCGCAACCGCCCCTGGTGCGCGTCTACCGGCGCGTGGGCAACGCGCAGTGGCTGGGCCAGTTGCCCAGCCCGAATATTGCCGCCACCGGAACGATCATCACCAACCCGGAAGCCCTGAACAAAGTCGACGTGACGAATACCTCGTACACCGCCAGCTATGGCTTCCGCGCCGCCTTTTCACCGATGCCCACGGAACAATACGTCGGCCTGACCTTCTCCACACCCGTCGCGGTGCGCGCCGTCCGTATGGTGTCCAGTTACATCAATGGCAGCACCTGGGTATGGACAAACCCGCATGTCCAACTGCTCTTCCCGGGCAGCAGTACCTGGACCG
The DNA here is from genome assembly GCA_903928345.1 of uncultured bacterium. Lineage (GTDB taxonomy): Bacteria > Armatimonadota > Hebobacteria > CAIYQO01 > CAIYQO01. The sequence goes on along the minus strand of CAIYQO010000031.1, from coordinate 29,824 downwards.
ACGTGGCCACGTGCAACCTCGCTACCACGGATTTCTTCCACTGGATCTCGCTGGGCAACCAGACCATTTCCGGTATCCGCTTCTATGGGAACACCACGTTGGGGAATAATCCCGGCTACGATACCGGTACGTCGGGCACCTCCCACGCTGGGAATATCCTGAACCGCATCGAAGTCTATCCGCAATAGCGGGTTGCCGCGCGCCTGCGCACGGAAAGGCCGCCACCGATCTCTGACAGAATCGGTGGCGGCCGCTTCTCGTATGGGCGGATGGGATGCCGCCACCGATGTCTGGACTAACCCCCGCGTCCGGTTACCGCTTCTCTTCCATCTCCTTGCCCTTTTCGATCAGCTCGCGGACCTTCGCGCCGCCCTTCTTGCCGATCTCCTCGTAGAACTCGTGCCCGTGCGTCTCCGCGGTGCGCGCGCCACCTTGCTTGCCGGCTTCGCGGGTGGTCATCTCGCCTTTGTGTTGCTCAGCCATGGTTGACCTCCTGTTCACCTGGTTGCCTCCCGGGGGACGGCCCGGCAGCCCTCCGGCCGCCGTGAATTCTTCGTCCCGTCGCGCGGTGCCCGAAATATTTCCCCGTGGGCGGGGTGACGGTAAACGTGGCGCCCGTCCGCGCTCACGCCGCGGGGAGGGTGAAGGCGAAGGTGCTGCCGGTGCCCGGCGCGCTCACCACCCGCACCTGCCCGCCCTGCGCCTCCGCCAGGCACTTCACGATGTACAGCCCCAGGCCGGTGCCTTCGGCGCGGTGGGTGTGCCCCGCGCGGTAGAAGCGCGTGAACAGCTCCACCTGTTCCTCCGGCGCGATGCCGATGCCTACGTCGATGACGGCGATCTCAACCCTGCCGTCCGCGCGGCGCGCGGTGATGCGGATGGGGGTTTGCGAGTCGGAGAACTTCTGCGCGTTCTCCAGCAGGTGCTGCAGGATCGTGTCCAGCGCGTTGGGGTCGGCGCGCACCGGCGGCACGTCGGCGGGCACGTCGAGGGTGATGCGTGCCGTCTCCAGCGTCGGCGCAGCGCGCGCCAGCAGCGCCGGCAGCGCCGTTTGCAACACGACCGGTGCGGGGGTCAGCGCCAGTGTCCCCGCTTCCAGGCGGGTGACCAGATAAAAGTCATCCACCATCACGCTCATGCGCTGCAACGCGCGCTGCAGGGCGTCCACGGTGGGACGCAGGTCGGCGGTATCCTGCCCGCGCTCGCGCAGCGCCTCCAGCAGCAACTCCACATTGCCACGGATCAGGGTGGCCGGGGCGCGCAGGTTATGTGCCAGCGTGCTCACGTAACGCTGTTCGCGTTCCTGCAGCGCGACGCGCTCGGTGATGTCGACGATGGCCGCCACGGTACGGAGCGGCCGCCCGGCGTCATCACGGATGTAGTTGACGTACACCTCGACCCAGATGATGCCGCCGTCCCGGCGGATGAAGCGTTTGATGCTGTGATGATAGGGGGTTTCCCCGCGCGCGGCGCGTTGGAATCCCTCCCAATCGCTCGCCCGGTCCTCCGGATGCGTGAGATCGGAAAAGGGCATGCGACCAGGGCGTCTTCCGCATAGCCGGTCATTTCCTGCAGTTTGGCATTCACCCGCAGCAACCGCCCGGTGGCCGGATCGGCCTGTGCCATCCCCACGGCGGTCAGATCGAAGAGTTGGCGGAACTCCTGCGCGCTCGCCTGCAGCGCTTCCTCGGTATCTTTCAATTCGGTGATATCCGATCCAACGGCCAACACCTCCACTAGACGTCCCTCCGCGTCGAGGATGGGCCGGTTCGTCCACGCCATCCAGACGCGGCTGCCGTCACGGCGTACGTTCTCGTTCACGTTGTGCGTGTAGCGCTCCGGGTGTGCCGTGATGTCTGCGATCAAGCTGGATAGGTCACCCCCGGTGGATTCGTGCGCGGGCACGAGCAGACTGACGGGTTGGCCCAGCACCTCCTCCGCGCGGTACCCGAAGAAGCGTTCGGCGTATTCGTTGAAAAAGGAGATGGTGCCGTCGGCGCGCCAGCGCAGGATGGCGCTGTTGGCGTCCTGCACCAGTTCGCGGTAACGTGCCTCGCTCGCGCGCAACGCTTCTTCGTCGTGCCGGCGCGCGGTGATGTCCGTGAAGGTGACTACGGCGCCGAGGCGTTCGCCACCCGGCAAGCGGATGGGTGCCGCACTCATGGAAAGCCAGAGCGTGCGCTGGGGCCGATGCAACACGATGACTTCATTCTGCACGGTTTCCCCTTGCATCGCGCGATACGTCGGCGAGGCGGTATATGGCATGGGGGTGCCGTCCGGTCGGGTCTGCCGCACCGCCGCGATACGCCCTGCCAGGGGGAGCGCCTGCTCGTCCGGCGTGTATGCGATCATCTCCTTGCCCACCGCGTTCATTGAGAGCAATCCGCCGTCACGGTCGTAAATCGCTACACCATCCGCGATGGAGGCGAAGGTCGCATCCAGCTCTGCCGCCCGGCGCCGCACCTCGTCGAGCAGGTGCTCGCGCTCGGTCTCGTCGCGCCGGCGCGCGCTGATGTCTTCGGAATAGATGATCAGGCCGCCGACCTGGCCGTCATCGCGGTGCCAGGGGGTCACCTCCCAGCGCACCCAATCCACCGTGCCATCCGCGCGCGGGAAGGCCTCGCCCTCGTTGCGTTCCGTCACCCCTGCCAGGCAGCGTCGGTGAATCGCGCGCCAGGCGTCGCTGATCTCCGGGAAAACCTCGTAGTGGCTGCGGCCGATCAGCGGTTGATCACCCAGCCGAAAATCGCTGCGCCAGCGGGCGCTCACCGCCAGATAGCGCATGTCGCGGTCGAACATGGCGACGGCGAAGGGCAACTGGGTGATGAACGCTTGCAGCAGCGCTTCATGCTCGGATGGCGACGCGGGTGCATCCATGGTGGCAGCTCCCCCTTTGCCGATCGGCGGTTTTGTCCGACAGAGGTGTTGGCGGTTCGAATGTGGGTAAGTATAATCGGGACGGCGGTAGAAGGCAATCGGAAGGGGTGAGTGCCATGGCCACAAAGGTGTTACTGGTGGAAGATGATGCGGATCAGGCCCTGCTCTTCTCACGCGTGTTAGAGCGGATCGGCTATGCCGTGACGCAGACCACCACCGCCGCGCGCGCCCAGGCGTACCTGCGCACCGAGCCGTATGCGCTGCTGCTGGCCGATTGGGACCTGGGCGGCGGCATGGCCGGCGATACCCTAATCGTCTGGGCGAAGAAGGAACAACCCGGGCTGAAGACGGTGCTCTTCAGCAACCACCCGGAGCTGGATGCCGTCGCGGCGGCCAGCGGCGCCGACGCCGCCTTCCGCAAAATTTCCGGCGTCGACCTGCTGCGTCAGCTCATCATACGCCTGGCGCCGGCTTAACCCGGGTGCCGCACCCCTTCGCCCGCGGCCTGGCCCGGTTCTCCGCCAGGCGCTGCGCCACGATGGCGGCCAGCAGGCCTGCGGGCAGCGGGTGGTCAGGCTGAAAGCGGATCGTGCCGGGGCTGGTGGAAAACCCCGCCAACTCCTCCGCAAACGCCGTCACCACGCGCGCGCTCAACGGATACAGCGCACAATGGTGTTTGGCCGCAGCGAAGCTCACCAGCATCCGCCCCTCCACACGCAACGTGGGCAGCCCGTAGCTGAAGCACTCCTCCGCCTCCGGCACCAGCGCTTGAATCTGCGCCCGCAACGCCGCCAACGCCCCCCGCCGCGGTGCATCAAGCGCGGCGAGATAGGCATCGATGGATTCCGGCACCTGCATGCACACCCCCTTTCGCCGTATAATATATCGTTTGCGGGGCCGGGGGCAACCGAACAGAGTTTCCGACCCTGTATCGTGCGAATCAGGAAAGGATTCCGCATGTACAAGCGCACCCCCGAGACGGATGAATGGATCTGGCAGCTCTGGCAACCGGCGGGCATTTGGCCGTGGTCACTTGTCGAAGCTGCGGCTCGCGTGCGTCTGTTGCAGGCGATCGGGCGCGCGGGGAACCTGTCGGCCATTCCGGATATCTTTCCCCTCGTGCTGCTCGATAATGTGAAGGTCGCGACCGCGGCCGTCGCGGCGGTGCAGCAGCTCCTCGCACAGGCGCACCCGGAAGAACTGCCTTGCCTGGATGTCGCCTTGCGCAGCCGCACGAGTTACCATCCGAGTTACCGACCGTGGTATCAGCTTACCCCGGCGCAGGTCGACGGGTTCGCGGCATATGGCGCCGCCGCCGTGCCGCTCCTCGGTGTGGTGGCGTGCCATCGGGATGGCTACGTCCGCGAGCGTGCCGTCGCGGCGCTGGCACACCTGAGCGATATACGCGCGCTGCCGTATCTGCTCCTCCGCACAACTGACTGGGTGCCGCAGGTGCGCGCGGCGGCGCAGCACGGTGTGCAGGTGTGGCTGACGCCCGCGCATGTGGATGCGTTTATCACCAACTGGCCGCTGGTGGAACGGCTGCGGAACAGCGCCCATGCCGACGAAGGTGGGCTGATCGCGGGGCTCTTTACCGTGTTACAGGCGCCGGAGGCCCGCGCCTACCTGCATGACGGCTTCACCGCACCTAACCGGCAACTGCGGCGACGCTGCTTCACCCTGGCACTCGATGCACCCGGGGAAGATGTGGCGGCGATCATCGATCTCGCTTACGGGTCGCACGATACCGTCATCCAGCTAGCCGCCGTCCAGCGGGCCGCCGAGGTGCTGCCGTCGGAGCAGCTCAAGGGGTTGCTGGTGCGATGGGCGCGCTACAGTTATTCGAAGGTGAGAAAAGTCGTGTTCCAGGTGGCCGCCGAGTGCTTCCCAGAGCTGGCGACACAGATGGACAACATCGCGGTATTCGATACGAACCCCGGCATCCGTGCATTTGCACGGCGCCAATTCGCCACCATGGACTACCTCGCGTTCTATCGTACGGCGCTGGGCGCGCGTCCCAGGGATGTCTCACTGGCCGTCATCTATGGCCTGGGTGAAACGGGAGACGCAAGTGACGCCATCCTTCTGTTGCCTTTCGCCATCGAAGGTCGGGAACATGTGCGGCAGGCCGCGCTGCGCGCCATCCTCCGCCTCGACGCAACCGGGCACCTCGATCTCTTCAAGGACGCGCTGGTCGATCCCCAGACAGTCATCTCGAAGGTCGGTTATGAAGCACTGAAAGATCGCGTGCAGGAGGCCGGCGTGCCCTGGTTGGCAACGCTGCTCCGTACGCACCCCCTCGTGCATGTGCGTCGGCATGCCTTGCGCCTGCTGGCGTGCCTGGGTAAATGGGAGCGCCTGCCCTACCTGCTCGAAGGCTTGGGCGACACCGACGCGGGGGTGGCGCGGACGTCGCGGGAGTTATTCAACGCGTGGATGTGGCGTGTGAACCGGTCGTTCATCCCCCCAACAACGGCGCAACGGGCCCAGATCGACGCCGCCCTGGCCGCATGCCGCACCGGCATGACTGACGAAGAACGCCGGCAGCTCCACTTTATGCTCAATACGTAAGCATATCCCACGGCAAAATCTTTCCCTCGTCGGCAGGAATCGCTCCCTCGGGGGGTAAATGACAGCGGTATGATGGATACGTGTTACTTCATTCCGCACACCCATTGGGAGGGGGCGGTGTTTCAGACGCGGGCGGCGTACCTGGAGATGGGGCTGCCGAATATACTGCGCGCGCTACGCTTGTTGGAGACGTACCCCGACTACCGCTTCACCCTCGACCAGGTGTGCTACGTGGCGCCCTTCCTGGCGCGCTACCCGGCGGAGGCGGCGGCCTTCCGGCGCTTTATCGCGGAGGGGCGGCTGGCCATCGTGGGCGGCACCGACGTGATGCTCGACGTGAACATGCCGGGCGGCGAGTCCTTCGTGCGGCAGGTGCTCTACGGCAAGCGCTACTTCCGCGACGCGCTGGGGGTCGATGTCACCATCGGCTGGGCGCTGGACACCTTCGGCCACCACGCGCAGATGCCGCAGTTGCTGAAATTGGCCGGCTATACCTCCTACTGGTTCGCCCGCGGGGTGGCGAATCGCGAGGTGCCGGCGGAATTCCTCTGGGAGGGGCTGGACGGCTCGCGCATCCCGGCCATGTGGCTCCCGCACAGCTACGCGCTGCTCTACGATACCCCCAAAACGCTCCCCAAGTTCACCGCCTTCGTCCGCGAACGCTTTGACATGCTCACCCCCTTCTCGCACGGCCCCGAGCGCCCGGCGGTCTCCGGGGCGGATGTCAGCGCGCCGGAAGCCCACGTGCCGGCACTGGTGGCGCAGTTCAACGCGCAGCCCGACCGGCCGTGCGACCTGCGGTTGGCGGTGCCGGCGGAGTTCGCGGCGGCAGTGGCGCGGCGCGAGCTGCCCGTCGTCGGCGGCGAGTTGAACCCCATCTTCCAGGGCATCTACAGCAGCCGCATCGGCCTCAAACAGCGCACGCGCGCGCTGGAGGCGCAGCTCCTCACCGCTGAAAGCCTGGGGGCGCGCCTCGCCGCGCTGGGCGTCGCCACCGACCAGGCCGACGTGTGGCGCGCGTGGGAGCCGATGCTCTTCAACCAGGCGCACGATTTGATGTCCGGCGTGATGACCGACCACGTGTATGCCGACACGCTCGCCGGCTACGACTTCTCCGCGCGGCTGGCGGAGGAGCTGACGACCACCCGCGCCGCGGCGGTGGCCGCCCATGTGGATACGCGCGGCGACGGCCTGCCGGTGGTGGTGCTCAACACGCTGGGCTGGGCGCGCACCGACCTGGCCGTGGCGCGCGTGAGCTTTCCCGGCCCCGGCGTGCGCGGCGCGGCGGTGGTGGATGTCGCCGGGCACGCCGTGCCATGCCAGCTCACGGATGCTGTCTACGCCGAGAACGGCGACCTGCTGCAGGCGGACGTGGCCTTCCTCGCCGAGGTGCCCGCGCTGGGGCACGCGGTTTACCACGTGCGCCCCGCCGACGCGGCGCCGGTGGACCCCCGCGCCGACGCGGTGCTGGAGAGCGCCGACTACCGCCTGGAGATCGACGCGCTGAGCGGCGCCATCACCGCGCTGACGGTGAAGGACGGCGGCTGGGACGCGCTGACCGGCCCGGCGAACGTGGTGGCGATGGAGCCCGACCATGGCGACCTGTGGGAGCTGTACCACCCGCTCGACGCCTGCAGCGCCATCGCCATGACGGAGCGCTACCTGCCCCCCGCGCCCGGCGCCGCCCTCTTCAGCACGGCGCAGACCGCGGGGCCGGGAACGGTCACTCGCGGGCCGGTCTTCGACGAGTTCACCGTCAGCCATCCCTTCAGCGCGGAGGGCCGCTTCGCCACGCGCATCCGCCTGTACCACGGCTTGCGCCGCATCGACATCCGCACGGAGATCCTGAATCACGACGAGCGCGTGCGCTACCGGGCGCTCTTCCCCACCATCTTCGCCGCGCCGCCCGTGCACGAAATCCCCTTCGGCGCCCTCACGCGGCCCGACGGCGTGGAGTATCCGGCGCAAAACTGGGTGGATTGCGGCGACGGCACGCGCGGCATGGCGCTGCTCAACCGCGGCCTGCCCGGCAACAACGTCGCCGACGGCACCTTCATGCTCTCCCTGTGTCGCAGCACGAGCATCGTGGCGTACGGCTACTACGGCGGCTACGAGCCGTGGATGGCTTCCGACACCGGCCTCGAACGCGGCACCGCCTTCACCTTCGACTACGCGCTGCTCCCCCACGCGGGCGATTGGCGGCAGGCGGGCGTGTATCGTGACGGCCTGGCCGTCAACCACCCCCTGCACGTCATGCCCGCCGACGCACACGCCGGCGCGCTGCCGTCCCACTGGGCAGGCATCGACATCTCCGCCCCGAACGTGGTGGTGTCGGCGTACAAGGTCGGCGAAGAGGGCCGCACCGTGCTGCGCGTCTACGAAGCCGCCGGCGAGGCCGTGGACGCCGTGACGGTCGCCTTCCCCGCCCCCCTGCGCGCCGCCGAGGAGCTGAACCTGGTGGAAGACCCTCTCGCCGCGTGCGATGTGGCGAACGGTCAACTGCGCTTCGCGCTGGGGGCGTTTGAGATTAAGACGTTCGGGCTGACGTTCGCGGAACCCAATCGTCATTCGTCGTCGTAATTCGTTATCGTAATTCTCCCAGCCTACTCCCTCCCCCGTCACAGGACGTTACGGGGGAGGGCTGGGGTGGGGACGACCCTTGACGAGGGTTACGAGTTACGACGACGAAATACGATAACGACTGATCCCTGGGAGGCACCCAAATGCGATTCACCTTCGATATCGACTATGCGCCGGAGAAGATGGCGGCCAGCGCGGCGCGGATGGCGGCGCGCGAGCGGTTTCAGTATACCGACCGCGTGCCGGTGGGCTTTTGCCTGGTGCCGCGCTACTTCGCCCCGCTTTTCGGGATGCGCTACTGCGACTACTTCACGGATGTCGAGACGCAGTTCCGTATGCAACTCGAGTTCGCCAAGTACCGTATCGAGCACGTGCCGGAGGATACGGCGTGCACGGGTACGACGCTTTACGTGGCGCCGTACTTCGACAACGTGATCGAGGCGGATGCGCTGGGGGCGCAGGTGGTGTGGCCGGAGAACGAGACGCTGCAGTCGCTGCCGACCATCCACACGGTGGAGGCGATGGAGGCGTATGAGGTTCCGCCACCGGATGCCGGGCTGTGGGGGCGCTGCGCCGCGTGGTGGCTGCGCATGAAGGAGCTGGCCGACGAGACGCGCCTCACCTTCAACGGGCGGGAGGGACACGTGGACGTGGGACTGCTGGGCATCAGCGGCATGGGGCCGCACATGGCGGCGGTGGATTTGGTGGGCACGGACTTCTACTGGTGGATCGTGGAGTACCCCGAGGCGTGCCACCGCTTCCTGGATAAGATCACCACCGCCATGCTGCAGGCGGAGGCATGGTTCCGCACCATCGACACCCGCCCGCGCGGCGGCTTCGGCCTCGCGGAAGACACGGCGGCGATCCTGTCGGCGGCGAGCTACCGCGAGTTCGTGCTCCCCTACGACCTGCGCCTGTACGACACGCTGGGCGCCGGGCTGCGCTTCGGGCGGGGGATGCACATGTGCGGCGACAGCACCCACCTGCACGCCGTGCTGCGCGACGAGACGCGCATCAGCAGCTTCGATATCTTCGGCTACATGGTGCCCCCCGCCGTCGCCGCCGCCAACCTGGGCCGCCACGGCGTGGCCTTGTGGGGCAACATCAACCCCATGCTCATGCTCACCGGCAGCAAAGCGGCCGTACTCGCCGAGGCCCGCGCCGCGCTGGAAGCCATGGCCCCCTGCGGCGGCCTCCTCCTCGGCGACGGCGCCAACGTCTGCCCCGGCACCCCGCTGGAGAACCTGGCGGCGCTGACGGAGGCGGCGGAAGCGTACGGGGTGCCGGTGCTGTCTGCACCATAACGCGCCGGATAACAGGATTACGATGGCCCCTGCCTTCCGTATCCCCGCCACGGTTTGGTCCATTGCCGTTTCAACCGCATCGCGCCGGCGTGGTATCATCTTCCCTGAATACCCTGCCGTTAACAAGGAAGACGCCGCGACGGTTCGGCATCTCTCGTGGGTGCGAATGAGGGTTTACCCATGCCTGGTGATGGAAGTGCACCGGAACAGGATGCGCGCTTCACGGCACTCCAACGGGAATTGCAGCACGCGCGAGATCGATACCAACAGACCCGTCGGCGCCTGGATGCGCGGGTCGCGCAGCGGACCGCGGAATTGACGCACGCGCTCACCGCGTTGCAGGCCAGCGAGGAACGGCTGCGGGAGGTGCTGGAGCATTCGCTGGACGTGTCGTACAAACGCAATCTCCGCACGCATACCTTTGACTATGTCAGCCCCGTTTGCGAACGCATCTCCGGATATACCCCGGACGAGATGCGCGCCTTGTCGTTCGTAGACTTTCTCGCGATGATCCATCCCGACGATCTGGCGGCACAGCAAGCGACGATGGCCGAACTCCTGTCCGGCACGCTCCGCGCCTCGTATCAATTGACGTATCGGTTGCGGCATAAAGATGGCTCCTATCGGTGGGTGCTGGATCAATTTACCGTGATGCGCGATACCGATGGCCAACCCGTGGCGCTGATCGGGAGCGTAAGTGACATCTCCGCGCGCAAACAGGTGGAGGAGGCGTTGCATGACAGCCAGGCGCGACTGCAACACGCCGAGCGCATTGCGCATTTGGGCCATTGGGAGTGGGATTTTTCTACCCACGTGACGCACTGGTCGGACGAATGCTTCCGCATCTTCGGCATCCCCCCTCACGCGATGACCTGGGAGTCGTTCCTGCAACGGGTGCACCCGGATGACCGTGAGAACCTTGTGCACGCGGTGACGATGCTGGAGACGAGTGGCCAGACCAGCAGCGTGGAATATCGCATCCTTCGGCCCGACGGGACCGAACGCGTGTTGCAGGGTATGGGCGAAATGGAACGCGACGCGCGGCACGCGCCGGTGAAAATTTTCGGCACCATTCTGGACATCACCGAGCGCAAACGGGCAGAAGAGATCCTGCGCGCGTCGGAAATACGTTTCCGCACCTTGGCCGAGTTGGCGCCCGTGGGCATCTTTCTCGGCGATGCCGATGGCGCGGTGACGTATGTCAATCAGCGCTGGGGCGAGATTACCGGCTGGTCGCCGGAAGAAGGCCTGGGTAATAAATGGATGCAGGGGATCCATCCGGACGACCGGTCGATGGTGTTACACAAATGGGCGGATGCGCTCCAAATGCAACGGGAATATCTGCTGGAATACCGGTATCTGACACCCACGAACACGCAGATATGGATCACCGTCAATGTGCGTTTCCTCTGGGATGACCACCGGGCCTTGTCGGGCTTCATCGGTACGGTTGTGGATTGCACCGCGCGCAAACGGACAGAAGAGACCCTGCTGGCCAGTGAGACGAAGTATCGCACGCTCTTTACGGTCGAACCGGATGCCCTGTTACTCGTCGATGTCGAGACACAGCGGATCTGTGATGCCAACGAGTCGGCGGTGGTCTTGTTTGGGTATGCGTATGAGGAACTGCTGACGCTACGCATCCTCGATCTCTCGGCGGAACCGGAGGCGACGCGCGCCAGCATCGCCGCCACGCAGGGAGATCGGCTCGAGTACGTACCCTTTCGACACTATCGCCGCAAGGACGGCACCAATTTCCCGGTCGAATTGTCCGCGCGAAGTTTTGAACTCGATGGGAGAATGCTCATCTTCGCGGCGATTCGTGACATCACCGCACGCACGCACGCGGAAGCCCAGGTGCAGCAATTGCTGCAGAATGTGCAATACTGGGCGGCAGAAATGGATGCCACCATCAGCGCCATCGCCGATGGGGTCATTATCTATGGGCCGGATGCCCGAATTACCCGGATGAATCATACCGCGGAAGAGATCCTGGGCTATACCCGGGATCTCGAGGCGTTACCCTTCGCGGAACGCCTCACGTATCTGCAAACTACCGCTGAGGATGGCCGACGGTTAGCGCTCGAAGAGCAACCCCCCTGGCGAGCCATACAGGGTGAAACGATCCACGGCCAGGTACTGGCCTTCACGCGGGCCGATGGGCAACGGCGCTGGGTCTCGGTCAGCGCCGCTCCGATCCCGTCTCCGGACGGCAGCAGCGCCGGCGCGGTGGCGACGCTGACGGATATCACCCCCCTGCGCGAGTTGCAGCAAAGCCAGGAAGACCTGCTGCGCATTGTGTCGCACGACCTGCGTACTCCACTCGCCGTTATTCACGGGCATATGGAATTGCTGGAAGAAGCGCTGAGCACGCGGGGCCTCAATGGCGAGATCACCCTGAGCACCAGCACCATCGACCGCAACGTGCAGCGGATGAACGCAATGATTCAGGATTTGGTGGATATGGCCCGCCTGGAAGGCCGCCAGCTCACGCTTCAGGTGGACGCGGTGGTGTTGCAAGCCTATCTCCCGGATCTGCTTGCGCGGCTGCGGGACATCCTCCCCGTGCACCGGATCAGCCTGGACATCCCGCCGGACCTGCCGCCGGTACGGGCGGATTACAGCCGTCTGGAGCGTATCCTGCTGAATCTGCTGACGAATGCGTTCAAATATTCCGCCGCCGAGACCCCGGTGCGGCTGCATATCGCTCGGGACGACAAGGAGATCGTCATCCGAGTGAGCGATCAGGGAACGGGTATTGCCGCCGAGGATCTGCCGCATCTCTTCGAACGCTTCTTCCGCGCCGAGGGCGCCCGGCAAGCGGAAGGCATCGGCCTGGGATTGTATATCACGAAGCTGCTGGTGGAGGCGCACGACGGGCGTATCTGGGTGGAAAGCGCCCCCGGAAAAGGGAGCACGTTCTCGTTTACCCTGCCGGTGGCGACCCCGGCGTAAAACCTACACGCGTTGGGTGGCCTCTTTACCCCAATACCGTTCGGGCTTAATTCGGTTTTACAGCACGAAGGACCGGGAGTTTGGCGCATCGGCAAGTGAGGAAAAGTGCCACGACTTCAGGTATCAACCCGCAGTGTTGGCTCCATCGAAATAGAATTGTGACAGGCTGGCATGGGACGGCGCCCCTACCTTACAGACCTGGCAAACGTGCCTGCTCAGCCAGGTTCCCCCGGCTCCATCGGGTAATCAAGGCGTTTACGGCCTGGGCGGAGAGCGTGGCCCGCTCTATTGAGGAGGTGAACGCCGATTACGAGCGTGATATCCGCCATAAAAGGCGAAGACCATCAGGTTGGAAAAGGATCTGTTACAAGGTAGGACAACGCATTGAAGAGGAGTTGCCCCTTTAGTAGCGAATAATTACCGTATGACTCGGATTGCCAAGTATGTAATCGGCTCTTTGTTACTCGTCTGCCTCTCGTTGAGCGCTTTTGGCGTTCCGAACGGCAATGAGGCGACGCCGCCGGATGTTCGGGATGCGGCGTATGGTGCTTCCACGCGGCAACGACTCGACGTATGGAAAGTGGCGGCTCCCGCACCGGCGCCGGTGTGCATCTGCTTTCATGGCGGCGGATTCCTCGGCGGTGACAAGTCACAGGTAGGCGGCAGGTTGCGGCAGGCCTGCCTGGAGCACGGCATCGCGGTGGTCAGCGTGGAATACCGGCTGGCCGCCGGAAAAGACGGCGTACCATTGCCCGCGGCATTGCTGGATGGCGCGCGCGCGGTACAGTATGTCCGCAGCCGGGCGACGGAGTGGAAACTGGACCCCGCCCGGATCGCTGTCTACGGCGAATCCGCCGGCGCGGATATCGCCTTGTGGGTCGGCCTGCACTGCGACCTCGCCGACGCCAAGGCCATCGATCCAATCGCGCGATGTTCCACCCGCGTCACCTGCGTCATCGCGAACAGTGGGCAGGCGACGCTCGATCCGCGTGTTTTTCAAGCGACCAGCGGTCTTTCGCCGGAAGAGTATCGCAAGTTCATCACCATATTCCTGCCAGTCTTCGGCGCAGCCACCATCGAGGATCTGGACACACCACGCGTGCGTAATATTATCAAGGATGCCTCGGCGGTCAACTTAGCCGCCCCCACCGCGCCGCCGGTCTACTTGAGCTATGGTACCAATACGCCGCTCCCCCTCCCCCCGAACGCCCCGGCGGGGAATCTGATCCATCACCCTTTCACCGGCTTGCTTCTGAAGCAAAAGCTGGATGCCTGCGGCGCCCACTGTGAATTCTACTGCGGCGACCGCCAGCATGCAGAGCCCCCGAACGGCCAGCTTGCCTTTTTGCAGCGATATTTTGCAGTGAAATAGTGAAGATAGGTGCTAAGGTTGGCTGTCGGGCTTGAAGCGGCACCTGGTCCGATGTGACCCCCACCGCCACCTCCGGCACCAACGCCCACGCGCGCAGGCACTTGGCGATCACATCGTCATAATCGGCCAGACAAGTGGCGATCCTGCTACCCATCGCGCTTCTCCTTTTATGCTAACAAAACTACTTAACTATCCTTACCCCCACAAATGTCACTTTTCGTCCCTCCGGTATCCCGCCGTCTCCGCTTCTCGCCCCAGCAGGCGGGCGGTGAGGTCGAGGTAGGTGCAGCCGTACTCCACCGCCGGCTCGAGCTGCAGGCAGCACTGCCAGTCGTTCCAGCCGGAAAGGAAGATGATCTCCGGGTCCACCTCCCGCGCGCGCAGGAGCTGGCGGGCGAAGAAGGCGCCGTCCTCGCGCCGGGCCGCGGCGGCGGGGCCGTGGCGCCGCACCGCCTCCGCGTCGATGGCCTGCCCGCGCACGTACTTGTCCGTGTAGGCCGCCTCCAGGTAGGGGTCGAAGCCCGGCTGCACCGGCATCCACGCCCGGTTCGCCGTCTGCGGGTAGTCCTCCACGTACGACCAGTGCGGCGTCGCGAACGCCTGCACGCGGCGGATGGTGAACTCGGGGTACTCCGGCTCGAGGGCCGAGATCGCCGCGTCGTCCCCGTTGAGGTAGGCGAGCACCAGCGGTTTGCCGTGGTAGCGGTAGTAGAAGGGTTGCGCGGCAAGCCGCGCACGGACGTAGTCCAGCCCGAAGCGGTACTGCGCGGGGGTGGGGTTGGTGAACCACTTCTCCAGCCAGAGGATGAGCTGCAGCGGCCGCGCCTCGTCCGCCTGCTCTGCCAGCAGCGCCAGCAGCAGCGGCAGCGTGCGGTCCTTGGGCAGGTCGGGGATCTCCCACGTTTTGAAGCCGTAGACGTCGTAGACGATGGCGTCGATGCCCGCCCGCCGCATCCACTGCAACTGCTGCCGCACCACCGCCGACTCGTCACAGCGGTAGTCCGTCAGCAGCGGATGAAACGGCCCGTCGAACTCGCGGATCGAATCCCACTCCCGCGTATCCACCTGCGTGATGGGGTTGTAAAAGACCGCCACCGTGCCGTCAAACCGGTGGGCTTGTGCCGTGTCGGTGTCCATGGGTATCCTCGCTTGGGGCATACGGCCGGCGTGTTCTATACGCGGGGAGTGCCGCGTGCCGCATGCCAGACGCGCACAATTTCGATACGCTCTGTTCTTGGGGAAATGCGGTAGATGATGCGACAGGGTGGGCGAATCAGCTCCCGTATGGTGCGGTTGGCAAATTCCGGCACGATCCGTCCCGATTCCGGGAAGTCCGGCAGGCGTTCCAGCGCTTGTATTAAACGGCGGAGAAATAGCTGAGCTGCCAGGGGATCGTCTTCACGGATATAGGCCACGATCTCATTTAAATCCAGGCGCGCAATGGGTGACCAGATCAATCGGTAAGCCATGCGGCATATTCCTCGCGAATCTGCGCGTGGGGAATCCCCTTGCCCGCGTCTAACTCATCCAGACCTTTGCGGACTCCGGCGACGAAGTTGATACGTTCCCGCACATCATCCCACGTCACATCGTCGGGGAGATCCTCGATCACATGCAGCGCGTATTCTTTCGTCGTCATCACAACCTCCCGGTGCCGTTATCACTCACAGTATACCAAATCCGCGGCTCATGCACTCCGGCTACCCATGGCATGACGCTGGTTGCACACCTACCGCTCCTTCTTCTCCTCCTTCGCCACCGGGTCGGGGCGGCCGAAGGCGTCTTTGATCTCCTCGTCGCTGGCTTCGTGGCCGCGGGTGGCGGCGGGGAGGAGGGTGTCGCCGTGGAGCCAGTGCAGGGCATCGGCGGCGCCGGGGGTGCCTTGATACGCGCCACCGGGGGTGACGGCCAGCCAGCGCGCGCCGGCGGGGGTGCGCCAGCAGTAGGCGGTGGCGTGCAGGCGTCCGGAGGCGACGTCGTAGAAGCGGATGCTGCCGTCGTCGGCGGGGCAGATGACGCGCACGCCGCTCACCGCCGCGCCGGCGGGGTCGAGATCGGAGTAGACACCCAGCTCCACCTCGGTGTTGCTGAAGAATTCCCAGCGGATGAGGCGGGCGACGCGCGCCTTCGGGCCCCAGCCCAGGTATTCGCCCTGGTACTTGCTGCCCACCAGCACGACGGCGGTCACCTCGGGGGTGAAGCCGGCGGTCACCGTGGCCAGATCGAGCCCCTGGCGGTGGGCGACTTCGCTGCCGTTCGCCAGTTCCCACACCGTGACGCGCTCGCACTGATATTCCCCGCTGTGCGCATGGTACGCGTGGCCCCAGGCGGCCACGTAATGCCCGTCGCCGGACACCGTCACGCCTTGCACGGCCATGCCGTCGGTGTGAATCTCGCGCGCCAACGTGCCGTCAGCGCGGTTCCACACCTGCACGACGCCGTCGGTGGGCCCTTTGCCCGCGGGGGGCACCAGGCCGACGCCGATGACCACCTGCGTGCCGTCGGGCGTGAAGCAGGCGTCGGCGATGCGCGTGTGGCGATCCGTTTCCGCCGGCTGACTGAAGGTCAACTGCGGGTGGGCCGTCTTCATGTTGTACAGGATAGCGCCTTCGGTCATCTCGCCGCCCGCGGGGGCGACGAGGGCGTGGGCGTTGTCGGGGGCGACCACGGCGAGCACCCCGTTGGTATAATGCGCGGCGGCGCAGCTCAGTGCGGGCGTCGCGTCGCCGATGGGCCGCAGCGTGACGCGCTCGCCGTCGCGGGTGAGCAGGTAGCGTCCGTCGCGGGTGAAGACGGCGGAGGGCCCGGGGACGGGCGCCGTCTGCGTGCCCGTCGCGCCGGGATGCCAGCGCTGCAGCGTGCCGTCGGCATCCCACAGCGTCAGGTCGTGCCCGTCGGGGGTGACGCCCAGCGGCAGTTGGCCCAGAAAGACGCGCGTGCTGCCAGTGGCCAGTTGGGCGAAGCGCACGTCGCCGTCGGGGAAGCCCAACACGGCACGTGCCCCGTCGGCGGACACGGCGGCGGCGGTGGGCGCGATGTCCTTGGGACCCGGCGTCTGCGGCAGCGGATTCCAGGCGCGCGCCGTCACGGTGCCGCGTCCCCAGCCGCGCGCGCTGCCGGCGAGCAACGTCACCGCGTCGGGCGTCAGGCCGACCCACGGTTGGCCCGTCTGCCAGGTCACGGCGTTGTAGAGCGAGTTGGCGCGGAAGGCCCACACGCCGGTGGTGAGATTCACGGTGCGCGCGCCGGAGCCGCGCCCCTGCACACCCTGCAGGGTGACGCGCAGCGCGCTGTCCCCTCCCGTGAAGGCCACGGCCACGCCGTCGAGCTGCACGGGCGGCTGCATGGGCAGGCGGGCGATCTGCTCGCCGTCCTGCCATTGGAAGACACTCGCGGTGCCGTCCAGCGCGCCGGTGGCGAGCAGGTCGGTCTTCGTGGAGAAGGCCAGTGCGCTCACCCGCGCCGCGGGTCGCGCATACTGCGCGAAGAGGCACTTGCGGTCCGCCACGCGGTGCACCCACAGGTAGCTGGTATTCGGCAGGGGCGCCGTCGGGGGCGGGCCTTGCCTGGTCATGCCGGCGGTGGGGTTGTATGCCGGCGTGGGATACAGGCGGTTTTCATCGGCGGCGATGGCCAGGTAGCGGCTGTCCGCGGAGAAGGCCAGCGCGGTGACGCCGCCCTCGCGATGGATGATATCACGCGGCGCACCGCCGGGCACGTCGTAGACATGCACCGTCGTGTCGCCGGGCACGCCCACCGCCAGCAGCCGGCTGTCCGGGGAGAAGGCCAGCGCGGCGGTCATCCCGCGATGCAGGCGGCGGCCCGGGTTCCACTCGGTCGGCAAGGTGCGGTACAGGTTGCCGGCCTTCAGGTCCCACAGCTTCACGGCACCCTGCTGATCCAGCGTGGCGCACCAGTGGCCGTCCGGCGTGCACGCCGCGGCCACCACCGGCCCGGCATGGCCCAGCGGCAACACCAGCTCGGTGTCCTGCACCGGCACGGGCGTCATGCGATACTTCAGCCACGGGATCGCGACCATAGCGACCATGACGACAAAACAGGCAATCAAATATAACCGACTGCGCTTCATGCGCACCGTTCCTTTCCTGCGTCCGTCAGCGGGTACACGCCGTACGTCGCCAGCGCATCCTGAAACGCTTCCCAATGCGCCGGGGGAAAGGGCATCCCCTGATCGGGCGCGCAGAAGTATCCGCCGTCGCGCCCCAGCGTCCACAGGCTGTGGCGCACCTCAGCGCGAATGCGCTCAGGTGGTCCCGCCATGATGACCTCCGTGCTCACGCCGCCCTGCAGCGCCATGCGCCCTTGCGTACGGGCGCGCACCAGCGCCAAATCGTTGGCGGAGGCTTGCACGGGATTCAGACAATCGACCCCCAGGGTCAGCAGCCGCTCCAGCATCCAGTCGATCTTGCCGCAGGAGTGGAAGTGAATAATCACCCCGTGCGCGCGGTAGAGGTCGAAGATGCGGCGGTATTCCGGCAGCAGGAACTCGTCCACGATCCACGGGCTGAGCAGCGGCCCTTGCTGGGTGCCCAGGTCGTCGCCCAGGCCGACCATGTCCACCCCCACCGCCAGGTAGTGCCGGGCGATGCCGAGTTGGAAATCCATGATGTGGTGGAGCACCTCGCGCACAAAGGCGGGCTCCTCCTGGAAGGCAACCATCAGGTTTTCCATGCCCACCAGCGTGTAGGCCTTCTCCCACAGCGTGCAGCGATGGCTGCCGCTGAGGAAGACGTCCGCCGGGCGCGCCGCTGCCTGGGTGTAAATCCGGCTGCACAGACGCGGATCGTCGGGATCGGGCCATTGGTAGGTCGCCAACGCCGCCGGGTCGGCCAGCGGAAAGGCGCGCGGGAAGCCCATCACGTCGGGGTGCTCGACTTGCCACCGCGTGCCCCAAATGTCGATCCAGGTGCTGCCCACGGGCATCTGCCCGCTGCCGCCGTCAAAGCCTTCGTGATCCACCCCGAAGTAGCCCACCCCGTGGGCGGGCATCCCCGATGCCACACGCTCGGGTGCGTCGAAACGCAAAATCCGCAGCGCGTTCTCTTTCTCCGATAACATAGCATTCCTCATTCGCCGCCTTCGCGCCGCCTTCCTGCCCGCGCTGGAAGGAAGCGCACGGCGGGAGCGCGAATAAGCATTCACCCCCGGTGGAACCCGGCGGTGCCGCAATCGGCACCGACATACAGGAATACCCGACCAAGGAGCGACCTATGCTCGATGCGCTGCGTGAAACGGTGTGCCGCTTGAATAAAGCCCTGCCCGCGGAGGGGTTGGTGACGATGACCAGCGGCAATGTGTCCGGGCGCGACCCGGCGACGAATCTGGTGGTCATCAAGCCCAGCGGCATCGGCTTCGATGCCCTCACCCCCGACGATATGGCTATCGTGGACCTGGACGGCAATGTCGTCGAGAGCCGGCTGGCGCCCTCGGTGGACACCGCCACCCACCTGGTGGTGTATCGCGCGCGCCCCGACGTGCTGGGCCTGGTGCACACGCACAGCAACTACGCCACCGCCTTCGCCGCGGTGGGGCGGCCCATCCCCGCGGTGCTCACCGCCATCGCCGACGAGTTCGGCGGCCCTATCCCCTGCGGGCCGTACTGCCCGATCGGCGAGGAGGCCATCGGGGAGGCGATCGTGGCGCACATCGGCGACTCGCCGGCGATCCTGCTGCAGAACCACGGCGTCTTCACCATCGGCCCCACCCCCACGGCGGCGTTCAAGGCGGCGGTGATGTGCGAAGACGTGGCGCGCACCGTCTTCCTGGCGTTGCAGCTCGGTACACCCATCCCCATCCCCGCGGAAGAAGTGGCGCGCGGCCACCGGCGCTACGTGGAAAAATATGGGCAGGCCGTGGCTAAGTAAGGTTCAGTTTGTAACCGATGTAAGTAGGGAATACCAACAGTGAGCCATCGGGCTCCGGGGGTTGACAGCCGAAAAGTTGGGGCTGTTCAGCGAAGCAAGCGGCACGACTGTTGACATTCCCCCGGTATCGGATTATGATCGCACCCTAGCCGCCGTAATGATCATCGTCCAACTTCGCTGAACAGAAGAAGCTTAATTATGGCATCCGTCTGTACCTGCCGCCAGTGGCGTATTATCTCGCAGTCGACGCATCACGCCGTGTGCGAATGCCTCGTCTGTCGTCGCCGTGATATCGTGCCCCGCCAGGCGCTCGATATCAATCCCAAGAGCGACCGGGTCGTCATCCGCGACCTGCGCGGCGAGAAATAATGCCGTTACCCCCTCGGGATTTACACCGCCGGGCACACCACCCGCGCGGTGTTCCTTTGCCTCATCAGTCGCTTATCGCACGATAAGCGAATGCGCAACCGATGCCGTCCCCCCGTGGCACGGGCGTCTCGCCCCTGATCGATCCCCCCTGTGCGGCAGGAACCCTGCCCCCGCGCGGCGAATCCAGCGGCATATCCGCACGGAAGGTGGCTATGACGGACAACACGCTCTACTACGGCGATAACCTGGATATTCTGCGGCGCTACGTGAAGGATGAAACCGTGGACCTGGTGTACCTTGACCCCCCCTTCAACAGTAATGCGACGTATAACGTGCTCTTTGGGGAACAGGACGGCACGCAGGCGGCCTCGCAAATCAAAGCCTTTGATGATACCTGGCACTGGGATGCCTCGGCGGCGGCGGCCTATCAGGATACGGTAGAGCTGGGCGGGCAAGTCTCGCGCGCCATGCAAGCCTTCCGCACCGTGTTAGGCGAAAATACCCTGCTGGCCTATCTCGCCATGATGGCACCGCGCCTGGTGGAACTGCGCCGGGTGATGAAGCCGACAGCGAGTATCTACCTGCATTGTGATCCTACGGCTAGCCATTATTTGAAGATGCTGATGGACTCGGTGTTCGGGGTAAGGTATTACCGATCAGAGCTTATCTGGAAAAGATCAGCCTCACACGGCGGGGCAGGAAGCTATAACGATATCCACGACACGATTCTGTATTACTCAAAAGGGGATTCTCCCACATGGAACCCCCCTTATGCGCAACATGATACTGAATATATCCGATCTCATTATACGAATCGTGATGCTGATGGCCGTCTTTACCAACTGGTATCGGCTACTGGGGCGGGAGCTGGCCCGGCCCGTCGATTCGGGGATCGTATGATTGAACCTCCTGCTGGTAGACATTGGGCGTGGAAACAAGAGAAGATCGATGAATTGATGGTTGAGGGACGGATCGTTTTTACCGCTTCAGACATGCCTCGCTATAAACGGTATTTAGACGATACCCCCGGTACACCACTCGGAACGATATGGACTGATATTCCGCCGATTAATTCGCAGGCGGCGGAACGGCTTGGCTATCCCACCCAAAAGCCCCTGACCCTCCTTGAGCGGATTATCAATGCCTCTTCCAATCCCGGCGACGTGGTGCTTGATCCCTTCTGCGGGTGTGGCACGGCGGTTGCGGCGGCGCAGAAATTGGGACGGCAGTGGATCGGTATTGATATTACCCACCTCGCGGTGACGCTGATGAAACACCGGCTGTGGGATGCCTTCGGCAAAGACTTGCCGTTTCAGGTGAAGGGCGAACCGGTATCCGTGCCGGACGCGCAAGCCCTGGCGGCCAGCGATCCCTACCAATTCCAGTGGTGGGCGTTGGGGCTGGTTGGCGCGCGCCCGGTGGAAGGGAAAAAGGGCGCCGACAAGGGCATTGACGGGCGGCTGTACTTCCACGACGAAGGCGCGGGCGGGAAGACGAAGCAGGTGATCTTTTCGGTGAAGGCCGGGCATACCAACGTGACACACCTGCGCGACTTGCGCGGGGTGATTGAACGGGAAGGCGCGGAGATCGGCGTGTTGCTCACGATGGAAGAGCCCACCCGGCCCATGCACACGGAAGCGGCCAGCGCGGGCTTTTACGATTCCGGGTGGGGCACACGTCACCCCCGGCTACAGGTGTTGACCGTGGCCGAATTGCTGGCCGGCAAGGGTATCGACATGCCGGCCACGCGGGGCAATGTGACGTTCAAGAAGGCGGAACGGGTGAAGACGACCGAGGCGCACCCGGAGTTGCCGCTGGCGTAATACCGCGTAGGGCATGGGCGCCGTCCCATGCCTGCCCGCCGCATTGCTATACCGATGGAGCCAACACGGAAAGTCGACGACTTTTTCTCCCTGCTCCAGCGGATCAAGGGGTCGGGAACAGGCATGGGACGGCGCCCATGCCCTACGGATCGCCCATTATTCGCCGCTATTACTCGGTACCGCCTCCTCCAACCCGGGCGACACTTCGGCGGTGGCGCGGGTGGGGCGGAGGTCGCGGAAGAGGGTGACGTACTCCTGCACCATGCGCGTTTCCGTGTAGGCGGTTTCCAGCGTGTAGCGGGCGGCGTCGGCCATGCCGTGCGCGCGCTCCTCATGGGTGAGCATGGTGACGAGCGCCTCCGCCAGTGCGTCGGGATCGGCGGGGGGGGCGAGCAGGCCGTTTTCGCCGTGGGTGAGCACGTCGCGCGTGCCACGGCAGGACGTGGCCACGATAGGGCGGCGGGCGGCCATCATCTCCAGCACGGCGATGGGCAGGCCCTCCCATAGCGACGACGACACCGTCACGTGCGCCTTCGTCAACCACGCCAGCGGATCGGTCTGGAAGCCGGTGAAGGTCACCGCGGCGTTCAGCGACAGCCGTGCCGTCTGCGCTTCCAGCCGCGCGCGCTCCTCCCCCTCGCCGACGATGCTCAGCCGGGCGTGCGGGAAGCGGGCCAGCACCGCCGGCATCGCGTCGAGCAGGTAGCGGTACCCCTTCTGGATGGACAGCCGCCCCACGGTCACCAGATGCGGGCAACCCTCGTGTGCGGTGGCCGCGGCGGGCAGCGGCGGCACGGGGATGCCGTTAACGATGAGCCGGGTGCGCGCGCGCGGAACCCAGTCGTGGTGGCGCACCAGGCGGTATTCGTCCCCGTTGATGAGCACCATGCGCGCGGTGAGCGGCGCCAGCGCCCACTCCGCGGTGGTATACAGCGTGCGCGCCCACGCCGAGGAGAAGTCGTGGAAGGAGAAGCCGTGCACGGTATGCACCACCGGCAACCCCAGCGTCCACGCCGCCACGCGCCCGATCGCGCCCCCCTTGGAGGTGTGCGTATGCAGCACATCGATGTCGTACAACCGGCACAAGTGGCGCGTCTCGGCCACCGCCAGCGCGTCGCGCAGCGGAGACAACTGCCGCACGTAGTGGCGGCAGGGGATCACCGTGGCGCCGATGCCCGCGAAGAGTTCCTGGGTGCGCGGGTCGGAGGTGAGCACGCTCACCCGGTACCCCGCCGCCTGCAGCCCGCGGCTGATGGCGTGAATGACGCGGGTGGCGCCCCCGAAGGACGAGTTGCCGATCACCTGTAACACATGGGTCTGGTTATGCCGCATGACGGCCCTCCTTGCACGCGTCGCCCAATACCTCCAGGTAGCGGTCGACGAGGATATCGATGTCGTAGTGTGCGCGTACGTGGGCCGGCCCGGCCTCCGCCAGGCGGGCGCATAGCGCGTCGTCGGTCAGCAGGCGGCGCAGCCCGTCGGCCAGCGCCGCGGGATCGCGCGGGGGCACCAGCAGGCCCGTTTCGCCGTCGCGAATCACTTCCGGCGTGCCCGCCACGCGCGTGGCGAGGGTGGGCAGCCCGGCGGCCAGCGCCTCCAGCAGCGCCACCGGCATCCCCTCCCACAGCGAGGGGAGCACGAACAGGTCGCAGCCGGCGAGCAGTTCCGGCACGCCGCCCACGCTGCCGGCAAAGATTACGTACCCGCGCAAGCCCAGCGCGTCGCGCTGCGCCTCCAGCGCCGCGCGCTCCTCGCCGTCGCCCAGCAGCAGCAGGCGCAGGTGCGGGAAGTCCGGCAGCAGCAACGGCAGCGCGTCGAGCAGGTAGCGGTGGCCCTTCGGCGGGGCCAGCCGGGCGGCGGTGACCGCCACCACGTCCTCCGGCGAGAAGCCGAAGCGTGCCTGCATCGCCTCGCGCGGGTGTACCGCCGGCACGGGCAGCTCCACCGCGTTGGGGATCAGGGTGATCTTTTCCGGCGGCAGAATGTGCCGTTCCACCAACATGCGGTAGACGGCGCGACTGACGGCGATACGGTGCGTGTTGAGGCGCGCACACATCCGGTCGAGGCTATTGAGCCGCGGCGAGGTGGCGCGCCAGTCGTCGATGCCGTGCTCCACCGCCACGCTGGGCACCCCCGCCAACCGCGCCGCCAGCGCGCCGAACAGGTTGACCCGCGCCCCGTGGTTGAGCAGCACGTCGGGGTGGAAGCGGCACAACAGCGCCAGCAGCGCCGGCACGCGCCGCACCCCCGCCGCGCTGCTCAACGGCAGCACCCGCGCCGAGAAGCCCGCCGTGGCGAACTCCTCCGCCAGCCACCCCGGCTCTGAGAAGACGGTCAACACCTCATGCCCGCGCGCCACCGCCCGCCGGGTGAATTGCCACACCATCGTCTCCGCCCCACCGCGGCTGGTACTCGTTTTCAATTGCAGGATACGCATGGGTTACTCCAATAAGGATCATTACTCGCACATAAGCGGGTTTTTCCGCGTGCACCGCGCGTCCGTGCAACCCCTATCCCCCCGCCCCTTTCCCCCGCGGGAGAAAGGGGAGTACCGGGAAGAAGGGCGTTGAGCGCAATTCATTTCAATGCCTGAATTCTGGCTTGAATTTTTTCCGAGCTGGTTGACTATCCACATTACCTCTCCCCTTTCTCCGCGCCGGGGAAAGGGGCGGGGGGATAGGGGTCGCACGGGTGAACCGCTAATGTCGGCAGCCCACCCATTGAGCGAGTGCGACCTGAATGTCGTTTCTTTTCCCAGTCATCGCGCTTCACCCTACTCCCCTTCACATTCCTCTATGGCTCCACGGGGGAAGGGTTGGGGATAGGGGGTCGGCGGCGAGACGGCGTTCCGCTCCCCCAGCTTCGCCCACGGCAACACCACCGCCGTCGCCCGCGACTCCGCGGCGGGGGGTACGGCGGTGGCATAGACGAGGGCCAGGCTGACCCAGACCAGGTAATTGGTGGTCAAATCGCCGCTGACCTGGGCGGAGGCCAGCGCGTAGACGGCCAGGCCCATGCTGGTTTGGTGCCACACGCGCGGCTCGCCGGTCAACGCGGTGCGCGCCTTCTTCGCGAAGCGGAAGGCGAAGATGAGGAAGAAGATGAAGGCGCCGAAACCGAGCAGGCCCGACTCGGAGAGCAGTTCGCCGAAGATATTGTGCGCGTAGGCGCGGTCGTTTTCGTCCTGCTGCGACGGGTCGATTCCTTGCAGGCCGCCGTAGCTGAACGACCCCATCCCGATGCCGAAGAGCGGGTGTTCGAGGAACATCCCCGCCCAGCGCTGCCCGATCTGCACGCGCGGGTCGTGGCTGACGGTGTCCCATTGCACGCGCGGGAGCACGCGCGGCAGGGTAATCACCGCCGCCAGCACCAGCACCACCAGCAGTCCGTTGCGCAGGCGGCGCGGGATGCGCACGCGCACGGGGGTGATGATAAGGAACAGGTACAGCACGCTGACCGCCAGCGCCAGCAGCGGCCCGCGCTGGCCGATCCACCACTGCGCCAGCACCATGGCTCCCGCGCAGCCGGCCAGCAGCAGGCGCGCCATGCCGTGTTTGCGCAGCACGAAGGCCACCGCCAGGAAGGCGCCCAGTCCCAGCGTGCGGCTCATGCCGATGGTATCCACGCCGTGCTGGCGCAACATCCACGGCACCGTGCTCCCCGCCATCAACGCGCGCAGCCCATAGGGGAGCAGGATGAGGAAGGGCAGGAAGGCCATGGCGAAAAGGCCGGTGTAGAGCAGCGCCGTCAGCCGCGGACGGCGCGGCGCCAGCCAGAGCAGCAGCAGCGCGGGCAGCGCGGCGAAGAGGACGAACCCCTGCACCTTCCAGCGCCCGTAGTCGGAGCCGCCGCCGAGTTGCAGCGCCGCTACGAAGACCGCCGTTTGCGCGAGGAGCAGCCACCCCAGGATTTGCGCCTGCCGTGTGAAGCGGTAGCCGTTGGCGATGCCCACGATGGCGAGCAAGCCGAGGGCGAACACCCCCGTCAGCGCGCCGCGTCCGCCGGGCAAGGTGTTCGGCGCGAGCAGGTTCCACGCCAGCAACCCGTTGAGGAAGAGCGCCAGCGCGCCGAAGGCGGCATAATGCAGCAGGGTCAGACGGCGGGGGGTCATTGGGCCACCTCCCGCAGGCAGGCGGCGATGCGGTCCGCCGCGGCGTCCCAGGTACGGTCATACCCCACCAGCGCCGCCGCGCGCATCCCACGCGCCTGCCGGGCGGCTTCGCTCTCGCAGAGCAGCTCCGTCACCCGCGCCGCCAGCGCGTCGGGATCGTCGGGGGGCACGGCGAAGCCCGCGCCCGCCGCGGTGATCCCCGCGCCCAACTCGTCCATCTCCGTGGTCACCACGGGACGTCCGCACGCCAGGTAGCTCACCGTCTTCAGCGCCGAGATGCTCCCCTTGCCGCCGCGGTTGCCCGGGAACATCGCCACGCACACGTCCGCCGCGCCCAGGTAGTGCGCCACCCGCGCATAGGGCACCTGCCCGGTGAAGTGGAAGGCTTCCGCCAGTCCGCGTTCCGCCACCGCCGCCTCGCACGCCGCGCGCGCCGGCCCGTCGCCGATGATAAGGAAGCGCGCCGGCACCACCGCGCGTATCCGCACCGCCGCGTCCACCAGCGTCTGCAGGCCTTGCCACCCCGCCAGCGCGCCCATCCAAACGACGGTCGGCACCTCGTATAAACTCAACGTGCGGCGGCAATCGCCGCGGTCGCGCGGGTGGAACAGCTCGGTATTCACCCCCAGCGGCGTCACCACGCACTTCTCCGCCGGCACGCCGTAGTGCTGCTGCGCGTAGGCCGCGTAGCCGGGCGCCGCCACGATCTTCCGCGCCGCGCGATACATGCCCGCTTCCCAGCGCCGCGTGAGCGTGCCGAGGACGGCGTGGTAGCCGCGGTACAGGCGCACGTCCTCCGCGGGCAGGCCGTTCATCTCCACCACCAGCGGGCGCCCGGTGAGGCGCGCCGCCAGCTTGCCCACGATGAGCCCGGGGTCGAGGCGGGAGTAAATCACGCCCAGTCCCTCCGCGCGGATGGCGCGCACCGCCGCCCGCGTGCCCAACACGTTCCACGCCAGGTGAAATAGCCCCCGGCGGCGCGGCACGGCCACGCGCACTTCGCGCAGCGTCTGGTCCGGCGCGGCGGGGCCGGGCAGGCAAAGCAGCACCGGGTCAATGCCGCGCGCGCGCAGCGCCAGCGCCACTTCGCGCAGGTGGATGGCGTCGCCGCGGTCTTCCCACAGCGGCAGCGCGCCGATCAGCAACACGCCTAAACGCTCCGTCATACATGGCTCCTCAGGGCGCGCAGCCCGGCACGCAGCACGATGCCGTCCACCGGCTGCGGCAGGAAGAGTTCGCCCACCCCGGCGCCGGTGGCGCGGCAGTAGCTCCACGTTTGCAGGCCGGCGGTGAGGGCGTACGTCAGCGACGCGGTGACCGCGGCGCCGGTGAGCCCCCAGCGCGGGATGGCGTACAGGTTGAAGACGACCATCACTACCACGCCGATCCAGGTGGGCGCCAACGTGTCGCGCACGCGCCCCTGGCCGGTGAGGCTGGCGGAGAGGAGCTGGTACACGCACGCGCACAGCCCGCCGGGCAGCAGCAGCAGCGCCGGGCGCACCGCGGGGGCGTACGACGCGGTAAGCAGTCGCGGGATGAGCCACGGCGTCACCGCCGCCAGGCCCAGCGCGAGCACGAACGAGGCCAGCAGCGTCCAGCGCAGGTAGCGCGCCGTCATGCTGTTCACCGTGCCCACCTCGGCGCGCGCCACGCGCGGGGCCAGCAGCCAGGTGACGGCGTCGGGGATCTTCAGCAGCGCCTCGGAGAGCATCAGCGCCACCGCGTACCACCCCACGTTGCGCAGGTTGAGCAATGCGCCGACGATGAAGACGTTCACGCGATACACCAGCGTGGCGCCGGAGACGCGGGCGAAGGTCAGCAGGCTGTAGCGCAGCGTTTCCACCGCCAGCGTGCGCAGCCGCGTCCAGTGCACCACCCCGCGGTAGGCATGGGTGAGCGGCAGCAGCGGCGCCGCCACCGCCAGCGCGGCGAGCACGGTGCTCGCGGTGACCGCCAGCACGGTGTGCCCGCGATAATGCACCAGCGGGAAGAGCAGCAGCAGCGGCACGAGCACGAAGCCGACGTCCAGCGTGTTCACCACGCCGTAGCGGCCCTCCGCCAGCAGTTGGCTTTTGCCCAGCGAGAACCACAGCCGCAACAGCACCAGTGCGCCGGTGGCGACCGCGAGCCAGAGGGGAAAGTCGGTGTGCCACAGCCGACCGCCCCACAGGCGCAGCACCACCGTGGTGGCCAGCGCCAGCGCGCCGCCCCACCCCAGCGTGAGCGCCGCCAGCCCCACGTGCACCTCGGCGGCGGTGAAGCCCCGGCGGTTGCGCAAGAAGGCCACGGATTCGTTGACCCCCAAGGCGCCGATCAGGGAGACCATGAAGGCAATGAGCGCGGTGAGCGACACCAGCCCTTTATCATGAGGACCGAGCCAGCGCGCGGTGAGGGTGCCGAAGACCAGCGCGGCCAGCGCGCCGATTAATTGATAGACAAGACGCCAGGTGAGAACGCGAACCATGCGACCCTTCCCGAGATGAGTGCAACAAGCAAAATGCAACAGGCAAAATGCAACATGGTGAATGGGCGGGGGCGCCGGGCTTCTTATTCCCCGAGCCAGCGAGCGTGAACCCGTTGCCGGATGATTTTCCGCGTATTTCCCGCGCTTCCCTTACACGTGGTGTGTCCCGCATATGTTGATGGCTTGCCTGATTGACCGGAATCACAGCGTCGTTCCGGCATATTTGACCGTAAACCGGTTGACAGGAAAAGGTATTATCGATATAGTTCGACCAAGGACACCGGCAACGCGAAGTCACCGCGATACCAAACCTGAGACAAAGGAGCGCCATATGTCTATCTCTTCCAAACCGGAGCGTGGGTTCACGCTCATCGAACTCCTCGTCGTAATCGCTATCATTGCGATTCTGGCCGCCATCCTCTTCCCCGTCTTCGCGAAGGCGCGGGAAAAAGCACGGCAGACCGCCTGTCTGAACAACCAACGGCAGATCGCCACGGCGCTGTTAATGTTCGCCCAGGATCACGACGAACTCATGCCTTCCGCCCAAACGATCTGGGGGGATATCAATCTGGACAAAGGCGTGCTGATCTGCCCCACCGCGGGGACGAAGATCAAAAACGCCTATCTGTACAATGGCGGTTCCCATTTAAGCGGACAGGCGCTGGGCACGTATCAGACCCCGACGGATGTGCTGTTGACGGCGGACGGCGTGACGAATGATCTGCAAAGCTGCGACAACGGCAGCGGAACCGCCGATGTCGTCGTGGTGGGGGATCCCCAACGCCTGTTTACCAAATATATCGATCCCCGGCATGGCGGGAAGATCATCGCCTCCTTCATGGATGGACATGTGAGTATTCTCCCGGTCACCGCGGCGGCGGATCAACAGACCCTGGTGAATTACATCAACAACGGCCACGGCGATAACGAACCCTACGCCACCCGCTATGTCTCCACCCGACCGGTCACCTTTGACTGGTCCACCCCGCTGGTAATCGTCCCGAAGGCCAAGTTCTACTATGGGGGTGGTTTCTTCGATAACGGATCGACGACCACTTTCCAGACCACAACGGCGCCTGCCGGGTTCAATGTAACCGCGTCGGGCTGGACGCGTGCCGCCGCCTGCTATCTCCCCACGGTCAATATGAGCGCCGTGGGCCTGGGGGCGTCGACGCGGGCGGGGGCGGATAACGGGGCCGCATCGCCGGTGGTGATTAACCTCACCATGAACTTCCCCGTCACCAGCGGCGCAAAGCTGCACATCTGCTGGGGTGGGCATACCGACAACACCCTGGCCGGTGCCGACCTGACGGTGGTGGACAACACCGCGGGGCAGACGTTCAATTCCACCACGTATCCGGATCAACAGTTCACCTTAGAAGCCGTTTGAAAACGCCTACTCCTCCGGTCAGCGCTGCTCTCCCCAGCGCCTAGCGGTCGCTTCCTGTCCTGGTGTCTGCGACCGCCGATGCGGTCCGCCCGGTGCCGGTGGCCGCCGATTGCTTGTCACAAC
>CAIYQO010000030.1 GCA_903928345.1 uncultured bacterium | reverse complement strand
GGGGATGCTGAAAGAATACATACAGGTGATAGCCCGCTCCGCTGTTACTGCGCACGAGATACGATGGCCAGCCCAGGTCATCGAGATTGGCGATGGTGTCGCGCGCAGCCCCCAACGGGTCACGCAGCGGGTCCCCATGCCCCGGACCGCCATCGAAGTCGATGACACCCAGGCGCGTCGTGCGCGTTACGGCGTCTTCCGTCTCGATGGCTAACCGGTGGTGCTTCGCATAGTAGTTCCGCTGTTGAATACCGGGGTCGTCCTGTGATTTCTGCGTGCGGATGCCGGCAGGCGGTGTCGAATAGAGGCCCGACGTAAAGTCCCGCAAGACCGAGGGCACATCCTCGGCTAGGATGGGATAGTAGCGCCGTGATCCATTGGGCAGGTCGATCCGCATCTTTACGCGGCCATGCAGAAACTCGCGCAGCAGGCTATCGGCCCGGAGGAGCGCTAATCGATAGCCCGGTTGACTCAACCGCCCAATGGCCCGATAGGATAGGTCGACAGGGGCACACTGGTGTTTTTCCGTCTGATCTGGTATACTAGTCACGGTTAGACAACCTTTCGCCGTCAGGCACGGCATCCAGACACCGGTACCCCCGCCAGGGTGCCGGTGTTCGCATTTGGTCGACATTGCAGAGAATGCACATTGCTTGCAATGTCGGGCTGCAGAGGCTGCCACTTCACGCGTGAGACAGCCTGCCCTCCGCATCATTCCCTGCAATGTTTCTTCGCTTTTTGATCTCCGCGAGCAACAGCGTCTGCCACGCATACTGTTCCTCTGGCCCCCAGCGATTGCTCGGACGCTCCGGTGCCGGTCTGCACGGTCGCGATAACTTACGCATGTGGGTGCGAATCGCTCGCCCGGCCCGCTCGATGGCCTTCCCATGCCCCGCGCGGATCGC
Source organism: uncultured bacterium (assembly GCA_903928345.1). GTDB lineage: Bacteria > Armatimonadota > Hebobacteria > CAIYQO01 > CAIYQO01. The sequence goes on along the minus strand of CAIYQO010000030.1, from coordinate 1,319 downwards.
CCGAAAGAGAAACAACCAGTAGATCACCAGCAGGTCGATGCGATCTCCCTCCGCGGGGTATTGCGTCCGTAAATCCGTCACCAGCTCCTGCCAATCCTCCACCAGCGCCCGCTCCTCCGCATTCAAGATGCGCGCCGCATACAGTCCGTGTCTGATAGCCCCCAGGCGATACCGCTGTCGGCCTGATACTGTGGCCGGTGGGGCAGACTGGGATCGCCGCCAGCACGTCAGCCAATATTGTTCCTGTCGATTGAGCATGCCGCACCTCATCTGAAAAGACGCCCTGCAAAAAATTCGGGCGTCACGACATATAGAGAAGTAGGGGGGAATCTGGATGCGTCCTGATTTCCGCGGACAGATCTCCGTTTCGCTACGCATATAGACATCGGGGGCTGTCGCGCTGCCATTCCGCTTCTGGAGATTTACACGCGGGGAGAGGGAGGCGTTTCGCCACCTTCACTATGGCCCCCCTGCGGCGCATCACCCGTGATCGTGCCGGCATGCGTAGTGATCGCGGTTGCCTCCTGGAAACGGCGCAGTACCCCGCAAACGTGCCGGGGCGTGATGCCCAGGATGCGGGCGATCTCGCAGTTGCGATACCCCTGCTCTTTCATCGCTCGCACGCGGAGGGCGGTGCGTTCCCGGGTCTGGGCCAGATCGGTCGGGATGTAGAGCAGTCCAGTGGCATATTGCCGGATTTCCTTGACCAGGCGGGCAGGCAACACCTGCTCGGCATGGACGTAGTTCCAACTGCGCATACATGGGCTCCTTCGCTGAAATGGTGAGAGCTTTGATTGTAGCACAAGTCCTGGAAATTGTACAAACGAAAGTTTGCTGTAGGTGGATTTCGCGATGCGTTGTTGTGGGGCCAATGGAGACCCCTGTTGAGCTCACCTTCCAGCGCATCAAAATTTGCCCAGCCTTCGTAATTTCGGGGGCCCAACGCGTAAGAGGGTGTATGACGCGGGGGTAGAGACTGGTGCCGGTGAGCCGCTGATCGTTTCACCGAGACAAATTTTCGTATTGTTTCGCAAACGCATTGTGCTATTTCGGCTGGTGCCTGCTATGGGAGTAGTTGGTAGTACGGTGTGGAAGCCGTCGTGAAAAAAGGTGCGCCGAGTTTGCGAATTGGGGTGGGTGCGTTCGTAAGTGGTAGATGAGGCGGGCACGAAGGCGACCTGTATGCCCGCTGGGCGACAGCGACGAAAAAACCTGCGCCAGGAGTCGTCACTTTGCCGTGCGCGCGTTTATGTAACGGTTAGGAGCGTCGTGTTTGGCAAGCCACGCCTGCCAGGGATCGGCTTCTGGAGCCAGCAGGC
>CAIYQO010000029.1 GCA_903928345.1 uncultured bacterium | reverse complement strand
GGCGCGGACCCCGCTCGTGCCATTAATCCGACCGACGTGGATCTGCTCATCGACCACGCGGCCCGCGCTGCGTGAACGCCGGAGCGGGACACAAGCCCCCGGTCAGCAGGAAGTCAGATCGGAAAGTGCGAAAGTCCACGGAACTTCTCCTCCGGTTGCGGCATGGTCAGCGCGTCGGTGGGGCAGCTACGCGTGCAGTGCATGCAGTACCGGCAGTGGTGCTCGTTGATGCCCAGCACGCCTTCGCCGTTGAAATGCACCGCGGCGGTGGGGCAACCGTGCACGCACTGCTCGCAATGGGTGCACAGCTCCGGGTCCCAGGCGAAGTGCTGCGCCATCAGCGCGTGAATGGCGCCGCGGGTGGCGTAGCTGACGCACCCCATGGCGATATTTTTGATCGCCCCGCCATAGCCCGAATGCCCGTGCCCCTTGCCGTGGCTGAGCACCAGCATGGCGTCGGCGTCGGCGATATTGCCGGAGATGCGCACCTCGGGCAACCCCGGCACGTCGGTGGGCACGCTGACGTAGTATTTATCGTGCTCGCCGCCGGCGCCGACCACGCGGGCATGCACCACCTCCGGCGTATAGCCGCGCGCCACGGCGGCATCGGTAGAGAAGGAGCCGTCGGTGAGAAAGGGATGCCCGCCCGCCGCGCGGATGGCGTCCACCACCATGCGCACGAAGAGCGGATGAATGGTGTAGTAGCCGATATCGCCGCCGACGTGCATCTTCACCGCGACGCGCTTGTCCTTGAAGCGTTCCAGGTTGCAATGGGGCAGCAAACGCGCAAACTTCGCCGGCAACGAGGCGTTGCGGTCGATCGACTTCACATGCGCGGAGGCAAAGTAGATGTTGCTCATACGGAAAGGGTGCTCCTTGGAATGATGCTAATCTATTCGGGCGCCGAGTGGGGTATTCCTCTCCGCGCGGGGAAATCGTGCGCGTAATCGTGCTCGTGCTCGTGCTCGAAAAGACTCACCGGGATGAAAATTGTAGCCGCAGGCTATAGCCCAATGCCGTTTAATTAAGCTTGGTACGCCTTCCTGCACGCGCCCTCATCCCCCGCCTTCGCTCTGCGGAGCTTCGGCGGACAGGCCCGCCCTTCCCCCCGAGGGGAAGGGAGTAGCCAAGTATTAAATGCGGAAGACGGGAGCGAAAAACCCACCTTGCCATCACCCCTCTCCCAGCCGAGTATTGCGAGGCGCCCGGGGGAGGGGCGGGGGTGGGGTCGGCGTGTAGGCGGACGTACCAAGCTTAATTGAATGGAATTGGGCTTTAGAAACTATCTCAAAACGGCTCGCAGCCTCCTCGCGGGTCTTCTCCGTGCCTGGCGTTGTTGGATTTTCTAGCATGTATGACCTCATACACTCTCGAAAATCCGCCTAGCCAGTCACGAAGAATCCTCCCCGATCCGGCTACGATGCGTTTTGAGATAGTTTCTTAGCCTGTGATGCTCCCAACCGGATCAGAACGCAAGCATCAGCCTGCGGCTACAATCTTATCGGCCATGGGCACTAGCACTTCCACCCAGGCGCGCGACTGCCGTCATGCTTCCACACAGTGCTGGTTGACCTGCGCTTGACTATACTCGCGCCGTTCTAGCACCGAACCTGCCCTCTGTTCCCTGTCCTCCGTTCCCTGTTCCCTCCGCCAGGCTACGCCGCTTCGCCGCGGCGGGCGGCGAAGTCGCGGGCGGCGGCTTCTTCGGCGTCGTAGATTTCGAAGAGCTGGGTCAGGCGGGTCATCTCGAAGACGCGCAGGATGCGCCGGTTGGCGCACACCAGCTTGATCTCCCCCTGCTTCTCGCGCACGCGGGCCAGTCCGCCCACCAGCACGCCGAGGCCGGAGCTGTCGATAAAATCGAGGTTCGTCAGGTTGATGACGAAGTTCACCTGCGTCTCCTCGATGAGCCCGCGGATGGCGCGGCGCAACTCCGGTACGGTGCTCAAGTCGAGTTCGCCCGACAGGCGCAACACCGGGATGGTGTCCAACAACGTTGCTCGTTCGATCTTCATGCACGTCCTCCGGTGGCCGCGGGGCAGCAGCCCGTCACTGCCAAGTGGGAGTATACCCCCGCGCGCGCGGTTTTTAGTACCCACACGCGCCCAACGATGCACCGCGGCGCCACCAACAAGGAACCGACACCCCGCACGCCGAATCACAGAAGCGATGAACTGGTTTTTGCTCTGGTTCGATGGAAAGACGGGACGCGTGCGCAGCGGATGGCGCGCGGCGATCTATCTGGTCGCCCTGAACGTCGCGGGTTTTCTCGTGATGTTTGGCATCTCGATGCCACTTGCGCAGGCGTTCCACCTGGATATCACCAAATTCTTCAAAACACCCGTCGGATCCAGTACGATGGACCTGACGTCGATACTCATTACTTACCTCACGATGATAGCGGCGAATGTCGCGGCGGCGGTCGTGCTGTTGCGCAACCTCGATCACCTGCCCTCGCACACACTGGGGTTGGGGCTGGATGGCCGACGCCTTCTCGCACTGGTGGGCGGCTTCGCCGGCACGCTGGTCCTCATCTTCCTCCTGGTGGCGCTGTGTGTGGGCACGGGCTTTGCCCATGTGCAGGTGAATGTTGTCACGCCCATCATGCTGCAACACTTGTCGCTGGCCTTGGGCGCGCTGCTCATCGTCGCCATGGCCACGGAACTCATGTACCGCGGCTACCTTTTTCAGACTTTGCTACGCGGCATCGGGATGCCTATCACGCTGTTGCTCATGGCGTGCTTCATCGCCATCCCTCCCGACAAGAACGCCACGCCGCTGGTGATCACCAACCTGGCGCTGGAGGGCGTGCTCTTTGGGCTGCTCTACCTGCGCGCGGGCCACTTGTGGTTGTCCATCGGGGCGTCAGCGGGGTGGAAACTCGGGCTGCTCCTCTGTCATCTGCGCATCAGCGGCACGGAGATCCCCATCGCCACGCCGCTGCTCGCCACGCTGACCGGGCACCCGCTGCTCACCGGCGGCGACTACGGCCCGGAGGGCGGCGCCGTGGTCTCCGCGCTGCTACTTCTCCTCATCGCCGCGGTGGCCTATGCCCCCATCGGCCTGCCCCTTACCTCCCGCTGGTGGGAGTGGCCCGACCTGACCACCCCCGCCGCCCGCCTCCCCGCGTGGGACTTCACCGTGGACAACCGCGCGTACCAGTGGAAACTGCTCCCGCGCGAGCCGGGGGAATCGTAAGCGAGAAGCGAGAAGCGAGAAGCAACGCGGCGATTGAGCACGGGTAAGTAGGGACCGACTGAAGTCGGGGCGGACGACCGGCCGCACGGCCCGACAGCCCCGATTTCAATCGGTTCGGGAACCAATACCACACCCCATCTCCCGCCACCAATCAGAACAGATTCAACTGATCCGGTTCGTCCAGCGCGTTGGCCTGATAGCCGCGGCGGCGGAGTTCGGCGGCGAATTCGGTGGCGTGGCCGTGCACGGTGAGGACGCGGGTGGGCTGCACGCGCTCGACGTAGGCGAGGAGATCGCGGTAGTCGGCGTGGTCGCTCAGGCAGAAGGCGGCGTCGGCGCCGTAGCGGTAGCGCGCGGAGGGGTCGAAGGCCCACCCGGAGACGATGGCGGTGCGGCAGCGCGGCAACCGGGCGACGATCCACTTGCGCAAGTGCGGCGGGCAGAGCACCACCGCGTCCGCCCCCAGCTCCGGCGCCCAGCGCGCGTAGGGGGGAAAGCTGCCCCCCAGCTCTTCGGCGATGCGCGTGGTGTCGTAGAGCGACGGGTGGAGCAAAAACGTGTACCCGTGCCCGGCCAGCGCCGCCAGCATCTCCTGCCCCTTGCCCAGCGCATACCCGAGCAGCACGGGGGTGACGCCTTCCGCCAGGCAGGCATCGCACCATTCCGCCATGGCGGCGATGACGCGTTCGGCGGGGGGAAAGATGTAGCGCGGGTGGCCGAAGGTGGTCTCCATGATGAGCACCTCCGCCCGCGGCACGTCGATGGCCTCCGCCGCGTGGTTCGCCTGCAGCTTGAAGTCGCCGCTGAAGAGCACGCCACGCCCGTCCACCTCCGCCAGCAACTGCGCGCTGCCCAGGATATGCCCGGCGGGGAAGAGGGTGCAGGTGACGCCGCGGATGACGCGCGCCTCACCGAAGGGGAGAATCTCCGCCTTCTTCGGCACGCAGCGCCGCTGGCAGGCGAAGCGATACGTCGCCTCCGACAGGATCACCTCGTCATGCGCCGCCAGGTGGTCGCTGTGCGCGTGCGACACAAACGCCCACTCCCGCCGCGCCCGCGGATCCAGCCACAGGTCGATCGACGCCAGCACCACCGCCCCCTGATAGCGGATTTGCGTCCAAAACATACGGCCCATGGTAGCACAAACGGGTGTTCAGGAATAGGCGGGACGGAGAATGGGAGAGTGGGAGGGCCGGGGTGCACGGGCGGCCACCGGATCAGGTTGGGTCTTAGTCACTGTTTGGAAAGGGGCGGGAGCCCGGCTCGACTACAGGCAAACGCCCGGATTATAGTCGAGCCGGGCTCCCGCCCTGTTCCAAACAGTGACTGAATACCTAACGGATGCTGACCTTACATCCCTTCGTTATAGTACACGTACAGCCCGTCTTTGCCCGGGGCGATGAGGTCGAGGCGGCCGGTGTGGCGGAGGTCGGCGAGTTGGAAGAAGATGCCGACGCCGCTGGGGCCTTGCTCGATGCGGGCGAAGTCGATGATGCACTTGGTGAAGGACTCGCCGTTCCACTTGAAGTAGACGATATTCATGTCGTCCCATTCGCCGGGATCGTTGCCGCAATGGGCGCGGTGGCGCTTGCCGGTGACCAGCTCGGGCTTCCCGTCGCCGTCGATGTCCGCCCACTGCAGGTCGTGGTATTGCGAGTAGAAGGGGTCGATGGGGTGGCGCGTCCAGGTGCGGTTGCCGGCGGCGTCGCGACCCTGCTCGTACCAATCGAGCCCGTAGTTGTGGCCGCGGCCCACAATAATGTCGTTCAAGCCGTCGCCGTTCACGTCCTCGACGAGGATGGGCACGCTGGCGTCCCAGCCCAGCTCGAAGTCGGGGTGGAGGGTCCACGTGCCGGTGAAGGGGTCTGCCGGCGCTTCCAGCCAACCCTTGTTGAGCACGAAGTCGCCGCGGCCCGAACCGGAGATGTCGCCGAAGCCCAGCCCGTGGCCTTGCGCTTCATTGTAGATGACGTGCTTGTCGAATTCGCCCGTGCCCTTGCCCGCGGCGTCGACCTTCAGCTTGTACACCACCAGCTGGGCGCCGGGGGTGTTGGGCACGATTTCGACCATGCCGTCGCCGTCCACGTCCCACGCGCGGGTGGATTCGATGTTGCCGGTCTCGGCAATAATCGTCTCCGGCCACGCGCCCCCCGCGGCGCCGGGGTTCTTGCGCCAACGTAGCGAGTTGCCCCACCAGCCGCCGGTGAAGTAGTCCAGGTAGCCGTCGCCGTCGATGTCCAACGGGATGGTGGAGAAGTCGTCGAAGTACTCGCCGGCGGCCTGCACGGCGCCGATTTCGTGCTTCTTACGGAAGTCCGGGCCTTCGTACCAGAAGGCGCCGGAGACGATGTCGAGGACACCGTCGTTGTTGACATCGAAGACCCCCGCCGACTCGAACGTCTCGTCGGAGATCCACACCTTGCGGAATTTGACCGGCATATGTTGCTCCTTCGGAAAAAAATGTTGTTCACCGCAAAGACGCAAAGGGCGCAAAGGACACGCAAAGAACTTGTTTTTAATTCTGAGATGGAAAGGTTCGGAAACTCGGCTGGGCTCTTCGCCCCTTTCCAAACAGTGACCGAGAATAAACCTGATCGGCGATCGTCCTAGCACCCGGCCCAACCCCAACCCCTTTGCGTCTCCTTTGCGTCCTCTGCGCCTTTGCGGTGAATCGTCTCAATCTGACTACGCTTCGAAGCAGATCTCCCGCATGCGCTCGGCGGCGTAGCGGAAGTTGTCCCAGGGTACGTCGGGGGGGATGAGGTGGTCGAAGCCGGGGACGAAGCGGCCATGCGCGAGCATCGCCTTGGCCTTCGCCATCTCGACGTCGATCGCCGCCCGGTCCGCGGCCAGCGCGCGCTTGTCCAGCCCGCCCATAATGCCCAGCTCGGGGTATTGCGCGCGGTAGGCCAGGATATCGTTGCCCGCCTGCACCTCGAAGGGGAGGAACATGTTGATGCCGTGGCGCATCATCACCGGCACCAGTTCGCCGCAATCGCCGTCGGTATCCACCGAGACGATGCGCACGCCGTGCTCGCGAGCGAAGGCGGCGATGCGGTCGTACTGCGGCATCATGAAGCGCTCCACCATCGCCATGGAGATGAGCGACCCCTGGCGGCCCGACATATCCTCCCAGATGTGAATGTGGTCGATCTGCACCGCGGCGGCGACCTGCGCCCACACGGCCAGCCACAGGCTGGTGCAGTGCGCCATCATGTCCGCGACCAGCTCCTGGTCGTCGTAGAAGGCGACGAGCAGCTCCTCGTCGCCCATCAAATCGCGCGCGGTGCCGAAGGGGCCGTAGGGGAACCACCCCACCTGCACCGCCTCGCCGCTCGCGGCGATTCGTGCGCGAAAGGCGGGCCAGTCCTCCGAGACGCGATCCGTGTCGTCCAGCCGCAGGCGCTCGGTCTTCAGCGTCTCCCAGTCCGCGCGCGTCTTCACCGGGTAGTCGATAAACTGCGGCATCGAATGCCCGTCGCGCCGGTCGCGCTTGGTGATGCCCCGCTCGTCGCGGTAGGTGATGGTCTCCGCGTCCTCGCTCAGCACGGTGTGCGGGAAGACGGGGTGCATCCCCTGCACCATCGCCGGCCCGGCGAAGCTGCCGTCGAAGCCGAGTTCCCGCGCCACGTCGAGCTTGGGGTTGCCCGTCTCCGCGCACCAGCGCGCATACGTCTCCCCCCACGGCGCCCACCCGATCCCCACGCCATAGGGCACGTGATCCACCGGCTCGCCAAGCAAACAGCGCACCACGCGCTCGCCACAGGTCAACTGCATCGTTATTCTCCTGAGGGGACGAAAACCGCAAAGGCGCAAAGAACACGAAGGTAGCGCAAAGGGAAATCTTTATTCCTGCGGAAGGGAGGGTGGGTTGGCGCACCCGGCCCAATTTCTCCCTCTTTGCGTTCCCCTTTGCGTCCTTGGCGCCTTTGCGGTTCGTTTCTCCTAGACCGTCACGCCCTTTTTCAGGTCGATGTACTGCTTGGCCACGCGCAGGTCTTCCAGGGCTTCGGGGGCTTCGCACAGGGGGGCGATGTCGCCCTTGATGGCGGCCACGAAGTTCATCGCCTGCTGGCGCATGGCGTGGATCCACGGGAGTTGCGGCACGGTGGTCGTCGGGGTGGCGCCGTTGCCGGGATCGCGCAGGATTTCCACGCGGCCCGGGCGGTTGCTCGCCAGCGGGGCAGGCAGCTCGATCTTCACGTAGCCGTGCTCGAAGGCGACGAGGATGGACTCCTGCCAGTCGATGGAGGTCTGGTAGGGGGACATCTCGATGACGCCGGCGATGCCGCTCGCGCTTTCCACCGCCAGCAGCACGCCGCTGGGCGCCGCGTAGCTGACGTGGTACGTTTCACCGAGCATGTAGCGCATGAAGTTGACCTGGTGGATGTAGTAGTTCACGAAGCCGATGTAGGCGTCGTAGGTCGCCTTGTCCATGTCCGCCGCGGGGGGATCCCACTGCAGTTCCGGGCCGGGCACGTCGCTGGTGACCAGATCGATGAAGCCGTTGGCCACCCAGTCGCCGGCGGGCATGAGGATGCGCACGTAGGTCATTTTGCCCAGCTCGCCGGTCTGCTGCAGGCGGCGAATCTCGGCGCGGGCATACATGCTCGCCGGGTCGCTGCGCTTATGGTAGCCCACCATGTGCCAGGTGCCGCTATTGGCCAGCGTGGCGAGGATCTTCTCGCCCATGGCGATGGTGCCCGCGAGGGGCTTTTCGGTGAAGATGGGCACGCCCGCCTTCAGCAGCTCCGGCACCAGCGTCCCGTGGCGGGTGAAGGGCTGCGGGGCCACGATACCGTCCAGCTTCTCGACCGCCAGCATCTCTTCGTGCGTGCGGTAGACGCGCGGAATGCCGTAGCGCTGGGCGACCTTCTGCCCCAGCTCCGCGCGCACCTCGGCGAGCGCCACCACTTCACAGTCGGGCACGGTCATGTAGTTCTTCAAATGGGCGCACTGCCCCATGCCGCCGACCCCGACGAAACCGATCTTTACTTTAGACATGCGAAACTCCTTCGGGGGACCTAACCCCCCGGCCCCCTTCCCTCGAGGGAAGGGGGAGGTTGGATTGTATTTCAGAGCCCCCTTCCCTCGAGGGGAGGGGGTTGGGGGAGAGGTGACGTCAATTTCCCTGCGTCGCCAGCGTGCCGAACCGTTTGCTGATGGCCAGCGCCGGGTCGAGGGGCACTTCGGCGTGCTTCGTGCCCGGCGGGGTGGGGATGGCGGGGACGGCGACGAGGGTTTTGCCGGCGAACTGCGGCAGCCATTGGGCTTCCGCCGTCAGCAACTCGGCGGTCATCGCGCGGATTTCCTGCAGCGTGCACACCGCGGAGGTGAGCGGGTCGAGGGCGATGGCGGCCATCACCAGCTCGGGATCGCCGGAGATGCCCGCCTCGACGGCGAGGGTCTGCACGGTGACGTTGCTCTGGTTCAGCGCCGCCAGTTGCACGGGCAGGTCGCCGATGCGCAGCGGGTGCAGCCCTTCGCGATCGACATACACCGGCACTTCCACGCAGCACCCCTGCGGCAGGTTGGTAATGTACCCGTCGTTGCGGATGTTCCCCTGCAGGCGGAACGGTTTGCCCGTCTCGTGCGCTTCCAGGATGTACGAGCAGTACTCCGCGCTGCGCGGCTGCAGCACGGCAGTCTCGAAGACCAGCGGGTCGACGGTCTTGTACTTCTCCGCCAGCATGGCGCAGTAGTGGTAGTACGCGCCCGTTTCGCCACCGAAGGCCGGCTCGTCGCAGTAGGCGTCCAGTCCGCGCTGGGAGCTGCGGAACCAGGGGAGGTATTCCGACAGGTGGCCGGTGCTCTCCGTCATGAAGTAGCCGAAGTGACGCATCACCTCGATGCGCACCTTCTCGTTGATGTAGTATTCCGGCTGCTCGCAGAGGGCTTTGAACTTCGGATACATGTCCTGCCCGTTATGGACGATCTTCAGGAACCACGCCATGTGGTTGATGCCGCCCACCAGGTAGTCGATCTCCGCCTTGGGCACGCGCAGGTAGCCGGCGATGAGGTCGAGGGTGGTCTGCACGCCGTGGCAGAGGCCGATGAAGGGCACGTTGGAGATCTTCCCCAACCCGTAGCAGACGGCGGCCATCGGGTTGGTGTAGTTGAGCAGGATGGCGCCGGGCCGGGCCACGTCTTCCATGTCGTGCACGATCTGCGCCATCACCGGCGCGCTGCGCAGGCCGCGCAACACCCCGCCTGGGCCGAGGGAGTCGCCGATGCACTGATCCACGCCGTACTTCATCGGGATCTCATAATCGAACTTGAAGGCGTCCACGCCGCCGACCTGCACCATACTGATGACGTAGTCGGCGTCGGCGATGGCCGCGCGGCGGTCGGTGGTGGCCTCGATCGTCGCCGGCAGCCCGTTCTCCGCGACCATCCGCTTGGCGAAGGCTTCCATGCGCCGCAGCTTAGGCTCGGTGGGACTCATCAACGCAAACGTGGCGCCTTGCAGCGCCGGGGTCGACAGCATATCGTTCAGCAGCGTTTTGCAGAAGACGATGCTGCCCGCCCCGATCATGGCGATCTTCATGGCGAACTCCTTTCCAGGTTGTCGTTATCTCTATCGTGCTCGTGCTCGTAATCGTAATCGTAATCGAATCGGCCCCTCCAGGACAAAACGGGGGTCGATTACGAGCACGAGTACGATGTCAACGAGGCCTACTCTCCCCTCATCCCTCTAGGAAAGGGGGGCTTGGGGGGTGAGGGTACGCGCTTGCACGATCATACGCTCCCCCCTCCCCATTGGGAATGGACGGGGGTGCGGCCGGGATGGACGTGGTTGCGTTCTTCACGGCACGGCGGTAGCCGCTGGGGCTGGCGCCGGTGGTGCGCTTGAGCACCCGGCTGAAATAGAGCGGATCGTCGAAGCCGACGTGCCGGGCGATCTCCTGCACGGAGAGGTCGGTGGTGGCGAGCAGGCGCTTACCCGCTTCCAGCCGCACGCGTTGCAGGTAGCGCATGGGGCTCTCACCCAGACGGGCGGTGAAGCGGTGCGCCAGGTGGGTGGGGCTCACGCGGCCCACCCCGGCCAGCTCCGCCAGCGTGAGGCGGCGGGTGAAGTTGGCGTGCAGGTATTGCACCGCAGCCTCCACCGCGTCGGGCCGCCCGGCGGGCTGCGCGGCCCACCCGCGCTCGATGAGGAGCAGAAAGGCGCGCGTGTAGTGGGTGGCCAGTGCGGAGACGCCGTGGGTCGTCACCTCCTCCAGCAACCGCTCTGCCAGCCAGCGCAGCTCGCCGCGCGGGTCGGGCAGCAGGGGCGGCGCGCCCGCGGGCACCGCGCCCGCCACCTCCACGCCCAGGAAGATGGTGTCCTCCGGCTCCAGCGGGTCGGCGCGCTCGGCGTGGGAGAGGCCGGGCGGGTAGACGGCCAGGTAGTACTGCTGCGGGTGCAGCGTGCGCGACGGCGTGTCGATGCGCCCGCACCCGCGCAGGAAATAGACGAATTCCCAGTGCGGGTGCGTGTGCGCCGCCATCTCCCACGCCGCGTCGGGCGGCGTGTGGCCGGTATACAGCAACCGCGCCTCCGCGACACTCAGCATGGTGCTCACGCCTTCTCCTATTGGCCGTCGGCGGTGAAAATCCTTGCGCGGCGTCTACTTTGCCGGCGCCGAACCCCTGGCCCGGCTGTTTGACGAATCAAAGGATTGCCGGGCCGGCTGAGGCATTCTTCGAAATGTTCTATATAACGTGGGCTAGCCCGGGTGAGGGGAAGCGCGTATAATAGCGCGTTGGGAGTCCTATGGCACAGCATTCGATGATACCGCGCATATTCAAGTTCACCCGTCCGTACCACCACGTGATGTTCATGGGTTTGCTGCTCATGGTCATCACCACGCTGCTCGACAACGGGGTGCTGCTCTGCTTCTCGGTGTTGCTCTACCTGGTGGTCGGCTCCGCGGCGCTGGGGCGCAAGCCGGTGATCAACATCAGCGGCCACGATTATTTTCGTGACATCGACCGGATGCTGCATTCCGGCGACACGCTGCGCATGGTTATCGGCATTGCCCTCTTCACCGGTCTCATCATCCTCATCAAATGCGCGCTGGACGCCCGCCAGAGCTACCTGATGAACAAGTTCGCCAACCTGGCGGGGCGGGATCTGCGCCAGCGCCTGTTCGAACGGGTCATCCGCTTCTCGGCGACGCAATACGATCTGGAGAGCACCGGCGGCATGGTCTCGCGTATCACGAACGACGTCGTGCTGTTGCAAAACATGCTCGGTCCGCAGCTCGGTTCCGTCATCCAGGCCCCGTTGATGACGATCGAAGTGCTGGGCATGATGCTCCTCATCAGTTGGAAGCTGACCCTCACCACCCTGCTCATCGCCCCGCTATTGGGGGGGGTGATCGCCCTCACCGGCAAGCTGACGCGCTTCTTCAACACTAACCTGCTGGAGATGCTGGAGAAGCTGAACGGCGGACTGGTGGAAGCGATCTCCAACGTGCGCACCGTGCAGTCCTTCGCGCGGGAGGACTACGAGAGCGAGCGCATGCGCGAGCTGAACCAGCAGTACTATCGCGGCACGCTGCGCACCATCATGCTCATGGAAACCACGGCACCGAGCACCGAATTCATCAGCATGATCGGCATGATCCTCGGCGTGGTCATCGGCGCGTTCTTCGTCTTCAAGGGCAACCTGGCGCCGGCGGCCTTCATCGCCTTCGTGCTCTTTGCCCAGCGCGGCGGGGCGCAGTTCAAGCAACTTACCCGCGTCAACCTGGTGCGCATGGCCGCGGAAGGGATGGGCGACCGCCTCTTCACGCTGCTGGACACCGAGTCGACGATTCACGATGCCCCCGACGCCGTGCCGCTACCCGACGTGCAGGGCGTCGTCACCTTCGACCACGTGCACTTCCGCTACGGCAACGGCCCGGAGGTGCTGCACGACCTGGACTTCACCGTGCACCCGGGCGAGGTGATCGCCCTGGTCGGGCACAGCGGCGCCGGCAAAACGACCATCATCAATATGCTGCCGCGCTTCTATGACCCGGTCGCGGGGCGCATCCTGATCGACGACCACGACCTGCGCGACATCACGCTGCAATCGCTGCGCGAGCATATCGGCACCGTGCCGCAGGAACCGATCCTCTTCAGCGGCACGATCTTCGAGAATATCCGCTACGGGAAGCTCGACGCGGACGAGGCGCAAATCGTCGCGGCCGCCCACGCCGCCAACGCGATGGAGTTCATCGAACGCTTGCCCGAGGGGTTGCAGACGATCGTCGGCGAGCGCGGCATGCGCCTTTCCGGCGGGCAGCGCCAGCGCGTGGCCATCGCCCGCGCGGTGCTGAAAAACCCGCGCATCCTCATCCTCGACGAGGCCACCTCCGCGCTGGACACGCAGAGCGAGCGGCTGGTGCAGGACGCGCTGGACCGCCTGATGGTCAGCCGCACCAGCTTCGTCATCGCGCACCGCCTGAGCACCGTGCGCCACGCTTCGCGCATCCTGGTGATGGACGACGGGCACATCATCGAGGTGGGCACCCATGACGAGCTGATCGAGCAGAACGGCACCTACCGCCGCCTGTACGACATGCAATTCAAAACGGCGCACGAGCTTGCGGAAAGCGGCATGCTTGCCTGATCGGTGGTACCCGCGATGACGACGCCCCCCCGCGTGCTCTTCTTCATCCCAGCCCTCTCCCACGGCGGCGCCGAACGGGTGGTCATCTCCGTGGCCAACGGGCTGGCCGCCGACGGCTGGCCGGTGGGGCTGGTCACCCTGTTTCCGGGCGGCGAGCTGCGCGGGCTGCTCGCGCCGGCCGTCACCACGCACCTGCTGGGCGGGCGCGCCAAAACCCCCTGGGAGCGTCTGCGCACCCTGCGCGCGCTGGCCCGCGTCAGCGACGGCTATGACATCCTCGTCGCCGGGGTCCACCTCACCACCGACACGCTGGTGCACGGCGTGCGCACGCTGCAACGCGCCGTGGGGGTAAAAAAGCGCTACGTCGCCCTGGTGCAGGTTTCCCTGTCCCAACTGCTCGAGCAGCAGGGCAAGGCCTCGCGCCTACGCCGCGTGCGCGCCATCTATCCCCACTTCGACGCCGTCTGCTGCGTCTCCCATGGGGTGAAGACGGATTTAGAGACGCTGTGCGGCCCGCTGCCGCGCGCGCGGGTGATCTACAACCCCCTGGACGCCGCCCTGATTCGCACCCGCGCGGCGGAGCCGCTGCCGGAGGCGTTGCCGCCCTTCTTTCTCAACAACGGACGCATGGACGGGCAAAAGGGGCAGGCGCTGTTGCTGCGCGCCTATGCCCGCTACCTGCAGACGCACGGCCCCACGCACCACCTGGTGATCCTGGGCGATGGCCCGCTGCGCGGCACGCTGGAAGCGCAGGCCGACGCGCTGGGCCTCACGCCGTATCTGCACCTGCCCGGCTACGTGGATAACCCGTGGGCCTACCTGGCGCAGGCGACGGCACTGGTCTCCACGTCGGTCTTCGAGGGCTTTTCTCTGGTGATTGCCGAGGCGATGGTGTGCGGAATCCCCGTGATCGCCACCGCCTGCCCGCACGGCCCGCGCGAATTGCTGGAGGACGGCGCGGGCGGCTACCTGCTGCCGCTGGACGACGACGCCGGCCTCGCCGCGGCGATGGCGCGCGTGGTGGCGGCGCCGGAGGAGGCCGCCGCGAAGGCGGCGCGGGCCACGCAATTCGTGGCGTCGCTGACGGTGGCACGCGCGGTGGCGGCGTACGAGGAGACCTTGCGCGGGGTCATGGCATGAAGGTGTCTGTGGTGGTGCCGCTGTACAACAAGGCCGCCTACATCGGGCGCGCGCTGCGCACGGCGCTGGCACAGACGCACGCCCCGATGGAGATTCTGGTGGTCGACGACGGCTCGACCGACGACAGCCTGGCCGCGGTGGCGGCGGTAGCGGACCCGCGCATCCGGGTGATCTCCCAACCGAACGCCGGGCCGGGGCCGGCACGCGACCGCGGCATCCGCGCCGCGCGCGGCGAGGCGGTGGCCTTGCTCGACGCCGACGACGCCTGGGCACCCGGGTGCCTGGCCGCGCTTGTCGCCTTGCTGCGCGACTATCCCGACGCGGGCGTCGCCGGCGTCGGGTGCGCCGTGGTGGGGCCGGACGGACGCGCCACGCCGTTGCGCCTCAGCGGCCCCGCGCGCGGCACCTTTCGCGGCGTGCTGCCGGACTACTACGCCTGCGCGCTGGCGGACCCGCCGCTGGGCTCCTCCTCGACGATCATCCGCCGCGATGCCTATGACGTCGTCGATCCCGCCCCCTCGCCCGCGCGCCTCGGCGAAGACCTGTACCTGTGGAGCCAACTGGCCGACCGCTACCCCATTGCCTACGACAGCAGCCTGCTGGCCCTGTACCACACCGACGCCGCGGGCCGCGCGCTCAACACGGCGCGGGACACGGGGGAGATGCCCGTGGTCACGCGGCTGCGGCACTCGGCGGCGTATGGCACCCCCGCGGTGCGCGCTTACGTGACGAAGTACCAACTGGAAACCCTCACGCGCATGGTGCACGGCGGCGCGCCGCTGGAGCAGATGGCGCCGCTCTTCGCCGTGTGCGAGCGCGCGGGGACGAACCGCACGGCCTGGTGGTGGGTATGGGACGCCCTGCTCCCGCGCCGCCTGCACGCGTTGCGCGCCGCCCCGTGGACCCTCCCGCGCCTCCTCGCCTACCTCGCCTACGGCGCATTGCGCCTCACGCGCCCCCTCTGGCGCCCCGTGCAGAAGTGGTACCTGCGGTGGGGACGGGAGTAGGTTCTCGTGCAAGACCGACTCCCCATTTGTACGATTCCTCGCACAATGCGTCGACTATTCCGTTGACGAGACAGCGCTGTCCGCCTAAACTAGCCATTGATTATCGAACTATACCGGCGCGAAGAAGACCCGGGGCCATGGTGGCGCCGCACCCATAAATTACATCCCAATTTGACAAAGGAGAACCACCATGGCGGACAAAGCTTTCGACGCCCACTGCCACCTCTTCACCCTCGAGTATCTGCTGCGGGAATTGCTGGCGATTCTCGACAGCGCGGTGCAAAAACAGTACCCCGTGTATCCACAGCCGTCATTCCTGACCGCGGCCTCCCAGGACCACCGCGGTTTCTTTCAGAAGCTCACCGACACGATCGGCAGCATTGCCGGGCTCTGTGAGGTGCTGGCGGAGAGCTGCGCCCAACACCTGGCGAAGGATTGCGCGGGATACAGCGCACACCAGGCGGATGACTTGATCACCCTGCCGCTGATGATGGATATCTTCTACATCTTCCGGCATGGCGATGTCGCGGATACCGACCAGGGGGCCACCTTCACGGAGCTGGCCAACTCGCTGATCGCTCCCCTGTTGGCCCAGGTGCCGGCCGCGCTGAAACCGGTCGTGAAGCAAAAGATGCTAGACCTCATCGAAGAGTTCAGCACCAAAACGCACCCCTCCCCGCTGGCCGCGCTGACGCTGCCGGACCAGCTGAAGATCGACTACACCGGCGTCGAACTCTCGCCGGGGTATCAGGTGCACATGGAGGAGCTGGTGGCACTGCGCGTGCCAGCGCCGGACATGGTGTTACCCTTCCTCGGCGTGGACCCGCGCCGTCCGGGCATCGAAACGTTCGTCAAGAACAACGTCGGGCCGAACCGTCCGTTCGTCGGGGTGAAGATTTACCCGCCGTTGGGCTATCTGCCGACGGAGAACACGCTCACCAACATCTTTGCCTATTGCGAAGCGCAGGCCATCCCGGTGACGGCGCATTGCCAGATGAATTCGTTCTACAACTTCTTCAGCCCGCTGCACGAGGAATATAAGGCGTTGGCCGCTCCGCAACACTGGGAACCCGTGCTGAAAAATCATCCGCGGCTGCGCCTCAACCTGGCGCACTGCGGCGGTTCCGATGCCGTCGCCGCCTATCTGGCGCAGCAAAACCTGGCGACCAATTGGACGAAGCGGATTCTGGACTTCATGGACATCTATCCCAACGTCTACGCCGATATTGCCGCCTTTACCGACGATGAATCGGCGCGGAATGTCGCGGTGTTATACGCGCAGAACCCCATCCTGCGGCAGCGCCTGATGTTCGGCACCGACTACGTCATCTGCTTATTGCCCGGCCATGAGAATCTGGGCGGGAGAATGTCGTCGTATTACGGCTACTATTTCCGCGACTTAGACGAGGCGACCCGCACCGCGCTATTCTTCGACAACCCGCGCGCCTTCCTGGGCCTGCCTGCGTCCATTGCGACAGCCGTTGCCGCGCCCACCGGGTAAGGGGCGATCCCCGTGCCCCGCCGGCGCATTGCGCCGGCGGGGCATCGGATGCCAACGCGGCGGCGTAGCCGCGCGTCCGTGCCGATGTGCCGGCCTCCTCACATCGGCCAGCGGTAACTTTGGTATGCGTTATTGACAGGGCTGGTGCTTGTTCCGTACTATTAGAGTCCGCGCGCGTGAACGTCGGCCCGATGAGGCAGGAACCGTCCCATGACAGTCTCGGTAATCATCCCCCTGTACAACAAAGAAGCCTACATTGGCCGCACCCTCGATTCCGTCCTCGCGCAAACCTTCACCGATTACGAAATTGTGATTATTGACGATGGTTCCACGGACCATAGCGCCGACATCGTGCAGCGGTACACCGATCCCCGCCTCCGCCTCATTGCCCAGGCCAACGCCGGGCAAGGCGCCGCGCGCGACCGCGGCATGCGGGAAGCCCGGGGGGAACACTTCGTCTTTCTGGATGCCGACGACGCGTGGCATCCGGAGTGCCTGGCACGGCTGGTGGCGCTGATCCGCGACTTCCCCCAGGCGGGCGCCGTCGGGGTGAAATACGCCATGGTCAACCCCGATGGCTCGGTCGTCCCCGCGCAATTGACGGCGCTGCCGAACGATTTTACGCGCGGCCTGTTGCCCGATTACTATGCCAACGCGATGTGCGACACGCCGCTCTGGTCCTCCTCGACACTCATCCCGCGCCGGGTGATTGAAGAAATCCGCCCTGCATACACCACCTCGACCTTCGGCGAAGACCTGTACCTGTGGTGCCAGATCGCCAATCGCTACCCCGTCGGCTATGACGGCCAGGTCAGCGCATATTATCACCGGGATGCCGACGGCCGCGTCTCCACCACCGCGAAGATTCAAGGGGAGCTGCCCTTCGTGACCCTGCTCCTCGACGAGTTGCGTCAGGGGCACTTGCGCCACCTGCCGCGGCGCTCTGTCAACGCGTATATCGCCAAATTCCAGTTCGATGCCATGTGGTCGCTGTTGCAGCAAGGCGTGCCCGTGGCAGAAATTCGCCCCCTGCTCTGGCGCTGCCCGCGGACGCGCGAGAATCGGCGGGAATGGCGGCACTATTTCACGCAGTTGTACCGCGCGCACGCGGCGACGACGAACACCCCGGCGACACGGTCCTTCCTCTGGACGCTGCTGCGCCCGCTCTGGCGCCCGATCGAAAATCTGCTCACCCGCCGGGCCCGCCATGCCGCGCGTCGGCGGGCCGCGGACGCGCCGACCACGCCGGGGGACGGCAAATGAATGGACCGCCGCGTCGCACGGATGCCCCCATCCGCGTTGCCCTGACCACCGGCGCGATGCCCGGCGGGGGCGTGGAAACGTACCTGATCAAGCTCGCGCACTATCTCCAGCAGCAGGGGATGGACGTGGAGATCGTTACCACCGTCGAGCCGGGGCGCGTCTTTGCCGACCTGGCAGGCCTGGGCATCCCGGCGCACCACCTGGATCAACCCCGCGGGCCGTTCGCCTCCCCCGCCGCGCATGCCCGGCGCGTCGGCGCCTTCCTGGCCGCCCAAGGCTACGACGTGGTGTTCGTCAACAACACCCCCATCGTGCAGGCCGCGCTGGCCTATTTGCCGGAGACCACCGTCGCCATCCCGGTGATTCACGGCGACATTGCCAGTTGCTACCAGTATTACCTGGCGAACCGCGCGGCGTGGAACGCGCTGATCGGCATCAGCCCCCGCGTGCATGCCATCGCGCAAAAACGCGCGCCGGGTAAGCCGATCTTGCTCATTCCCAACGGCATCGAGTTGCCGACCGCGACGCAAGTGGCCGGGCGATACCCCTGGAAGCCGGAGCTGAATCTGCTGTATGTCGGTCGCCTGACGAACGGCGAGAAGGGTGTCAATTTCCTCCCCGGCATCCTGCAGGCGTGCCGCGCACGGCGTATCCCTTTCCATCTGCGGTTGATCGGGGAAGGCCCGGACGCAGAGACGTTGCGGCGCCTCTTTGCGGAAGCCGGCCTCAGCGATGCCGTCACCTTCCTGGGCTGGAAGACGCACGAGGAGGTGTACGACGCCTTCCTCAACGCGCACATCACGCTCTTTCCCTCGACGAGTGAAGGGTTCGGCCTGGTGCCGGTGGAAGCGGCGGCGTGCGGGTGCGTGGTGGTGGCGTCGTCGTTACCCGGCGTCACGGATTACACCATCGTCGACGGCGAAACGGGCGTGCTGGTCGACGTCGGCGACGTGGACGGTTTCGCGGCGGCCATCGCAGCGCTCCATGCGTCCCCGGAGCGCTGGCAACGGATGAGCGACGCCGGGCGGCAGCGCGCCGGTGCGCTCTTCTCCCTCGACGCCATGGGAGAAGCCTATCACCGCGTGATTCGCGACGCCCTCGACGGCCGCTACCCGCTGACGCAGCCGCGCACCACGCTGCCGCGGCTGGATCAGGCGTTGATCGGCGACGAGGATGTCATGCCGCGCGCCTTGCTGCCCCTCTATCGCCGGCTCCGGCGCACGCGCGCCTGGACCGGGATGATGAAGCTCCTCGGCGCCCGCGCGCACTTCTTCACCCTTCCCCGCCCACGGCTGCGCGGCGAAGACGAGCCCCCGCGCCTCCTGTTCGTCGCCCACGATCCCGACGGGTTCCCCGCGCTTCCCGGCCTGCTCGCGCTGATGAACGGGTTGTGCCGCGCGGGGATGACGGTCGGCTTCTTCCACGCGCAATCGGTGACCCGTGCCGAAGAGCAACTCGACGCGCGGGTCGCGGTGCACGCGCAGTTGCTGCTGTTGCGCGACGCCGACGAGGTGCAACGCGGCGGGCGCCACTTGGCCTACGTCGGCATGGAGTACGATTGCATCGTCGCGACGCGGCCCGGCCTTACCGAGGAACTGGTGCGCATCAGCCGGGAGGAGCATGCCCTCAATCGCGTGCCGATGCGGTACGTCGCCCTGCTGCCGTGCGCGCTGCCCGGCGACGCGGTGGAACGCTACACCGATTTTGACGGCGTGATCGCCCCGTCGGACGCGCTGTGCGCGCAACTCGCCGCTACGGTCGCCGTCGCCGCGCTGCCGTTGCCGGGGGAAGACGTGCGCGACACCACGGACGACGCGGTCACCGCGCACCTGCCACCCTTCTTTGTGCACGAAATCGCCCGCGACGCCGGTGGGGATCCCGACACGCTGCTGGCGGGGTTCCGGCGCTTCTGCGCCACGACGCAAGCGCCGCACCACCTGGTGATACTGGGCGATGGCCCGCAGGAGGTTGTTTTGCGGACGGCGTGCCGGGCGCAAGGACTCACGCGCGTGCACCTGCTCGGATACACCTCCTGGCGGGCGGCTTTCCTGCGCCGGGCGGCGGCGGTGATCCGGTTGACGCCCGCCGATGCCGGCGCGCCGTGCCGTGTGGCACAGGCCGCGGGCACGCCGATTATCGGCGTCGCCGACCCGGCGGACCGGCGCATCCCCGCACACGATGCGGACGCGCTGGCCGCGGCGCTGGCCGCGACGGCGCACGCCCCGCGCACACCCGTCGCGGCGGCGTTGGCCGCTGCCCAGACGGCCCTCATCGCCCGGTACCGCGACTATTTCGTGACGCTGCTCGCGCCGCCCGTGGAGGCCGACGCGTCGGAAACCGAGGGCGGCACGCCATGAGGATACTCATCATCTGCCTGCGCCCGCTGCCCGATGTGCTGGCCGTCACCCCGCTGGCGCTGGCGCTGCGCGCCGCCGACCCCGACACCGAGATCGACCTCGTCGTGCCGGATCACGATCGCGTACTTGTCGGCACCCCGCCGTTCCTCCGCTCCGTCTTCGGCTACGACCGCAAAGGGTACCATCGCAACCGCCGGCACGCCGCCGCGTTTTTGAAAATGCTGCGCGCCCAGCACTACGACCTGGCCATCAACCTCACCGACCACGAGCGCGCCGCCTGGATGGCCATCTTTTCCGGCGCCCACCGGCGGTGCGGCCACGCCCCCGCCGCCCTCGCGCGCTTCTTCGGATCACCCTTCCGTGAGACGACCGACTGCTCGCGCGCCGACGCCTTCCTGGCAATCGCCACGGGGCTCGGGGTGCCCAGCGACGCCTGGCGCGGCCTTGGGGTAGACACCCGGAGCGCCGCCGCCGCGGCCGCGCTGTGGGCGGCGCACCCCCTGCCCGCCGACCGCCCCGTGATCGCCCTGCACGTCGCCGCCGACCCGCCGGGGCACCGCTGGCCGGTGGAGCGCTGGGTGGAGCTGCTCGACGCGGTGACCGCGCGGGGGTGGACGCCGGTGCTCCTCGCGAGCGGCGCGGACGCGGGGTCGGCCCACGACGTCAACTTTCTCGCGCGCACCCCCGTGCCTGTCCTCGGCGCCGACCAGCCACTCGTCGTGCTGGCCGCGCTGTTGCGGCGCTGCGCCGTGCTCGTGAGCGCCAATCACGCCCTGCTGCACGTGGCGGCAGCGCAGGATATACCGCACTGCGCCCTGCTGCGCCCCGGCGACCTGGCCGCCTACGCCGGCTACACCGCCCCGCACGTCCTGCTCAACCGGCGCGCCCAGCACTGCTGCGAGGCGTACGTCTGCCCCAGCGCCCCCTGCCTCACCCGCATCACCGTTGACGACGTACTCACCGCCCTCGACACGCTGATGCCCGCCGGCGTGTGCGTGTGACGCGCGGTTAGCGCCACTCAATCCGCAATCCGCGATCCCCCACTGTCGCGTCCCCGGCGCGTAAGCGCGGCGGCGTGTCGGAAAGATGATAGAGACAGGGAGGTGCGCTATGACCTACGATGACTTCATCGGACAGGTGCAGCATCGCGCGCGGCTGGCGGACGGCGGGGCGACGGTGCACGCCGTGCATGCCGTGTTGCATGCGCTGGGGGAGCGGCTGTACGGGAACGAGGCGGCGCAATTGGCGGCGGAGTTGCCGACGGAGATCGGCGTCTACCTGCGCGAGGCCGAGGAACGTCAACCCTACACGTTGAAGGAGTTTTACACGTGCGTGGCGGCCCTCGAAGGCACACAGATGCCGATGGCGGTCTTCCACACCCGCGCGGTCATCTCGGTGCTGGTGGATGCCGTGGCGCCGGGGGAGATCACCGACGTACTGGCACAGTTGCCCGCGGAGTTCGACACGCTCTTTAGCTGGAGCGAAGGCGGGGAGAAGGCGGCGTAGCTCACCCCTGCGCCAGGAACCACAACCCGGTGTAGATGCGCAGATCGAGCTGCGCCCCGGCTTGCCGGCGCGTTGCCAACCACGCGGGCACGTCGGCGAGGGGCACTTCGTGCACGGTGATCGTCTCCGTGGCATCGCCCCCGCCCGCGTGCTCGCGCGTCAATCCGTCGGCGCGGAACAGGGTAATCACCTCGCTGGTGGTGCCCGCGCTGGGCGGCCCGGCGGTCAGGAGGGTCATCGTCTCCGCGGCGTAGCCGGTTTCCTCGAGCAGCTCGCGCCGTGCGGCGTCCGCCAATTCTTCTTCCGCCGCGCCGGGATGATCCCCCGCCAGCCCGGCCGGCAGCTCGATCACCGACGCGTGCACCGGCGGGCGGAACTGCTCCACCAGCAGCAAGTTGCCTTCCGGCGTCACCGCCACGATCCCCACGATCCCGCTGATCGCCACCCGCTCGGTATACTCCCAATGCCCCGTGCGCAGCAGGCGCAGGTATTTGCCCTCGTAGAGAATTTCGTGGTCCATGCTACGCCTCCCGGGTGAAACACGTTCGAAAAGGGCGTCGGTTTTCAGTCACGACGCGCTCGCGCGACCCCTATCCCCCCGCTTTTCCCCGGCGCGGAGAAAGGGGGGTTGGTACGTGAGTAGTCGATAACCGATCGCCTTAAGACCAAGTCTTACACAAGTCTGACATTTAGCCGCGCAGATCGTCCTTCCTCCTGGTGCTCCCCCTTTCTCCGCGCCGGGGAAAGGGGGTCGGGGGGATAGGGGTTGCGCGGGGTATCCGGCAACGCACACCCACCATGTCCGGTGCGGAGGGTCACGGCCACGCCAACAAATGCAGCACCGGCGACGGGTAGACGCCCAGCAGCAGCAGCAGCGCGGCGAGCACCGCCAGCGCCAGGCCGGTCAACACGGACAGGCGGTGCGGCAGGTGCAGGGGAGGCGGCGTCGGCTGCTCGCCTTCCAGCGGCGCCTGGTAAAGCGCGGTGATGACGCGCAGGTAGTAGTACAACCCGAGACCGCTGGTGAGCACCAGCGTCACCACCAGCGTCCAGCGTCCCGCCGCCATGCCCGCGGTGAGCACGAAGAACTTGCCCAGAAAGCCGGCGGTGAGCGGGATGCCCGCCAGCGACAGCAGCGCCACGGTGAGCAGCGCCGCCGACCACGGGTAGCGCCACGCCAGCCCGCGGTAGTCCTCCACCTCCTGCAGCTCGTGTTCGGGGGTGGAGAGCTGCGTCATCACCCCGAAGGCGGCGAGGACGGCGACGATGTAGCCGGCGAAAAAGTAGGGGATCGCCACGCGCGCCGCGTCGCCGCCGGCGATGAAGGCGGTGAGCGCGTACCCCATGTTGGCGATGGAGGAGTACGCCAGCAGACGCTTCAAATTGCCTTGTGCCAGCGCCAGCAGGTTGCCGACAATCATGGACGCGAGGGCGAGCAGCGTGAAGATCACCGCCAGCGTGGAATGCCCCGGTTGCGCCTGGATGACGCCGAGGAGGAGCCGCGTGAGCAGCGCGAAGGCGGCGCCTTTGGACACCGTGGCCACCGCGGCGGTCACCGGCAGCGGCGCGCCTTCATAGACGTCCGGCGTCCAGAAGTGGAAGGGCACCAGCGCCAGCTTGAAGCCCACCCCGACGAGAATCATCACCACCCCACCGAGCAGCAGCACGTCCCCGGGGAAGAGCGTGAGGTGCGTGAAAAGTTCGGCGAAGGTCAGCGTGCCGGTGGCGGCGTAGGTCAGCGCCATGCCGAAGAGGACGAAGGCGCTGGAGGCGCCGGCGAGGATCAGGTACTTCACCCCCGCCTCCACCGCGCGCGATTGCATGCGCGGGTAGGCGATGAGGACATACAGCGACACGCTGAGCAGCTCCAACCCGAGGAAGAAGGCGGCAAAGTGCGCGCTGGCGGCCATTACCATGGCGCCCACCACCGCCAGCAGCCAGAGCAGGTAGAACTCCTCGCGCGGCTCGCGCAGCGTGCGGAAGTACCCCACCGCGAAGACCGACACCAGCAACCCGGCGAAGAGGAGAATCCCCCAGAAGACCACGGCGAAGCGGTCGACGGTGAGGAGCATCGTCACCGGGTGGGACAGCTCCGCCGCCGATGCCGCGAGGGCCAGCAACCCGGCGATGAAGCCGGCCATCGCCACCCCCGCCGCCAGCCGCGCGTCGCGCCGCACGGTGAGCGTCAGCAACAGCAGCACCGCGGTGGCCGCCGGGATAAGCATCGGGTAGAGCGCCGGCAGGTCGGCCCACGTCATGGCGTGCCCCCTTCCGGCGTCGACAGCATCTGCGCCACCCCGGCGCGCGCGGTGTCCAGCATCGGCTGCGGGTAGAGCCCGAGCCACAGCGTGAGCGCGATGGCCGCGGCGAGCATCGCCGTCTCGTGGGGTTTCACGTCGCGCGCCTCGACGTGCGGCGCCGGCGGGCCGAAGAAGACGCGCTGCAGCATCCACAGGGCGTAAATCGAGGAAAGGATGAACCCCAGCGAGGCGAGCACGGCGAAGAGCGGCTGCACCAGGAAGGTACCCTGCAACACCAGCAACTCCCCGACGAAGGTGCCCAACCCCGGCAACCCGAGGGCCGCCAGCGCGAAGAAAAGCGTCAACCCGCCGAGTATCGGCGCGCGCGCCCACAACCCGCCCATGCGCGTGATATCGCGCGTCTTCACCCGGTCGTTCAGGATGCCGACGAAGATGAAGAGCGCGCCGGTGCTCAGCCCGTGGGCGAGGAGGATGATCGTCACCCCCAGCCACGCCATCGTGTTGAAGGAAAAGATGCCCAGCAGCACAAAGCCCATGTGGCTGATGCTGGTATACGCCACCAGCCGTTTCAAGTCCGTTTGCGCGAAGGCGAGCACGGCGCCGTAGAGGATACCGAGCACCGCCAGCGTGAGGGCGATGGGCGCGAAGGCGCGGCTGATCTCCGGGAAGAGCGGCAGCGTGAGGCGCATCAGCCCGTAGGCGCCCACCTTCAGCACCAGCCCTGCCAGGTCCACGCTGCCCGCCACCGGCGCCTGGGTGTGCGCGTCGGGCAGCCAGGTATGCAGCGGCACCGCGGGCAGCTTCACCGCGAAGGCGAGGAAGAAACCGAGCATCAGCCAGCGCGCCAGCGGGTAGAGCCCCAGCGGGTGCTGCATCAGCGTGAAGTAGTCGAAGGTGAGCACATGGAAGCGCGCGGCGACGGTAAGCACCAACCCAAGCATGCCGAGGAGCAGGAACAGCCCCGCCGTCTGCGTGAAGATGAAGAACTTCTTCGCCGCAAAGTGCCGCTCTTCATGCCCCCATACGTCGATGAGGAAGTACAGCGGCACCAGCATCACTTCCCAGCAGACGTAGAACAGAAACAGGTCGAAGGAGAGGAAGATGCCGGTGATGCCCGCCAGCGTCCACAGCAGGTTGAAGTGGAAGAAGCCCACCTTCACGGTGATGCCTTCCCACGACGCCGCCACCGAGAGCACGCCGATGACCCCGGTGAGCAGTACCAGCAGCAGGCTGAAGCCGTCGAGCGCCAGGTGCAGCCCGATGCCGAACTGGGGGATCCACGGCCGTGCGTAGTCGAGCCACCACGTCTGCCCCCCGCCCGGATGCACCGCCCAGATGCCCGCCGCCACGCCGAGTTGCAGCACGGTGGCGACCAGCGCCACCCACCGGGTGGCACGCGTGCCGAAGCGCTCGGCCCACCATGCCAGCAGGCCGCCCAGCAACGGGATGAGAATCAACGCGAGTAGGATCATCGCCACACCAACAACGCCAACAACAGCACGGCGCCCGCCACCAGCGCGCCGGCATACCAGCGCACGCGGCCATTCTGCAGTGCGCTCAGCCAGCCGTTTAGCATGAGACACACGTCCGCGAGTCCGTGATAGAAGGCATCCACCACGTCATGCCGGCACTCCTGCGCCAGCCACAGGTAGGGGTGCACGACGAGCCGGTCGTACAGCGCGTCGAAGCCCCACCCCTGCCGCCAGAAGCGCGCCAGCCCGGCGTCCGGCGAAGTGGTACGCCGCCGCGCGAAGAGCAAGTAGGCCACCCCGATGCCGCCCAGCGACGCTACCGCCGACGCCGCCAGCAGCACCACCTCGAAGATGCCTCCGTCGCGTTGGGGCGGCTCGGGCAGCACGGGGCGCAGGAACGCCGCGAAGGGCGCAAAGCCGCCCAGCACCCGCGGCAGCAGCACGAAGCCGCCGATCACCGAGAGCACCGCCAGGATGCCCAGCGGCACGCTCACGCGCGCGTCGCGCACCGGGTGGGCCTGCACCGCCGGGCCGTGGAAGACCAGGAAGATCATGCGGAAGGCATACACGGCGGTGAGGAAGGCGGTGAACCACCCCAGCGCCCACAACCACGGTGCCCCCCGCGCGGCCGTCCAGCTCAGATACAAGATGGCGTCCTTGCTATAGAACCCGGCGGTGACGAAGGGGAAGCCCGCCAGCGACAACGCGCCGATGAGCAACGCCCAATAGACGCCGGGCAGCGTTTTGCGCAGCCCGCCCATCTTGGTGACATCCTGCTCGCCGCCCAGCGCGTGAATGACCACCCCGGCGCCGAGGAAAAGCAGCGCCTTGAAGAAGGCGTGGGTCATGAAGTGGAAGATCGCCGCCGTCCACGCCCCTACGCCCAGCGCCATGAACATCATCCCCACCTGGCTCATGGTGGAGTACGCGAGCACGCGCTTCAAATCCCGCTGTGCCAGCGCGCTGCAGGCGGCCATGAGCATCGTCACCGCGCCGATCACCGCCACCGCCGTCATCACCCCCGGCGCCTGTGTGAAGATGCCATGCATCCGGGCGATGAGATAGACGCCCGCGGTGACCATGGTGGCGGCGTGGATGAGCGCGCTGACCGGCGTGGGGCCGGCCATGGCGTCGGGCAGCCACGTCTGCAGCGGCAGTTGCGCGGATTTCCCCACCGCGCCGCCCAGCAGCAGCGCCGCCGCCCAGGTGGCCGCCGCCGGTGTGAGCCCCGGCGCCGCCGCGAGCAGCGCCTGAATCTGCACCGTACCGAGCTGCGCGAAGAGCAGGAACAAGCCGATGATGAGCGCCGTGTCGCCGATGCGCGTGATGAGGAAGGCCTTCATCGCCGCCTTCACGTTGCCCGGCTCGCGATACCAGAAGCCGATGAGCAGGTAGCTGCACAGCCCCACGCCCTCCCAGCCGAGGTAGAGTAGCGGCAGGTTGTCGGCAAGCACCAGCACCACCATCATCGCCACGAAGAGGTTCATGTAGGCGAAGAAGCGGCGGATCGACGGGTCGTCCTGCATGTACCACGCCGCGTAGACGTGGATGAGGAAGCCCACGCCGGTGACCACCAGCAACATCACCAGCGCCAGCGGGTCCAGGTAGAAGGTGATGCCCGGCGCGAAGGTGCCCACGTGCAGCCAGGTCCACAGCGTCTGCGTATACGCGCCCGGCGGCGCCGCCGCCCACGCGGCGGCGAGGAGCAGGCTCACCAGCGCCGCCAGCCCCACGCTGCCCACGCCGAGGGCCGTATTCACCCGCCGCGGCAGGCGCGCGCCCACCGTCGCCAGGATCAGGAACCCGGCGAGGGGCAGCGTCGGCGCCAGCCAGAGCAGGGAAAACATCGTCAGCCTTTCATCGACGTCGCCGCGTCCACGTCCAGCGTGCGCGTGCGGTTATAGAATTGCAGCACCAGCGCCAGCCCCACGGAGACCTCCGCGGCGGCCATGGTCAGGATGAAGAGGAACATCACCTGCCCGTCCACCCGGCCCCAGCGCGCGCCGGCGGCGATGAACGCCACCCCCGCGGCGTTGAGCATAATCTCCACCGCCAGCAACATAAAGATCACGTTGCGCCGCCCGAGCAGCGCCACCAGCCCGAGGGCGAACAGCACCCCCGCCAGCAGCAATCCGTGCGCGACCGGTACCGTTGCCATCAGACGCCTCCTCCCGGTTCCTCATGCGGCGCGCGCCGCCCCAGGTGGTAGGCCCCTACCAACCCGGCCAGCAGCAGCAGCGACGCCAACTCCACCCCGAGCAGGTACGGCCCGTACAGGGCCACGCCCACCTGCTCCGGCGTGCCCACCCGTGCCAGCGTGGTCCCCGTCGGCATGCGCAGGATCAAATAGATCACCTCGCCCAGCAGCACGCCGCAGAGCAGCGCCGGGCCGAACCACAGCTCCGGTTCCGCCCACCCGCGCTCCGTCTCCGTGGCCTGCGGCCCCAGGTTGAGCATCATAATCACGAAGACAAAGAGCACCATGATGGCGCCGGCGTAGATGATCACCTCCAGCGCCGCCACAAAGGGCGCCCCCAGCGTATAAAAGACCACCGCCACCGCCAGCAGCGAGACGATCAGGTAGAGCAGCGCGTGCACGGCGTTCAGCCGCGTCACCACCAGCAGCGTCGCCACAATCGCCACCGCGGCGGCCAGGTAGAAGATGATGTTCATGGCAGCAGACCCCGCACGTCCACCGGCGGCTGCTCGTGCTCCGCCTCGCCCTTGTCCTTGCCGCCGATGGCCAGCCCGGCCACGCGGTAGTAGTTGTAGTCGTGGTATTTGCCCGTGCCGTCGATGAGCAGGTCTTCCTTCTCATAGACCAGCGCCGGGCGGGTATACTCCGCCATCTCGTAGTCGGGCGTCAACTGGATGGCGCAGGTCGGGCAGGCCTCTTCGCAGAAGCCGCAAAAGATGCAGCGGGAAAAGTTAATGCGGAAGAAGGCCGGATATCGCCGCCCCGTTTCGTCCTGCGTCGTCTGCAACGCAATGCACCCCACCGGGCACACCACCGAGCAGAGCTGGCACGCCACGCAGCGCTCCGCCCCGTCCGGGTCGCGCGTCAACACGATCCGCCCCCGCCAACGCGGCGGCAGCGGGCGCTTCTCTTCAGGATAGCGCACCGTCACCCGCCGATGGAACGCATGGGTGAACACATTCCAAATTGTGTGCAAGATGCTGAGCATCCGATACCTAACCTATTGTCGGCCCCCTATCCCCGACCCTTCCCCCGTAACATCGTGTGACGGGGGAAGGGAGCTACCATAGGTAGGCCTTCCGTAGTACGCTCCTCCCTCCCCCGTCACAGGACGTTACGGGGGAGGGCCGGGGTGGGGGGCGACAATCCACCCGTCCCGCAATCCAAAATCAGAATCGCAACCCCTCCTGCCACAGCACCACCGCCCCCGTCACCAGCAGGTTGAGCAGCGACAGCGGGAGCATGAGCTTCCAGCCGAACTCCATCAACTGGTCGAAGCGCAGGCGCGGCAGCGCGGCGCGCACGAGGATGAAGAAGGCGATCACCACCAGCGTTTTCAGCAGAAACCACACCAGCGGCGGCAGTACCGGCCCCCACCAGCCGCCCAGGAAGAGCGCCGTCACCAGCGCGGCGATGAGGGTGATGCCCACGTACTCGCCCAGGAAGAACATGGCGAACTTCAGCCCGGAATACTCGGTGTGGTACCCGGCCACCAGCTCGCTCTCCGCCTCCGGCAGGTCGAAGGGGATGCGCCGCGTCTCTGCAAGGCCGGCGATGGTGAAGACCACGAATCCGACCACCTGCGGCACGCAGAACCACAAGTGCTGCTGCGCGCGGGTAATCGTACCCAGGCTGAAGGAGCCCGCCTGGATGACCACCCCCATGAGCGACAGGCCCATGAACACCTCGTACGAGAGCATCTGCCCCACCGCGCGCAGGCTGCCGAGCAGGGCGTACTTGTTGTTGGACGCCCACCCGGCCAGCACCACGCTGTAGACGGCCATGGAGGACATCGCCAGGAAGAAGAGCAGGCCGATATTCAAATCCGCCACCGCAATGCCCGGCGCAAAGGTGAGCACCGCGAAGCTGGACAGCGTGGCGATGATGATGATGGCCGGCGCGAGCACGAAGACGGGCCGGTCGGCGAAGGGGGGCGTCCAGTCCTCCTTCATGAGGATCTTGAACATATCCGCCGCCACCTGCAGCACGCCCCCGGGGCCCACGCGGTTGGGGCCGTAGCGGTCCTGGAAGAGGGCGAGCAGCCGCCGCTCCCCCCAGGTCAGCCCGGAGGCGATGAGGAAGGGGACGGCAAGCACGCCGATGATGATCAGCGCCTGGCGCAGCAGCTCAAGCATCGCGCGGCCCTCCCGTCAGCGTGCCCCACGCGGGCAGCGCCTCGGCGCACAGGCCGACGGGCAGTACCGCCGTCCCCACGGGCAGCGCGGGGTCTTCGCGCAGCGGGAGGGTGAGCACGGCGTCGCCGACGCGCACCTCCACCGGGCCACCGCCGAGACGGGCGTAGAGCGCGGCGCCCACCGCCAGCGCCGGCGCGGGGGTCAGCGCGGCGATGCCCGGCGCGCGCGCACTGAGCGGCTCGCTGCCGAAGATATGGTGCGCGGGCAGGAAGAGTACGGCATCCGCGCGCGGCTGGAAGGGCGGCGGCGGGGTGCCCGCGGGCACGGCGCCCGTATTCACCGGCAGCAGATGCACGCCCGTCGGCCTACCGACCAGCGGCCCGCCGACCTCCTGCTGAAACTTGTTGAGCGCCTGCTGGGAGTTCCACCCCGGCGCCCAGAAACGTGGCGTGAGCGGCGCGGGCGGGTGCCCCTGATAGCCCTCCATCGAGAAGGCGAGTGGGCTGTCCGGGTCGGGCGGCGTCGTGGGCTCGTGGACGTCGACATTCGCCGTTACCGCCGTACGCCCGCTGGTGCGGTGCGGCTGGCGCGGCACGGGCTGACCGAGCAGGCGGAATTCCGCCCGCGGCGCGGCGCCTTCAACCCCGGCGAAGGCGGGCAGCGCGGCCAGCGCCGCGGTCACCTCATCGAAGGTGCGCGTCACCCCGCGCAGCGCGTCGAGCCACTGCCAGGCCTCGCGCACGTCGCCCGTGGCCGGGAAGACGCGGAAGTGCCGCTGCGCCCGACCCTCGTAGTTCACCAGCGTGCCATCCGCCTCCGCGAAGGTGGCGGTGGGCAGCACGGCATGCGCCGCCGCAACGGTGGGCGTGGCCAGGCAGTCCAGCACCACCACGTGCTTCACCTTGCGCAGCCGCGCCTCCGCGTCGGGGAGCAGGCGGAACAGGTCGGTTTCCAGCAGAATGAGCGTCTTCACATCACGCGGCATGTCCGCCACGCCGGGCGCGTCGAAGAGCGCCAGCCCCAGGCTGTTGCACGCGGGCAGCGTGAAGCAGAGGCGCGCCCCCAGCGCGCGCGCCGCCGCGGCGGCCGCCTGCGCCACCGCCGGGCTGCCGCTGCCGAAGCCGGCGACGACCAGCGGGCGTTGGGCATTCCGCAGCGCGGCGGCGATCTCCCCCTCGCCCGCGGCGATGGCGTAGCCCAGCCGCGCCACATCGTCCGGCGCCAGCCGCAATGCCTGCATCGCCACGCCGTCCAGCGCCGTCGCCTGCGGGGTGGCGATGAAGAAGGGCGCGGTGGCGTCCTGCACCGCCTCGCGCAGCGCGGCATCGTCGAAGGGGGGAATCTTCAGTGTGGCGCCGGCCGCGGCCATCGGCGGGCGCAGTGCCGCCTGGCGCAACGCCAATGCCAGCCGTGGCGTTGTGTGGGTGGGGTCTTCCCCGAGCAGCAGCACCGCGTCGGCCTCCTCCACCTCGCGCAGCGACGGCGGCGGGGTGGGGTGGACTTCCAACAGCGCGCGCATTAGCGCCACCAGTGCGTGTTCGGCGGGGGCGACGCCGGCGTAGAAGTTCTCCGCGCCGACTAACGCGCGCAGGGCGGCATTGGCCTCCAGCGAGGCGCGCGGCGACCCGGCGCCGGCCACGCGGCCTTCCGACAGCCAGCCACGCACGGTGTCGGGGTCGGCGGCAACGCGCGGGCGAGCGGCGTCGTTCACGAATTCGTACCCGTAGCGCCCGCGGTCGCAGAGGAAGTACCCGTTGATCTCGTGGTGGAAGCGGTTTTGCACGCGGCGCAGCAAGCCGTAGCGCTCGCCGGGCATCGTGTTGCACCCCACGCCGCAGTGCACGCAGAGCGACGGCGCCGTCTGCAAATCCCACTTGCGCGTGTAGTGACGGCCCAGCGTTTTATCGGTGAAGACGCCGGTGGGACACACCTCCACCAGATTCCCGCTGAACGGGCTCTCCAGCGTGCCGTCCTCCATGCGTCCGAAGTAGACGTGGTCGTGCCAGCCCAGCGCCTGCAGGTCGCGGCCGCCCGCGTAGTCGCGGTAGTAGCGCACGCAGCGGTAGCAGGCGATGCAGCGGTTCATCTCGTGATTCACCAGCGGACCGAGGTTCTGATTGCGGTGCGTGCGCTTGTCGAAGCGGTAGTCGCGCCGCACGTGGCCGGTCATCACCGTCATGTCCTGCAGGTGGCACTCGCCGCCCTCGTCGCACACCGGGCAGTCATGCGGGTGATTGACCATGAGCCACTCGATGATGCTCGCGCGGAAGGCCACGGCGCGCGGGTCAGTAAGGGAGAGGCGCATCCCGTCGCGCGCGGCGGTCATGCAGGCCATCGTGAGGCGGCCGCGGGTGTCGTTTTCGTCGCGGAAGAGGATCACCGCGCACTGCCGACACGCCCCCACCGACTTCAACGCCGGATGCCAGCAGAAGTAGGGCAAGTCGAGCCCGAGCGACAGGCACACCTCCAGCAGGTTGCGCCCGTTCGGTTCCACTGTGTATGGCTCGTTGTCGATGTAAATCGTTGCCAAAAGGATACTCCAACGAAATTTAGCGGGGCTCTCGCCCTCTTCCAGACTGGAATGCTTACTTATCGTTCCCTTTTTACGTCCACGGACACCGCTTCTCGCTGATATGCCGCTCGAAATCCGCGCGGAAGAGTTTCAGCGCGCTCTCCAGCGGGGCCATGGCGCCGGGGGCCAGCGCGCAGAAGGTGTTGCCCATCGCCAGTCCGTGGACGTGGGCGTCGAGCACGTCCAGGTCGCGCGCCTCGCCGTCGCCCGCTTCCAGCGCCTCCAGGGTGCGCGCCACCCAGGGCAGGCCTTCGCGGCAGGGGGTGCACCACCCGCAACTCTCCCGCGCAAAGAAGCGCTGCAGGCTATACTGCATCCCCACGGGACAGGTTTTATCGTCGAGCACGATCATCGTGCCCGTACCCAGGCGGCTGCCCGCCTTTTCCACGCTCGTGAAGTCCAACGGCGTGTCGAAGGCGTCTTCGGTGAGAAAGCCGGTGGACGCCCCGCCGGGGAGCAGCGCGCGGAAGGCGTAGCCCGGCGCCATGCCCCCCGCGCAGTCGGCAAAGATTTCGCGCAGCGGGGTGCCCATGGGCCGCTCCCACACGCCGGGCGTACGCACCCGCCCGCTGGCGCCGAACAGCTTGGTGCCGCCGTCCGCGCCGGAACTCAATTTGGTGAACCATTCCCACCCGTTGCGCAGGATATGCGGCACGTTGCTCACCGTCTCCGCGTTGTTCACGATGGTGGGCCGACCGAAGAGGCCGCTCACCGGCGGAAAGGGCGGTTTGCTGCGCGGGTTAGCGCGCTTGCCTTCCAGCGCGTTGAGCAGCGCCGTCTCCTCGCCGCACATGTAGCGCCCGGCGCTCATATGCAGATAGAGCTGCAACGAGAAATCCGTGCCCAGGATACGCTCGCCCAGGTAGCCCGCGGCATAGGCATCGGCGATGGCCTGCGCCACGCGTGCCTCGGCCAGTTGATAACCCCAGCGCAGGAAGATATAGGCCGTCTGCGCCCCGACCGCATAGGCGGTGATGATGGCGCCTTCCACCGTCTGATGCGGATTGCCTTCCAGCAGCAGGCGGTCCTTCATGGTGCCCGGCTCCATCTCGTCGGCGTTCACCACCACGTACTTCCGCCCGTCGACTGCCGGCACCAGGCTCCACTTGTTGCCGGTGGGAAAGCCCGCCCCGCCGCGCCCGCGCAGGGTGGACTTGGTCACCTCCGTCGTCACCTCCGCCGGCGTCAGCGTCAACGCACGGCGCAGCCCCGCATACCCCCCGGCGTGTTCGTACTCCGCCAGGGAGAGTGGCGCGCGCTCGGGTTTTATCAACGCTGTCAACGGTCGGTCGGTCATGCGAGACCTAACCCCCTCGATCCTCCTTCCCTACAGGGAAGGAGGAAGATATTATTCATAGCCTGCCAATATCTCGTCGATCCGTTCCGGCGTCAGGTTGCCGTGCAATATGCCGTCCACCAGCATCGCCGGGGCCAGCTCGCAGGCGCCCAGGCAGACGGCGGGGAATAGCGTGTAGCGCCCGTCGGGGGTGGTCTCCCCCATGCCGATGCCCAGCCGCGCGGTCAGGTGCGCGCGCAGGTCGCGGAAGCCCATGATCCAGCAGCTCACGCTGTCGCAGAGCAGAATGACGTGCCGCCCCACGGGCCGCCGGTAGATGAGCGAGTAGAAGGTGGCGATGCTCTCCACCTCCGCCGTCGAGACGCCGAGAAACGCGGCCACATCGCGCACGTCCTCGTCCGCCACCCACCCGCGCCGCGCCTGCACCAGCTTCAGCGCCTCCGGCACCACCGCCGCCGGCTGCTCGTACAGCGCCATCTGCGCCCGTATCTCGTGTTGCTCGTGCTCGGTGAGCATACCGGTGTGTTAACCCTTTCCAAATTGCCGTCCAGGGGCGCTTCGCCCCCCCAATTCCCGGAAGAAAACCGCAAAGACGCAAAGAACACAAAGAACGCGCAAAGAGAAGAGAGTCGGGTCGGAGCGGTTCGCCGTGGCCGCATGCAACCTTCTCAGTGCGAAGTCTAAAAAATATCTTTGCGGTCTCCTTTGCGTCCTTTGCGTCTTTGCGGTTTTCTTCTGAGTGACCAATACCAAACCTGATCTGTCTTCGTCCTTCCATGCCGGCCCAATTCTCTGTGCAAATCTGTGCAATCTGTGGTTTCTCGTCTCCCATCACCTATCCACGTCCGCCAGCACGAAGTCGATGCTGCCCAGCACGGCGACCAGGTCGCTGATGGTCAGGCCGCGGGCGAGGAGGGGGACGAGTTGCAGGTGGGCGAAGGACGGCGTGCGGATGCGCGTGCGGTAGGACATGGTGTTGCCGTCGCTGATCAGATAGTAGCTGTTATTCCCCTTCGTCGCCTCGACCGCGACGCTCGCCTCGCCCGCCGGGATCACCGGCCCCCAGCTCACGTTCAGGAAGTGGTCGATCAGCGTCTCGATGTCGTGCAGCATCCGTTCGCGCGGCGGCGGCGTGGTGAGCGGATGGTCGGCCTTCACCGAGCCGCCGGGCATCACCCGCAGGCACTGCGCCATGATGCGCAGGCTCTGGCGCATCTCCGCCACATGCACCTGCGCGCGGTCGAAACAGTCGCCGTTGCAGCCCGTGGGCACGTCGAAGTCGAACTGCTCGTAGCCGCCGTAGGGGCGCGCTTTGCGCAGGTCCCACGGCACGCCGGAGGCGCGCAGCATCGGCCCGGTGACACCCCACGCCAGCGCCACCTCGGAGACCAGCACGCCGATCCCCTCCGTACGCAGGCGGAAGATTTTATTCGCGAGGACGGTGGACTCGATCTCCCCGAGGCGCTTCTCCATGTAGGCGATGAAGTCGCGCACCTGGGCTTCCCAGCCGCCGGGCAGATCCATCGCCACCCCGCCGATGCGGAAGAAGCCCGGGTGCATACGCGCGCCGGTGACGGACTCGACGATCTCGAAGGCGCGCTCGCGGTCGGTGAAGAGGTAAAAGACCGGCGACATCATGCCCAGGTCCTGCGCGAAGGTGCCGAGAAAGACCAGATGGCTGATGACGCGGAAGAGTTCCGCCAGCAGGATGCGAATCACCTTGGCGCGGTCGGGCACGTCGATGCCTGCCAGCCGCTCCACCGCCAGGACGTAGGGGAAGTTGTTCATCACCCCCTGCAGGTAGTCCACGCGGTCGGTGTAGGGGATGTAGGTGTGCCAGCTCTGCCGCTCGCCCATCTTCTCGGCGCCGCGGTGGTGGAAGCCGATTTCGCACACCGCGTCGTGGATCTCCTGGCCGTCGAGCTGCAGCACCACGCGGAAGACACCGTGGGTGCTCGGGTGGTGCGGCCCTACGTTGAGGAACATGTAGTCGAATTCCTCCGTGTGGCGCGCCCAGCCGAGGGTGGCGGGGTCGAAGTGCAGCGCCTGCTCCTGCGCCGCCCGCACGGTGTCGTTCATCACGAAGGGCGGGCGTTCGGTGGCGCGCGCGGCATACTCCTTGCGCAACGGGTGGCCTTCCCACCACGACGGGAGCAGGATGCGCTCCAGCCGCGGGTGGCCCATCACCGTAATGCCGAACATGTCCCACAGTTCGCGTTCGTACCAATCGGCGCCGGCCCACAGGTCGATCACCGAGGGCAGCGTGGGCTCCTCGCCGTGCAGCGCGACCTTCAGCCGCAGCTCATGGTTGCACGTGGTGGAGAGCAGGTGGTAGACGACGGTGAAGTCGCTCGCCGGCTGTCCGGCGCGGTGGACCCGCGCGCGCTCGTCGATGGCGGTGAGGTCGTACAGCGTTTCGAGCGGGCACTCCGTCCGCGCCGCGGCGAGCACCGCCCGGACGTGCTCGACCCCGACCCACACCGTGGGCACCTCGTCCGCCGTCGCCTGCTCCGTCAGCTCCACGTCAGGGAACCGCCAGCGCAGCCGCTGTATGATGTCGGAAACGTCGGTCATAATGTAAATTCAGCCGGAAAAGTCGGGACTGCCACCACTTTTCCGCAACCCGCTTAAAACTTCCGCACCCCGAGGTGGAAAAGTGGTGGCTGTCCCGACTTTTCCGCGTCGATAATACTACTACCGTAGCTGTCCCTTACCACCGGCTAAAGCCGGTGGCAGAACGCCAGGTACGATAGTCGGAGTAATCCGTCGTGAAAAATGGGGACAGGCACGCATTTTCCGCGACCGATTCTGTTTCTCATACACGAAAACTGGAAAATACGAGCCAGTCCCCATTTTTCACTCCCGCAATCGTGTCACTCCGGCGACGGCAACTCCCCCTGCGCCCGCCGCGCCTCCCGTTTCGCGTCACGCTGCACGGGCATCGCGGGGAGGTAGACGCCTTGCGGGCCGATGGTCCAGCTCAGCGGGCGGTGTTCGGCGCCCACCGCGGCGGACAGGAGCTGTATGCCGTGCATGAAGGCGTCGGGGCTGGGGGGGCAACCCTGAATGTAGACGTCTACCGGCAGGAAGCTGTCCACCCCCTGCACCACGCTGTAGATGTCATACATGCCGCCGGAGTTGGCGCACGAGCCCATGCTGATCACCCAGCGCGGCGCCATCATCTGCTCGTAAAGTTGCAGCACCACCGGGGCCATCTTCGCAAAGACGGTGCCGGCGATAACGATGACATCCGCCTCGCGCGGAGAGGAGCGGATCACCTCCGCCCCGAAGCGCGCCAGGTCGTATTTGCTGGTGAGGGCGGTGGCCATCTCCACGAAGCAGCAGGAGAGGCCGAAGCCGAAGGGCCACAGGGAGTTGCGGCGGCCCCAGGCGGCCAGCTCCTCCAGCCGCCCGAGGAGAAACGGGCGGTGCAGCGGATCCGGCGCGTCGGGGGTGGTCAGCAAATGTGGCATCAGCAGCGCCTCCGCCGCAGGCGTTCAGGGCCCCAGTCCAGCGCGCCCACCCGCCAGAGATACGCCAGCCCGGCGAGGAGCACGCCCACGAAGACGAGCATCTCCGCGTAGCCCGCCCAGCCGAGTTGGTGCATGGCGATGGCCCACGCGAAGACGAAGACGGACTCCAGGTCGAAAATAACGAAGAACATGGCGATGAGGTAGAAATCCGCCGGGAACTTCAACCGTGCCGAGCCGGTGGGCAACATGCCGGATTCATACGGCGTGTCGGTGGCCGCCTCGCGGTGGCGCTCCCCGAGCAGCCAGGAGACGACCAGCATCCCCGCCGCGAGCACCACGACCACAGCCAGATAGACGAGCAACGACCATAATGTCGCACGAGACTCCATAGCCCTCCCCGACGAACGACCATCCGGTTGCATCAGTGTACAAGGCGAGGCGCTGCTTTGTCTACGGGGGGAGGAAAGAGAAGTTCGGCGTGAGGAGATAGAAGAGTGACTACCGATGTCGAGAATATCGCCACGGGGCATGTCAAGCTGACGATGCCCCGGTCGCAAATCAACAAATGCGGGGGAGCAGGTCGCCCGCGGGGACATCGAGGATGCGCACGGCGCCGAGGGCGGTGCGCAGGTGCACGCGGCCCGCGGGGGCGGCGGTGACGCGCCCGATGATGGCGGCCTCCGCGCCGCGCGGGTGGGCGCGCAGGGTGGCGAGGGCGGCGTCGGCGTCAACCGCGGGCAGGATAATCACCATCTTCCCCTCGTTCGCCACGTGCAGCGGGTCGAGTCCGAGTAGCTCGCAGGCCACGCGCACGTCGCCGCGTACGGGGATCGCCGTCTCCTCCACCTCGATGCACACCCCCGACTGCGCCGCCAGCTCGTTGAGCACCGCCGCGAGGCCGCCGCGCGTGGGGTCGCGTAGCACGTGCACGTCGGGCACGACGGCACGCAGCGCGGCGACCATGCCGTTGAGCGGGGCGCAGTCGCTGCGCAAGGCGGAGCCGAAGGTCAGCCCCTCGCGGCAGGTGAGGATGGTCATCCCGTGGTCGCCCAGCGTGCCGCTCACGAGGACGGCGTCGCCGGGGGCGGCGCGATGCGGCGCGGGGGCCGGACCGTCGGGCAGTGTGCCGATGCCCGCCGTGGTGATGAACAGTTTATCCGCCGCGCCGCGTGCCACCACTTTGGTGTCGCCGGTCACGATAGGCACGCCCGCCGCCGCCGCGGTAGCCGCCATGGAGGCGACGAGGCGCGTGAGCAGCGCGATGGGCAGGCCTTCCTCCAATATGAACGCGGCGCTGAGGGCCAGCGGCACGGCGCCGGCGGCGGCCAGGTCGTTCACCGTGCCGCACACCGCCAGCGTGCCGATGTCGCCGCCGGGGAACTCCAGCGGGTCGACCACGAAGCTGTCCGTGGTGAAGGCCAGCCGCCCGGCGCTCGCCAGCACCGCCGCATCGCCCAGCGCCGTCAGCGTGGGGTTGGCGAAGTGCGGCAAAAAGACGTCGTGCAACAGCGCGGCGCTCAGCGCGCCCCCCGCGCCGTGGGCGAGCAGAATTATGTCGTCAGACATGGACAGCCCCCCGTTCATAGCGGTATGCCGCCGCGCACGCCCCCTCGCTGGAGACCATGCACGGCCCCAGCGGGTAGGCGGGGTTGCAGGCGGCGCCGAAATGCGCGCAGTCGGCGGGGGCGCACTGACCGCGCAGAATGCGCCCGCACGCGCACCCCGCCGGTTCCGGCGCCGGATCGCCCGCCAGGGGCAGAAACTGCGCGGCGTCGTGGGCGGCGTAGACCGCGCGGATGCGCAGCCCGCTGCCGGGGATGACGCCCAGCCCGCGCCACACCGCGTCCGCCGGTGCGAAGACTTCCTCCAGGCAGGCGCGCGCCGCCGGGTTGCCGTCGCGGGTCACCGCGCGGGCGTACTGAATCTCCACCTCCGCCCGGCCCTCCACCGCCTGCGCGACGAGCTGATACACCGCCTGCAATATATCCAGCGGCTCGAAGCCGGCGACCACGCAAGGCAGATGGAAGTCGCGCGCGATGGGCGCGTAGATGCCCGTGCCGGTGATGACGCTCACGTGGCCGGGGCAGAGGTAGCCGTGCAGGGCGAGGGCGGGGTCGGCGGAGAGGGCGGCCAGCGCCCGGGGCAGCGTTTTGTGCGCGCAGAGGAGGAAGAAGTTCGTCACCCCGCGCCGCGCCGCCTCGCGCACCGCCAGCGCGGTGGCCGGGGCGGTGGTTTCAAAGCCTACGCCGCAGAAGACCACCCGCCGGTCGGGGTGCGCCGCCGCCAACGCCACGGCGTCGAGGGGGGCGTAGACCACGCGCACGTCGGCGCCGCGTGCCCGCGCCGTCTCCAGCGTGCCGTCGCGCCCCGGTACGCGGAGCATATCGCCGAAGGAGGTGAGGATGACGTCGGGTTCGCGTCCCAGCGCGATGAAGCGGTCGATCTCCGCCTGCGGGGTGACGCACACCGGGCAGCCGGGGCCGGAGATGAGGCGCACGTGAGGGGGCAACAGCGCCTTGAGGCCGTGGCGCGCGATGGCCATGGTGTGGGTGCCGCAGATCTCCATGAAGGTCAGCGGGCGGTCGGCCCGCGCGGCGATGCGCGCGGCGAGCGCCTGCGCGAGGGCGGCGTCGCGAAACTCGTCAACGTACCGCATCGGCCATCTCGCGCATCAGGCGCAGCGTCTCGGCGGCGTCTTCGGCGTCCACGCACTCGATCGCCATCCCGGCATGCACCAGCACGTAGTCGCCCACGCGCACCTCGGGCACGAAGTCCACGCGCACGTCATGCGACACGCCCTCCTGCTCCACCGTCGCCGTCGCGCCGTCCACCGCCGTCACCCGCATCGGAATCGCCAGACACATAGGCATTCCCCCATAAGCTAGCGCCATTGTACTGGAAAGCGCGCCCGCCGGGAACCCCGCGCGGTCGGACGGCAAAAAAACGCCCCCGGCCAATGGCCGGGGGCGTTTGGTGTTGCGGGACGCGGATCACAGCGTTTCGCGGCGCAGCTCTTTGATCACGTAGGCTTCGATGATGTCGCCTTCGTGCCACGCGTTGAAGTTGTCGACGCCGATGCCGCACTCGAAGCCCTGGGCCATCTCGCGCACGTCGTCTTTGAGGTGCTTGAGGGAGTCCAGAGTGCTTTCCAGGATCTTCTCGCCGCCGCGCAGGATACGCACCTTGGCGCCGCGGCGCACCAGACCGTCCTTGATGTAGCTGCCGGCGATGGTGCCCGCGCGGGTGAGCTTGAAGACGGCGCGTACTTCGGCATGGCCGAGGACGACCTCTTCGAAGATCGGCGCGAGCATGCCGACCATGGCCTTTTCCACGTCGTCGACCAGGTCGTAGATGACCTGGTACAGGCGGACGTCGATGCCCGTCTCTTCGGCGATGGAGCGGGCCAGCGCCTCGATATGCACGTGGAAGCCCACGATGATCGCGTTGGAGGCGGAGGCCAGCAGCACGTCAGACTCGGTAATATCGCCCACGCCCGCGTGGATGATGTTAACGCGAATCTCGTTCTGCGTCACCTGGCTGAGTGCCTGCGAGATGGCTTCGATGGAACCCGCCACGTCGCTCTTGACGATGATGTTCAGGTCCTGCACGATGCCGGAGGCGACCATGCTGCTGAGGTTCTGCAGGCTGATGTGGGTCTGCAGGCGCTCGACACGGGCCTTCTGCTGGCGCATCTCGGCGATTTCGCGCGCTTTGCGCTCGTCGTCGACGGACTCGAACAGGTCGCCGGCGACCGGCACTTCGGCTAACCCGGTGATGACCACCGGCGTGGAGGGGCCGGCTTCCTTGATCGGACGGCCCTTGTCGTCGGTCATGGCGCGGATCTTACCGGACACCATGCCCACGATGAGCGCGTCGCCGACCTTCAGCGTGCCTTCCTGCACCAGCATGGTGGCCATCGGGCCGACCTGCTTGTCCAGTTTCGACTCGACCACGGCGCCGCGGCCGGGCTTGTCGGCTTCGGCGCGCAGTTCCTGCACTTCGGAGACGAGGAGGATCATCTCGAGCAGTTGCTCGATGTTGAGCCCCTTCTTCGCGGAGAGCGGCACCATGATAACGTCGCCGCCGTAGTCTTCCGAGACCAGCCCGTAGCCGGAGAGCGCCTGTTTCACGATTTCCGGTTGGGCATCGGGCAGGTCGACCTTGTTGATCGCCACGATGATCGGCACCTTGGCGGCCCGCGCGTGGTCGATGGCTTCGATGGTCTGCGGTTGCACGCCGTCGTCGGCGGCCACCACCAGGATGGCGATGTCCGTCAGGTTGGCGCCGCGAGCGCGCATGGCGGTGAACGCCGCGTGGCCCGGGGTGTCGAGGAAGGTGATCTTCTGGCCCTTGATCTCCACCTGGTAGGCGCCGATATGCTGCGTGATGCCGCCGAACTCCTGCGCGGTGACGTGGGTATTGCGGATCGAGTCGAGCAGGGTGGTTTTCCCATGGTCGACGTGGCCGAGGATCGTCACCACGGGCGGGCGCAGCGTGCCGGTGGTCGCGCCGCCGGTGGTGGTCGCCGTGAGGCGCCACGAGGCCTGCTCCGCCAGATCGCTGCCGAAGTGCGCTTCGATATCGAGCTTCTCCAGCGCGGTAACGGCCTGTTCCGGCTCGATCATCTGGTTGATGGTCGCGAGCACGCCCATGCCGATGAGTTGCGAGATGATCTGCGCCGGGGTGACGTGCGCCATCTCGGCGAGTTCATGCACAGTGATGGGTCCGGTGATGATGACCGGCTCTTCCAACACGTAGGCATCGCCGCCGCCGCCGCCCGACTTGGCTTCACCGCGGCGTTTGCGGCGGGAGCGAATCACCGTGGAGGTGTATTGCGACCCGCGCGCCGGCGCCAGCCGGTTCGGCCCCTTGTCCTTATCGGAAAAGACGGTGCGCTTTTGCTTCTTTTTGGCGTCGCCGGGACGCGGGGGGCCACCCTTGGCCGGACCCTTGGCGCCGGTGGCATCCGGTGCGGCCGGTGCGCCGCCCATGGGCGGACGCGGGCCACCCGGGCGCGGCCCGCCGGGACCGCCCTGCATGGGGCGTCCTTCGCCGGGACGACCGCCCGGACGCGGCGGCCCACCCTGGCCCCCCATGGGAGGACGGGGGCGCTGTATGGGGGCCGGCAGCGGCACGACGCCGGCGGCTTTGACGATACCGAAGTCCTGGTCGGCGCTCAACCCGCCATCATTCTCGGTGATGAGCAGGTTGGGGCGGCCGCCGGGTTTGCGCGTCTTATCGCCGGGTGGCGGCGGCGGCGCACCAGGCTTGGCGTCGGCGCGCTGCACGGATTTCCCGCCGCCCTGCGTGAGGACGATCTTCCGCGTGGCCGGGGGCAGCTCGGGCGTCGGGGGCGGCGCGACCGGGGCCGCCGGCGGCGCCGGCGGAGCCGGTGCAGCGGGAGGGGCGACCTCGGGGACGACGACCGGCGCGGGGGCGGCTTCCTGGGGAACGGTGACTTCGGGCTCGGAGGTGAGTTCAGGCTCTACGTCGGTCCGAATGGTCGACGCATGGTGCTGACAGAATTCGCGGATCTGCTGGGCTTGTGCTTCGTCGATGGTGGAGGACGAGGACATGACCTTAATCCCCCCCGCGGCGAGCTTCTTCAACAGGATATTCGGGTTTTCCTTCAGCTCCTGCGCCAGCTTAAAAAAATGTACCTTGGCCAAACAGGCCACCTCCTTGCCAACTCAGACTGCAGAGCAGTCTCACGATTGCCGATCTTCCCCTGCGGCGATGCGTCGCCGCAACACTTCGTATATCGACGCGTGCACTTCGCCGCGCAGTGCGCGATTGAAGGCACGCCGGCGTTCCGCCTGGGCCACGCAGGCCGTGTCGGGGCAGAGGTATGCCCCGCGCCCCGGGCCGCGCCCGTCGGTGTCGAGACAGACCGTGCCATCGGGTCGCCGTGCCACCCGCAGCAAGGCGGGTTGCGGGCGCCGCACGCGGCATCCCACGCACGTCCGCTGTGGACGCGTATTCCCAACGGTGTAGTCTACCATGAATCGCTCGTGTCTACAACGTATCCGTATATCATTGCGTACGGTTTACTCGCCTTCGAATTCCGGCTGCTCGATGGCATCGATTTCGCGCATTTGCGATTCGCTGCGGATATCGATGCGCCAGCCGGTCAGACGGGCGGCCAGCCGCACGTTTTGACCTTCTTTGCCGATGGCCAGCGACTGCTGGCTGTCGGGGACGATCACCGTGGCGGAGCGGTTCTCCTCGTCCAGCCGCACTTCGCTGA
The DNA here is from genome assembly GCA_903928345.1 of uncultured bacterium. Lineage (GTDB taxonomy): Bacteria > Armatimonadota > Hebobacteria > CAIYQO01 > CAIYQO01. Next base: position 44,389 of record CAIYQO010000029.1, on the reverse strand, counting down.
TGCGCGCCGGGGAGAGGCCGCTGGCGAGATAGCGACTGCTATCGTCGCTCCAGCGTACGATGTCGATCTTCTCGCCGCGCAGCTCGTCCACCACGGCCTGCACGCGGCTGCCGCGATGCCCGACGCAGGCCCCGACGGGGTCCACGTTCTCCTGCTTGCTCGCCACGGCGACCTTGGAGCGAAAGCCGGCTTCGCGGGCGACGGATTTGATTTCCACCACGCCTTCGGCGATCTCCGGCACTTCCAGCTCGAACAGTTTCCGCAGCAGCCCCGGGTGGGAGCGCGACACCAGCACGTGCGGCGTCTTGGTCGTCTTCTTCACCTCGACGATGAAGAGCTTCAAGCGCTCGCCGGTGCGGTAGTGGTCGGTGGGCATCTGCTCGGATACCGGCAGCACGCCTTCGATCTTCCCGAGGGCAATATACACGGTGCGCCCGTCGCGGCGCGCCACCGCGCCGGTGACGATCTCGCCCGCGCGGTCATTGAATTCGTCGAACAGGATGTCGCGCTCGGCTTCGCGGATGCGCTGCACCACCACCTGTTTCGCCGTCTGCGCGGCGATGCGGCCGAAGTCTTCGGGGGTCACTTCGATGTCCAGCACTTCGCCCACGGCGATGCCGTCGTCCAGCTTGCGCGCTTCGTCGATGCTCATCTCCAGGTGCTGGTTTTCGACGGTCTCTACCACCTGCTTGCGCGTATAGACGGCCGCGCGGGAGTCGTCCCAGTCGATCTCGACATGGATTTCGCCCGCGGCGCCGAAATGCTTGCGATAGGCGGACACCAACGCGTCCTCGATAATTTGTCCCAGTATTTCAAGCGGGATGTCCTTTTCTTTTTCGATCTCCCGCAAAGCTGCCACGAAGTCGATGTGCATCCAACCTCTCCTTTAGTAGACAACGAGTGGGGAAAACCCCACTCGTTGCGAACACGTCCGGCCTTCAGTACCACGGTAGTGTAGCACAACCGCGGGCGAGTGGCAAGAGGAACACGCGGGGCGCGCCCGGTTGGGCGGTGCCGGAGAAGGCACGCCGCGCGGCGTGCTTCGCGTGGCGCGCCGCGAAATTCTCCCGTGGGGAGGGTCGGGGAGGGGGACCGCACCGGGAGGCGTGGAACGGCCTGATACACAGCGCCGGCACCTCAATTGACAAACATCCGTTTTCCTGCTATAGTGAACATACGTTTGCTATGCTAACATGGGAGGTGGGCGATGACGAGTGGCGGTGAGCTGTGGTATACGCCGGAGGACGCCCGGCGGTGGGGGGAGTACCGGCGCTACGAGCAGTTGTTCGACGGGCGGCATCTGGAGGCGTTCAACCTGCCGACGCCGAGTGCGCGGCGGCTGCAGCGCTACATGATCTGCAACATGGCGGGGCTGATCAGCAAGACGTGCGCGGACATCCTCTTCGGGGAATCGCCGCGCATCACGGCGGCGGAGACGGACGCCCAGGCGGCGGCGTTGCGCATCGCGCACGACACGCACCTGCGCATGGTGGGGTATGAGGCGGCGCTGGGGGCGAGCTTCCGCGGCGACGCCGTGCTGAAGGTGCGCTGGACGGACGGCGGCGCGCGCATCGACGAGGTGCCCGCCGCGCTTTACCTGCCCGAGCGCGACCCGGACGATCAGCGCACGGTGCGTCGGGTGACGCTGGCGTGGTTGCGCCCGCACGGCGACGCGCTCTATCTGCGCCGCGAGGTGCACGAACCCGGCGTGGTGCGCCACCGGCTGGACAAGGTGGACGGGGCCGACTACAAACTCGTCGGGCGCGCGCCGCTGTCGCTGCTCTACGGCGCCGACGCGCCGCCGGAGGAGGAAGAGACCGGCCTGCCGGAGATCCCCATCCTGCACATCCCCAACTATCGCACGGGCAGCACCTTCTGGGGGTATTCCGACTACGTGGGGTTGGAGAGCCTCTTCATGGCGCTCAACGAGCGGCTGTCGCAGGTGTCGGAGGTGCTGCGCAAGCACGCCTCGCCGCGCCTGGCCGTGCCGCAGGACTACATCCGCCCCGACGGTACGGTGGCGCTGGAGGACCTGGAGGTGATCCCCTTCGATCCGCACACGCGCCCGCGCCCGGAGTACCTGACCTGGGACGCGCACCTGTCGGCGGCCTTCGGCGAGATCGACAAGCTGCTCGACCTCATCATGCTCACCAGCGAGACGGCGCCGGCGATGTTCGGACTGGAGAAGTACGGCGTGGCGGAGAGCGGCCGCGCGCTGAAGTACCGCCTGCTGCGCACGCTGGCGAAGATCGCCCGCAAGCGCGTCTACTTCGGCGTCGCCCTCAGCAAGGCGCTCTACCTGGCGCAACTGCTGGAGGTGCAGCACGGCGCGCGCTACACGCCGCTGGCGCCGGAGATCGACTGGAACGACGGCCTGCCCAACGGCGACCTGGAGTTGGCGCAGATCGAGCAGACGCTGCTCAACAGCGGCGCCACCAGCCTGGACACCACCCTGCTCCACCTGCACCCCGACTGGACCCCCGACCAGGTGACGCAGGAGAAGGTGCTGATTCGAGAGCAAGCATAACCAACGCGACGCGCCCCCGCGGGAGACCCGCGGGGGCGCGGTTGCGTGTGGCATGGCGTGCTGTTATTGTCCCGCCACCGGCATCACCACCACCTCGGAGTCGAGGAGGTTGTTGCCCTGCATGAGGGTGATGATGCCGCCGTCCGGGTTGTCGTGCTCGCCCGGGGCGATGCCCACGCCGTTGATCTCCAGCAGCAGCAGCTCGGGGTTCGACGTGGTACCGTCCGGCGCTTCGTATTCAACGATGGTGACGAAGACCGGCCCGCGCTTGCTGCCGTCCTGCAGCACCGTCCACATGGCGCCGTTGAGCGCATCCTGCCCCTTGATGGTGTAGAGCGGGGCCGGCTTGCCGTCTTCCGGCGGGCCTTCGATCTCCGTGGTGAAGCGCAGGTCCTGGTAGGCGAAGTGCGACGGGTCGCCGGGCTCCTGGAAGAGCCACAGGTTGCCGTTGTTCACCTGTTCGCGGCGGTTGCCGGGCTTGAAATCCGACTCGGCCAGCTCGAAGAAGCAGCGCATCTGCTCCTGGCCCTCGGAAATCTTCGCCATGAACCAGATGATCTGCTTCACTTCCTGCAGGCGGAAGAGCTTCCACACGCCGTAGCCGTGCTCTTCTTCGATGGTGCGTACTTCGATCACCGTGTAGTCGCGCGCCACCGGGCCGCGGCCCTCGTCGATGGAGTCCTGGTACGCCTGCGCGTCGGAGAGGGTGATTACCGCCCCCGGCGTCACGTGGTTCCACTTGTCCAGCAGCGGCGACGCCTGCGCGTTGGACGGCCCCGCGGCCGCGTGCGGCGTATGCACCGAACCATACGTGGGCGGCGGCGGCGCGCTGTACGCCGGGGTGGGTTCGTAGTACGTCTCCTCCACCACCGTCACCGAGTCGCCCGGGAAGCCGTAGCTGGTTTCCGTCACCACCACGCCGCGGCGCGAGCGGATCACCGCCACGATGATGACGATGAAGAGCACGATGAACAGAATCCCGATGATGTCGCCGAAATAGCTATGCATGGGTGGGCCGTACCCGTAGCCGTACCCCCCGCCGTAATAGTAACCCTGTTGGCGCATGAGCATGTTGCACATCGCCGCGTCGGCCATGGCATCGTAGAACATCCATGCGCCGGTGGGGCCGTAGTAGCCGTAGCCGCCGTAGCCGCGGTTGTAGATGACCGTATAGCTGCGCCCGGACACGGTGTAGCTCTGCGGGATGTATGACGGACGCGCACTCGGCTCACTGGCGTAGTGCGAGGTGTATTGGCTGCCGTAGCGCGTTTTGAAGCTGCTCACCGCGTCGGCGCGGTTGGTATATGAAGTGCCTTGGGAGCGCGCGCGGTCGGCCAGTGCCCGATCGGCGGGCGACGTGGTGCGCGTCCCGGTGGAACGACTACTGCCCCAGCCCGAGGAACTGCTGCTCGATCCGCCGCCCCAGCCCGAGGAGCCGGAACTCGACCGGCTGCCGCCCCACCCCGAGGAGCTGCTGCCGCCCCAGCCGGATGACGAACTGCCGCCGCCCCAGCCGCCGGAGGAGCGCCCGCCGCCGAAGCCGCCACTATGGCCGCCGCCTCCGCCGCCGCCGCGCGCCAGGGCCAGCATCGGGCACAACAGCGCCAGTGCCAGCACCCCGACTAAAATTCCCTTGAGATAGCGTCGGTACATCCATATCCCCTTTCTCGCTACCGGTATGGTGGCCATCGATACGATGGTTGCTCATTACTTTTATCATCTCTACCCGCAGCGGTCAATAGGTTGCGGCAAAAATGCCCGGCAACGACGAAATGGCGGCGGACACGTCCCCCCCGCCGCGAGGAATCCGCCCCTGTGCGCCGAAGGTAAGTCGTACGGAGGCACCCCATGGAGATCACCACCCGTTTGACGCGCGAGGTCGACTTTTCGCAGTTCCTCACCGTGCTGCGCCGCACGGGCACGCCGGCCTACCTGCCCTTTTACGAGCACATCGCCAGCCCCGGCTTCATCGCCGCGCGCACCGGCACGCCCTTTGACCGCATGTCCCCCGCCGACGACGGGTACTGGCGGATTTACGTCGATTTCTGGCTCGGGATGGGCTATGACTGCGTACCGATGGAGATCCCGCCCTTCTACCCGCTCCCCAGCGGCCACGGCGGCCTCAGCGAGGAGAGCGAGGCGAAGGTGGTCTTCCGCACCATGGCGGATTTCGACGCCTACCCGTGGCCGTCGGAGGAGGCGCCGCTGGACTTCCGCCCCTTCGAAATCGTTGCGGGGCTGCTTCCGGCGGGGGTGAAGATCGTCGGCGGGGTGTGCGCCGGGCCGTACGAATGGGCGTCGTATATGCTCGGGACAGTGGGCATGGCCTACGCGCTGGCCGACGAGCCGGAGCTGGTGGCGCGCGTCTTCGGGCGAATCGGCGACCTGCACGTGGCCGCGCTGCGCCGCATCGCGAGCATGGACGCGGTGGGCGCGCTGCGCCAGGGGGACGACCTGGGCTTCAAAACGGCCACCTTCCTGCCGCCGGCGTTGTTGCGCGCATACGTCTTCCCCACCTACACGCGCATGGCGGCGACGGCCCACGCGGCGGGCAAGCCGTTTATCCTGCACTCCTGCGGCAATCTGGCGCAGGTGTACGACGACCTGATCGACGACTGCCATATCGACGCGAAGCACTCCTTCGAGGACGTAATCCTGCCCGTGGAGGAGTTCCAGCGGCAGTACGGGCGGCGCATCACCCCGCTGGGCGGGCTGGACGTGGATATCATCTGCCGCGCCGACGAAGCCACGCTGCGCGCCTACACCCGGCGCAAAATCGACGCCTGCCGCGCCGACGGCGCCTCCTGGGCTCTCGGCACCGGCAACTCGCTCACGAACTACATGCCCGTACAAAACTATTTGATCGTTCTCGACGAGGGGATGCGGGCGACGGGATAGGTCGATCGTTCTGCGCTCTCGCGCAGAACCACCCTCTCCTCCCCCTCATCCCTCTGGGAGAGGGGGTCGGGGGGGTGAGGGCACGCTGACAGACAAGCCCACCAAACCCCACGGCCCCGCGCCATCCTGGCGCGGGGCCGTGTTTGTTTACCCGTGAGCCGACGTGATTACTGGCTCACTGCGGCGGATTCGCTCTCGCTGGGCTCGACGCCACCACGCTTGGACAGCATCACCGCGATGATGAGGATGACCAGCGCGAGGCCGGCGGCGACCCACTTGTACGAGCTATCCTGCAATTGCACGGTGGCGGGGGCGATGAGCACGGCGACCAGGTTCATCACCTTGATCATCGGGTTCAGCGCCGGGCCGGCGGTGTCCTTCAACGGGTCGCCGACGGTGTCGCCGATGACGCCGGCCTTATGGGCTTCCGAGCCCTTGCCGCCGAGGAAGCCATCTTCGATCTTCTTCTTGGCATTGTCCCACGCGCCGCCGGTATTGCTCATGAACACCGCCATGAGTTGCCCGACCAGGATGGCGCCCGCCAGGAAGCCACCCAACGCATACGCGCCAAGCCAGAAGCCGACGAGCATCGGGGAGAAGACGGCCAGCAGGCCGGGGCCGAGGAGTTCCTTCTGCGCGGCGGCGGTGGAGATGGCCACGCAGCGGGCGTAGTCCGGCTTGCCCTTTTCGCCGACGCCGGTGTATTCCCAGATGCCCGGGATGGTGCGGAACTGGCGGCGGACTTCTTCAACGAGCTGCATGGCCGCGCGCGAGACGGCGCGGATGGCGAAGCTGGAGAAGAGGAACGGTACCGCGCCACCGATGAGCAGGCCGACGAAGACGACCGGCAGGTTCACCTGGATGTTGTTGACCAGAATTTCCGCCTGGCCGTTCGGGGCCAGGATGTGCTTGGCCAATTGGGCGCCGCCGACGGTGTCCAGGAAGGAGCGGTACAGGGCCACGGCGGCGATGACCGCGGTGGCGATGGCGAAGCCCTTGGTGAGCGCCTTGGTGGTGTTGCCCACCATGTCGAGGCGCGCCACCACGTTATGGGCGGCCTTGTTCTCGGAGCCGTCGGCGTTCTTCAACGCGCCGGACATCTCGAAGATGCCGTTGGCGTTGTCGGAGATCGGGCCGTAGGTGTCCATCGCCAGCACGTAGCCGGTGGTGGCCAGCAGGCCGAGGCCGGCGAGGGCGATGGCGTAGGCCGCCATGGCCGGGTTCGGGAAGATGCTGTACGCGACGTAGATCGTCACCGCGATGGCCAACACGCCCCACACGGAGGACTCCAGCCCTTCCGCCAACCCGGAGAGGATCAGCGTGGCCGGACCGGTCTTGGCGGCGGTGGCGATTTCCGTCACCGGCTTCTTGTCGTCGGCGGTGAAGTATTCGGTCAGCTTCGCGATGACGAAGGTCAGCACGATGCCGATGGCGGTGGCCACGAAGGCGAGCCACCAGAAGTTGCTCGCCAGGTCGGAGAGCTTCGCGTCGGCGCCGGCGGGGATGGCCGGCAGCGCGCCGAACATGCCCGTCGCGAAGACGGCATAGGAGACGATGAAGAACCCGATGCCGGCCACGGTGATGGAGACGTACTGGCCGATATTGATCGGGGTCATCGGGTTCATGTTCGGGTCGTCCTTGCCTTGCACGGCGAAGATGCCGACGATGGAGGCGACGACGCCGACGGCGCGTACGAGGAGCGCGTAAATGACGAGCTTCAGCGTGAAGACGGCGGTGTAGCTTCCGGCGCCCAGCAGCAACCCGAAGCCACCGGCCTGCAGCGCGCCGCCCACGGCAGCGGCGAGGATGATAGCGGCCACGAGGGTCACTTCATAGGACTCGAACACGTCCGCGGCCATCCCGGCGCAGTCGCCCACGTTGTCGCCCACGTTGTCGGCGATGGTGGCGGCGTTGCGCGGGTCGTCTTCGGGGATACCGGCCTCGACCTTACCCACCAGGTCGGCGCCCACGTCCGCGGCCTTGGTGAAGATGCCACCGCCGACGCGCATAAAGAGCGCCGCCAGGGAGCCACCGAAGCCGAAGCCCACCAGCACGAACATGGCGTTCGCCTGGAAGATGAAGAAGGTGATCGTCGCGCCGAGGAGGCCGAGGCCGACGGTGAACATACCGGACACCGCGCCCGCCTGGAAGGCGGTTTCGAGCGCGACTTTGAAGCTGCTCAAGGCCGCGTTAGCCACGCGGACGTTGCCGCGCACCGCGACGCCCATGCCGACATAGCCGGCGGCGTACGAAGCGGCGACGCCCATGATGAAGGCGACGGCGACGCCGATGGCCAGTGTCATCGCGTTCGCCGGGTCAATGGTCTTGTACTGGTTCAAGTACAGCAGGAAGAGACCAAGGGCGATCACAATCACCAATGGTATCATCGTCTTGACCTGGCGCGACAGGTAGGCCATGGCGCCTTCCTGTACGGCGGCGGCCACACCCTGCATGCGCTCGCTGCCCGGATCGACGGCGAGGGTCTTCTTCAACCAGAAGATGCCCATCAGCAACGCGAGCGCCGCGGCGGCCAGCACGATGAAGAGGGGAAGCCGGGCTTCGTCGCCCCACGGCAGCTTGATGGCTTCGCCGCCTTCATGGGCGGGCGCCGTCGCGGTGGTCGTGGGGGCGATGACCGGGTCACTGGGCGTAATCGCGGCCGGCGGGGCCGGAGTCGCGGTGTCGGTCGTGACGGTCGTATTCGTAGTGGCGGGGGGTGCCTGGGCAAACAGGCGCGGGCCGACGAAGATGAAGACGGCGAGCGCCAGGGCCAGAACGGCCAGCAGTGCGGTCTTCAACGTCCGGCTTGTCCGAGATTGGGCTTTCTTCCGGTGCGGCAACATGGTTGTGATACCTCCTAAGGTGTCGGTCTGCGGCGTTGTGCGACGCCATCAGCGTGGGGGGCCGGATGCCTCCCCGGGTGCAACGGGGGCGCACGATGCGCCCGGTAAACTCCGCCGTCGGCTGTTGCGGTGCCGGCGGTTATCCCTGTGAAACGCGCGTTGCGCCTCTCGCGGGGTTATGCCCCCAAGACGGTCACGAGTTCGAGCTGCTCGGGATCGAGGGGCTTATCCTTCGACCAAACTTCTTCCAGGGGCGTGGTGGTGATGGCGTGGTTCTGCTCGCCGACCAGCACCCCGCGTTTGCCGTTGAGCAGGTGGCGTACGGCAAAACCGCCGAGTTGGCTGGCCAGCACGCGGTCGGCGGCCGTGGGGGTTCCGCCGCGCTGCACGTGGCCGAGTACGGTGGCGCGGGTCTCGAACCCGGTGGCCGCCTCGACTTGTTTGGCCAGCGTCTCCCCGTGGGCGGCGCCTTCCGCCACCACGATGACGTAACTCTTCTTCCCGCGCTTGTAGCCCGCTTCCAGCGTGTTCACCACCTCGTCCAGCTTCCAGGTCATCTCGGGGAGCAGCACCACCTCGGCGCCGCCGGCAATGCCCACGTGCAGCGCCACAAACCCGCGCGAGCGCCCCATCACCTCGATGATGAAGATGCGGTCGTGGGAGGTAGCGGTGTCGCGCAGGCGGTCGACGCTCTCCAGCGCGGTGTTCACCGCGGTGTCGAAGCCGATGGTATAGTCGGAGCCGTAGAGGTCGTTGTCGATGGTGCTGGCCACCCCGATAACGGGGAAGTCGGCCTTCGTGTGCAGCTCGTAGTTCCCACGCTGCGACCCGTTGCCGCCGATGACCACCAGCCCGTCGATGCCGGCCGCGTGCAGGTTATCCACGGCCTTCTGGAAGCCCTCCGGCGTCTTATAGTCCATGCTGCGCGCGCTGTGCAGGATGGTGCCGCCGCGGTTGATGATGCCGGACACCGAGCCGGCGTCCATGAAGGTGAACAGCCCGTCCACCAGGCCTTGATAGCCCTGGCGGACGCCGATAACCTCGACGCCCTGGTTGATGCCGGTGCGCACAACGGCGCGGATGGCGGCATTCATGCCCGGGGAGTCCCCCCCGCTGGTGAGAACGGCAATGCGCTTCATCGTGTATGTCCTACTGGGTTCCGGCGCCGCGCGGCGTCGGGTACGGAAAGGGGGGTGGGGCTTGCACCCCACCCCTCAGCGGTTACTCTTCGCCGCGTTTGATTTCCTGGCTGCCAGCCACCTCGCCCTTCGCGGCGCAGGTGGCCCCGCCGCCCTTGCCGTTGCTTTCGAAGAGTCTGATGTATTCCTTCGTCTTGGCGACGACGGCCTTGCGGGCGGGATCGAGCAGCTTGCGCGGATCCTTCTCGCCCGGGCGCTTGGCGGCGGCTTCCAGCATGGCGCGGTTGAACTCCATGCTCAGCGCGGTGGCCACGTTGATCTTCGTGTAGCCGACCTTGATGGCGTCCTTCAGCGAGCCTTCACCGGGCAGCAGCTCCACGCCCTTGGCCTCGGCGTGTGCCTTGGAGATGAGCACGCCGGAGGAGCCATGGCTGACGATGGGGATCTGCACGGCGTCGTAGATCTCTTTGAGGCGATCGACGCGCAGGGGCCAGATGTCCAGCCACAGGCCGTGCACGGAGCCGACGGCGGCGGCCAGGAAGTCCACGCCCGTCTCGTCGACGAAACGCTTGGCTTCTTCCGGCCTCGCGATGTGCGCCTCTACCCTGGGGCCGATCTTCTTGCGCAGGATTTCGAACTGCTTGGGCACTTCCAGCGCGCGGATTTCGGCCATCTCGGCGTCGGAGAGCAAGCCTTCGATGGTGAGCACGGAGCCGATTTCCGCTTCGACGGGCAGGCCCACCGAGTGGGCGATGTCCACGATTTTGGCGGTCATGGCAATGTTCTGCTCCAACGGCAGCTCGTGGCCGTCGAACATAAGCGAGGTGAAGCCGGCGCGCAGGCACTTCACGTTCTGCTTGTAATCGGTGCCGTGGTCGAGGTGCAGCACGACGGGCACGCTGGACGCATCGGCCAGCACGCGCGCCATGGCGCAGATCATCTCCAGCCCGGCGTACTTGATGGCACCCTGGCTGGCCTGGATGATGACCGGCGACTGCTCTTCTTCGGCGGCCTGGACGATGGCCTGCGCCATTTCCATGTTGTTCAGGTTGAAGGCGCCGACGGCGTAGCCTTCCGCGCGGGCTTTCAACAGGACGTCTTTACTGGATACGAGAGGCACGGTGTACTCCTTTGTGCTAGGCAACGGGTCCGCAAGGCGGTCCCGGATTTACGCGCGTTGTGCAAGCGTGATCAACCGCGGCGCGTCCAGCGTCAGTGCTTCGCCGCGAAAGCCGCCGTGGCGGCGCTCCACCCGAAAGCCGGCTGCTTCCAGCAGCGCGGTCAATTCGGTGCTCGTGTAGACGCGCACGCTATGCGTGAGCGCCGTCTCGCGGCCATCCGTGCCGCGCATCCATTGGCGGTGGGTGTAGCGGCCCGCGGCCACGTCCCACGTCCAGGCGCTGGTGACGCGCGTCCCGTCGGCCAGCTCCTTCCAGGTGCGCTCCTGCGCGTGGCGGATCAGCGCGTCGCGATTCGCGACGTCGAGCACGAACCACCCGCCCGGGCGCAATGCGCGCGCCACCTCGTGCAGGATGCGCGCGTTCTCCGCATCGGCGAAGTACCCGAAGGCGGTGAAGATGCAGATCACCGCGTCGAACGCCCCGTCGAAGGGCAACCGGCGCATGTCCCCGCGCACCAGCCCCAGCGGCACGTCCAACGCGCGCGCCTGCGCCGCCGCGGCCCGCAGCAGGTTGGCCTGGTAATCGAGGCCCGTCACCCGGAACCCCGCCTGTGCCAGCGGCACCGCGTGGCGTCCCTGCCCGCACGCCAGATCGAGCACCCGCCCGCCGGGCGCCACCTGCCCGAGCACGTCGCGCAGAAAGGCGACCTCCGGGTCGGTGCGCTCCGCGGGGAACTGGTACAGCCGCAGATAGTCGTCGCCGAAATATTGCGGCACCCAGGCCGCTTCCGTCTCCGCCAACGGCCGCACGCGCTCGTCCACGGCATCCCCACTTGTGAAAAGGTTCACCATCCGTGCGGTGCTACTCGGCGGCACAGCGCCCGGCCGCACACACACAAAACCGAGGTATTATACCGGATTTCCAAACAAGCCACAAGGGCTACCCCCCACCATTTAGTGATTGATTTCACGGAATCAGCGCCGACCGCGCCTTACGGCCTCTCGCCCGGTCGTCCCCCAATCAAAATCCAAAATCGGAAATCCAAAATTGAAAGGGCCCAGACGCACGAAAACCCGGCCCGAGGGCCGGGTTTTCGCTGTGCTTAGCCGCGTCCGCGCTTAGTGGGTCGCGGGTTTGGCGGGGGCGGCCGGCTTGGGCGCCGCGGTTTTGGGAGCCGCGGGCTTGGCGGGCGCCGTCGTGTCGGTAGTAGCGGCGGCATCAGGCGCGTCATCAGCACCGAGCTGCGGCAGCTTCACCTGCGGGATGCCGGCTTCGGCCACCGTGTCGGCGATGATCGCCATGGCCCGGCGTTCCTTCTTCTCGACGTCCGTCAGGTTCTGGTTCTGTGCCAGCTTGCGGATCTGGTCGCGGACTTCGGTGAACATCTTCTGCGATTCGAGGATCTGCTCGTTGATGCTCTTGCCGCCGTCTTCCGGAGCCATGTCCAGGATGCCCTGGATTTCCGTCTGCAGGGTCGGCCCGACGGACTTCAGCGCCTGCGGATCCTTCGCGGTGTCCATCAGCGCATGGAGCTTGTCCTTGTTGTCTTCCAGATACTTCGCCAGGCTCGCGTCGAGCTTGCTGCTGTTGTCATCCAGCGTCTTGGTGAGCTGCTCTTTGAACGCCGTCTCGACCTTGGTGCGATACGCCGGGATTTGCGTCTTCGCCAATTCGGGGACGCTCTCCACGGTGGAGTCGACGGTGGACTTGAGCTGCGCGAGCACCGCGTCCTTGTTGTCGTCGATCTGTCCGGTGATGAAGCCGGAGGCCATCTTCACCGCGGATTCCGGCTGCAGGTAGTTGACGAAGGTCGCCGTGATGACGCCCACGTAAATGCCCAGTGCGAGCACGATGATGGAGCCGATGATCTGCGTGTTGCGCAGTTGTTTGCGTGTCTCGTCCAGCTCCTGCTTGACGAACGCTTCGGCGGTCAGGGTAGTGGTTTCGTCAGCCATGGTTACTTCTTCCCCTTTCCGGATTTCGGGGTCGCCTTCGTCGTCGGCTTAATCACCGGCGGCGTCGTGGCGGCCTTCATCTCCGCGTTTGCCTGCGCCATATCGTTGTGCATGATATCCATAATCAGGAAGGCTACGTCCCACGTCGGCAGGTTTTCGCTATTGGCGCCCTCGCCTTCGGAGGAACGGATCTTCTCGGTGTCGGCCATAATGTCGTTCATGGCGTCGACGTGCTTGCTGAACAGCGTGTTGGTGACGCTGAAGATCTGATCCGTCGCTTCGACGGTCAGGTTGGACATCAGGTCCTTGAGCTGCTCATCGGTGATGCCCGGGAATTCCTTCTTCAGCGCGTCGCTCTGCCGTTCCAGCGCGGCTTTGAACTTGTCGTCCAGAATCTTCTGCCCGTCCACGGGCAGGTCCGTCGCCAACTGGCCGGCTTCCTTCATGGCCACTTCGCCCACTTTGGGCGCCGCGTCGTTGAGTTTCTTCATCTGCCCCTGGAAATCGACGGTCTTCACGACCTCGGTGCCGACTTCCTGGATTTTCGGTACGACGGTCTTCTGGACTTCCACGCCCAGTGCCGAAGCGAGTTCCTTCCGCTGCGCGTCACCCCCGATTAACCGATCGACGGTGCTCTTCAGTACCAGCACGCAGATGATGAGGAACACGGCCAGCACGATTACGAGACCCCCTTGCCAGACTTTTAACTGGCTGCGTGCTGACTTCAACTCGGCGATATCCGACTGTATGCCCGGATTCTCCATGCGCACTCTCCTTTCATGCAGAATGGCCTTGCCGCCAGGGAGGGACATCGGTGGCTGCGCATGCCGGACCGACCCCATTGCGGTGGTGTTTCTACTTTCGCCCCACGGGCCCGTTCTCCCGCTGCCGACAAGGTTAAGATATGGTTAAAATTGCCAATGCAGCCGACCAAAGACCCGGTTAAGCGCCAAAATTGGGCGAAAATGGGAACACTAAGGATCTTGTTCCATACTTTGCCAACCTTTCACAGGGGTTGGGCAAATGAATACGCCCCCGTGGCGGCTGGCGCCGCGCACGGGGGCGTGGGTGGGAACGACGGGGGACGCGCTACTTCGGCGCGGGCAGCGTGACGGTGAGCACCGGGCTCCAGCCGTCGGCGGTTTTGCCCTGCAGATGCAGATAGCGCGTCTCTTTGGACGGCGGCACCACGAGGCTGGTGTCGGCGGTCTCCTTGCCGGCGGCGCCGCCCGGGGCGGTGTCGACGGCGACGCGCCAGGCGGTCATCGCCACGTCGGGGGCGCTCCACTTCACCGTGGTCGCGCCGGTGAGCGCGGGCAGGAAGGCGGCGTTGTCGAAGCGCAGCACCGTGCCGCCGCTGTTGACGCCAAAGCCGAAGTAGCGTGCGTCGGCGCTGGAACTCCAGTCGGCGAAGACGATGGCCGACACCTGCAGATTCCCCGGTGCACTGCCCGTCTTCTTGGTGATCGCCGCGGTGAGCAGCCCGCCCAGGTCGGCGGTCAGGTGGTGCCAGCGGCCATCCGCGGCGCCGGCCAGGCGGCCCGGCACGGTGTAGACCTTGTCCTCCTGCGCCTCTTTGCCGGTGAAGAGGAATTCATACCACACGTCGTCCTTCTGCACGTACAGGTTCACCAGCGCGCCGGCATCGAAGCAGTAGTCCAGGTCGAAGAGCGGCGTGGCGTGCAGGTCCACGGGCGCGGAGAGCACGTCCACGCTGCAGTCGCCGGCGGGATAGGTGTTGATGACTTTGAGCACGGTGTTCGTCCCGCGCGCGGCCTCCGGCAGGCGCTCGCGCACCAGGCGGCCGCTGAAGCCCGCGCGCTCCTTCCAGCCGTCCAGGCCGGATTCGAAGGTCGCCACCGGGACCGGCGCGTCATTGACGGTCAGCTTCGGCACGGGCAGCGGCTTCAACGGCTCCTGCACCGCCAGCGGGGCGGCGGCGCGCGGCATCCCGAGCGTCATGCGCTCCGCCGACACGTTGACGCGGCCCACCATCACGCCGTTGTTGAGCGTCCAGATCGCCGCGTAGCCGCCGGGCAGCGGCTGCGGGTCGGTGTATTTCAGCGCCAACTTGTTGTCGAGGAAGACCTTGATGTCGCCGCCGCGCTTCTCGATGCGCGTGCAGAACCACTGGCGGTGCCCCTGGCCCTGCACGGGCAGCAGGTGCGCCGGGTCGGTGGAGGAGGCCACCACCACGTCCTTGCGCATGAGCAGCGTCACCGTGCGGGTGGCGCTGCCCAGGTGGCTGGCACGGATCACGCTGTAGCCGCTGTTCAGGTGCGAGCCGTCGGCGCAGATCGATACGTTCATGTCGCGGTAGCGGCGGGCGTACTCCTCGGGCATGTTGTCGTACTGCATCTTCACGCCCATGTAGACTTCGAAGATCTGATCGCCCTCCAGCCGGTTCTTATTCCACACCGTGGGGGTGTTGGGGCCGAAGCCGCCGAACCAGTTCCACTGCGGCTGGCAGGAGTAGCGATTCATCACCGCCCATACGCCGCTCTCGGAGAGCCAGCGCGTGGGGGCGGTCTCGAAGGTGTCCTGGATGCGTTGGGACTCCACGCGCACCTGCGCCGCCCCGAGCTTGGGCGAGGTGACCTCGAAGCCGACCATCTCCGCCTTCAGCGGCTTGCGGTCGCGCCAGGCGAAGACCAGCGTCTCGTGCTGCACCGGCGCATCCGGCCCGGTGTCCGACGGGTCGAGTTCCTGCGCTTCCAGCACCAGGAAGCTGCCCATGCGCGCAAAGACGAGGTGCATGTTCGGCGAAAGTTTGAAGTGATAGGTGCCGACGGCCTGCCCGGCGCGGGTGAGGATGGCGTCGCCGCCGTCCCCCGCCGCGGAGAGCTTGAGCTGGTAGCCGCCCGCCTTATCGTAGTCCGCCGCCAGGTGCACGACCTGCCCGTCGAGGGTGGCGGCGCTGACGGGGATCGTCACGTGCAGGTCGCCGTAATGCCCACCCTTGTGCCAGTAGAAGCCGGGGGTCTCGGTGGGATACGGCGACGCGGGGCCGATCGACGCGTGCGGCAACCCGCCGTAGGGCGGTCCGCCGGGGGTCACTTCCGCCGGCGGGGTGAAGGTGGGATACCAATCCGCTTCCGGGCTGGCCCAGGTGACGAGCCACTTGTCCAGCTCGAAGCCTTCGTGCCAGTGCACGCGCAGGTCCTGCTCTTGCGGCACGGTGACCGAGAGCGCGCGGAAGGCGGCGCCCTTTTTATCGGCGAAGATGCCGCAGCGGCTGCCGACCCGCGCGGGGTCGCAAGCTTCCAGGATGCGCTGGTTATTGAAGTAGCAGGAGACGTACGGCCCGGACACCGTGACGGAGAGGCGCGCCCACTCGCCGGGGGTGAGGCCCACGTCGCTGGTGTCGTACGCCGGCCCGGTCACCTTGCCCGCCGTCACGGGGGCCAGGCGCTGGCCGTCCGGCGTGAGCACCCACGCGTAGCCGTCGCCGGCGCCGTTGAGGCCGATCATCAGCCCGGCCGTGCCGTTCTCGGGCACGCGCACGTCGGTGGTCGCGGTATAACGGTTGTGCGACAGGCCGGTCTTATCCGCCGACGCGTCGAATTCCCACGAGGCCGGCCCGGCCACCAGGTGCCCCGGCGCGGTGCAGTTGAGCACGTCGCCGTCGGGCTTCCACAGCCCGGTGGCGGAGGTGGCGTACTGCCCGCCGCGCAACAGGTCGGGCACCGCGGTCAGGTCGCCGACCACCACGTCGTCGAAGTAGACGATGCTGGTGGTGCGCAACGCGTCGGCGGCGTCGTTCGTCACGTTGCCCTTGTCATCCGTGGCGGCGTACATATTAGCGGTAACTTCGTCCACCGGCGGGCGGCGCGGGGTCTTCACCGTGTCGGCGAAGAGGCCGATGCGCCCTTCCACCGTGCCGGGATTCTTCGCCTCGATGAGCACTTCGCCGTCCACCAGCGCTTGCACGTGCTGCCAGTCGAGGTTGATGCGCACCGTGTACCACTGGGTGGGGTCGAAGCCGCGCGTCGCCGTGCCGAGGACGTGCGGGGTGCCGTTGATCATCGCCACCAGTTCAGCGTGCGGTTTGGCGGTGCCGTCGGGCGTGTAGTCGCGCCCCTTCCAGCGGAAGATCAGGTAGTTCTTATTGTCCTGATAGGCGGCGATGAGGCCGACGGTGCTGTCGTATTCCGGGCGGATCGACGCCTGCACGTAGTAGCTGTCCCAGTTCGGGTAGACCTTCTTCGGGTCGGTGATCACCCAGGAGGGGCCGACGCCGTGGTACATGAGCCAGAAGCCGTTGGTGGAGGTTTTGAGCTGGTTGAAGATGGTGAGCAGCCACGGGCTGTGCAGCCCGGCCATTTTGGGGTCCTTCGCATCGCCGGGCCAGTCGCGCATGAAGTAGGCGACCTTCCAGGTGGCGTCTTCGTTCCACCCGGCGGCGTTGTTGGCGTTGATGGCGTCCAGCGGGCGCATGAAGTCGTCGCCGAAGGCCAGCCGGTCCACGTTGCGGTAGCGCGCGTTGGCCACCTGGGCGTTCGCTATGTGGCTGAAGGCCGCGCCCCCGCCGCCCAACTCCGGCGCCGGCGCGCAGAGCACCAGCCGGTGGTCGACCAGCAGCGCCACCTGTTCCGGACGGCGCTTGAGGGTGACCAGCACGCGGCTGTTGGCCGAGGTCGGCAGCGCGGCGCTCACCGGCGGCAACGGCGCGGCGGCGCCCACCTGTTTCCAGGTGACCGTCCCCTGCTCCAGGCGCAGCGTGTAGCCCGGCTTGCCGCCGTCGTGCTCGACGTCCAGCGTGAAGGCCGGCGTCCCGTTCCCGGGCAGCAGCTCCCACGACAGGTCGTAGCGCGCATCCGGCGTGGCGGACAGGTCCGTAATATCGACCGGCGCCGCCCATACCGGCGCAAAGACCAAACCGCACAACAGCACCCAGAGCCAGCGAACCATAGCTACTCCTTTACGACCTACGCCCGCTTCGCTCCCTCGACGGAGGGAGCGCAACGGGTGGTAGAGCGCGAACCGATCTATATTAGGCCGTGCCCCCTCCGCGTGGAAGGGGCGCAGCAGGATAAACCCCGACCGTGCCCCTTCCGTGCGGGAGAGGCGCGGGGGAGTTACTTCTTCGGCGCGTCGGGCGCCAGCGCGTCCTTGGTGTCGGTGTAGAACCCGGCGGGCGTCTTGTCCTTATCGGTGGTGAGCAGGAACTGATCCAGCGCAATGCCGCCTTCGCGGGCCTGAATGGTGATGGCGGTGACGCCGGCGGCCAGCTTGATGCGGCGCGGGGTGTCGCTGCCCGGCTCGTTGAGGCACACCCAGTGCAGGGTGTGGTAGGTGGCGTCGTTGCCGAGAATCCACATCGCGTCGCCGGTGTCGTAGCCCTGCACGCGCAGGTCGATCTTGTTCTCGCAGCCGCTCGACCACTGGGTGCGCGCCCACAGGTAGTAGGTGCCCGCCTTGGCAATCTTCACCTTGTAGATGACCTGGTCTTTCGGGGGATGCACGCCGCCGGTGAGGTGCGGGATGGCCAGCACCTTGTTGCCGGCGACCTTGCCGCTGGCGTTCTCCGTCTTCTTCTGCACCTCGAACGCCTTGCCGGACAGCTTCGTCACCGCCTCAGCCTCGAAGACGATATTCACGAACTGCGCGCCGAACGCGGGCAGCAACTTCGCGCCGCCAACAGCCAGCGCCGCCACTACAGCCGTCATCATGGCCCACCGAAGGGTCTGTTTCATGGTATGCCTCCCTATAGACAATCGCAACCCGAATCCCGCCACCGGGTGAACCCGATGGCTGACGTGCTCAAGCCGGTTGAAACCGGCTGTGTATCTATCCACCCGGCACCGTCAGCGCGTTTGAACGCGCTTGAGTCGATCAGCCGGAGCCTGCCCCGATACAATCGGGGGCTTCAGCCGGTGGCGGCGTGTCGGTACCGTACTGCGCCTTCGCTTACTCTTCAATACGTGCCGCGCCGTCCGCGGTTGCACCAGTGCGCCCGACGTGTCGGTCAGGGCACCCGCAGGGTTACGAAATTTATCCGTCGTCAGCAGAAACTGGTCGAGCATAATGCCGCCTTCCCGTGCAATGACGGTAATAGCGGTCACACCCGCAGTCAACTTGAACGGACGCAGAACGTCGTCGCTACCCGGCTCGTTCAGGCTCACCCAATGCAGGGCTTGACAGGTGGCATCATTGCCGAGAATCCAGATGGGGTCGCCCTTATCATATCCCTGTATACGCAGGTCGACCTTATTCTCATACATGCTCGACCACCGGGCGCGCACCCACAAGTAATACGTTCCTGATTTTGGCACCCTGATGTTGTAAACCACCTTATCGGCTACCGGCCTGATATGATCATCCGGTTGACCTTGACGAGGGATCGCCAACACCTTGTTGCCCGATGTCTTACCCGCAGGGTCTTCGATCTTCTTTTGCACGACAAAGGCCTTGCCCGTCACCCCCTGTACCGCTTCAGCTTCGAAGACGAGGTAGACCGGTCGCGCGGCCCACAATGGGGTGCCGACCATTATCAACACCACCAATCCTAGCCACATCCGCATGGATGCCATCAAATTACCCACTGTCTTATTCAGGCCGTCGTCTCTTCCTCGCTCTGCGGCACATCCGCCAGCGTGGCACTGTTGCCCAGCGCCCCGAAGAGGGCGGCGACCAGCACGTAGGTGCCGCGCACGAAGGGGTTCGTCACGAAAAAGAGCAGCACCAGCACGACGGCGGCGCCGAGGAGCGCCGCGGCCCACGGGTTGCCCCGCCGACCCGCGCGCACCAGCCGCCACGCCGCGCCGACATACCCCCCGAGCAACGCCAGCAGCGCCGCCAGCCCCACCAGGCCGGTTTCCACCGTGGTGAGCAGGTAGCCGCTCTGCGCGTCGGGGTCAAGCCGCTGGTGATCGATGGCCCCGAGCAGGTCGAACGCCCGGCCGATCTTATCCTGATAGTTGCCCGCGCCCACGCCGAAAAGCGTCTGGTCGAGGCGGGTGTCTCCGGTCTTCGCCTTCCGTTGCGCGGCGATCACGTTCACCGCGGCTTGCTGTTCGCCCCAGAACTTTTTCAGGTGGCGCGTGCCCGGGGAGTCGAGGCTGAAGTTCGCCTGCTCCTGCGAGATGCGCGCGCGGAAGGGCTCGCGCAGGATTTCCTGGCGGTTGTACCCGCCCAGCGCGTGGCCGGAGAGGAGGGTGAGCAACAGGTACCCGAGCACGCCCACCGCGGTGACCGCCCCCTGCCGTTTCCCCAGCGCGAAGCCGGTGACGAGCAGGCCCACGATAATGATCGGCGCCACGTAGCCCGCCAGCACGCTGAAGGCCGCGCCGATGAGCAGCGCCCCCAGCCACACCGCCCAGCCCCGGCGGCGCGACGGTACGGCGAGCAGCGCCAGCGCAAAGGGCAGCGCCAGCGCCAGGAAACCGGCGTACGCCGTGCGGCTGGGATAGTAGCCGTGCTCGGCCCAGGTGGCGAAGGTGGAACTGACGTAATTCGGCGTCTGCGCGGTGAGGTAAGCCTTTTTCGACGGGTGGTTGAAGACGATGCGCTTCGCCGGGTCAGGCTCCCCGTGGTGCGACAGCCGCACCCGCTGCGCGACGCCGAGGCCGACCGCCAGCGTGGTGGCGGCGAGCAGAGCGATCACCGCGATGCGCAGCCGCTGCGGGGTGTTGAGCACGGTGCGGAAGATGGTCACCGCCACCAGCAGGTAAAAGACCGCCTTGACGACCTCTTTGGCCACCTCGTGGTGCAGGTGCGAGCCGATGGTGAAGGCGCCCAGCGCCAGACTGCCCACTACCAGCCAGTGCACCAGCGGGGGCAGGGTGCTCACGTCGCGCAGCTTGATGGCGCGCACCAGCCACACCAGCGCGGCCAGCCCCAACAGCACCTCCGCCGGGTGGATATGCTTCAGGGTGAGCTGCGTGGGGGCCAGCGCCAGCGCCGCCACGGCCAGCACGAACAGCGTGGCGTCCAGCGGGTCGGTCTTCGTCTTGGGTGGCAGCGTGGCGAGGGATTCCATCGGGTTACCGTTTCACATGCCAGAAGATCAGCGCGACGGCGATCGCCGCCGCCAGCAAGGGCGGCTGCAGCGCCACGCGCGCGCCGGGGCGCACCCCCGCGCCGCCCAGCCACAGTGCCAGGCCGTACATGCACACCGGCGTGACCACCCCGAGGAGCTGCGAAAGCCCCACGGCGTTGGGATACAGCGCGGCGATGACGGGCACATAGTTGAGGCCGAGGAAGAGCAGCAGCGCCAGCGCGCTCACGATGAGCGCGCCGATAACCGCGGCACCGCCGAAGCCGACCACCGGTCGCGGCCCGCGGCGCATCACCGGCACGCCCCACAGCGCGAGGAGGAAGCTGCCGCCGGCGAGGCCGAAGGCGGCAAAGGGGATATCCCACACGTCGCCGTTGGCAAAGGTGATCTCATAGGTGTGCCCGTTGGCGCCCAGCCAGCACGCGGTGGCCAGCGTGAGCCCGCCCAGCACCCCGGCCAGCGCCGATTGCCGCCAGGCCGGCACCGCCGCGAGGGCGACGAAGGCCGCACAGAGCAGCGCGAGCAGCATCTGCACGGGTTTTTCCGGTTTCCCGGCACTCAGCAACGCCGTCGCTGTGCCGAGGATGCCCACCACCTGCACGGTGACGAGCCAGATCCCCTGCGCCCGCGACGGCGCCGATTCCGGTACGATTGTGGATGACAACGTGGTATTCACCAAACCCTTTGACGCCCACCCGCCCGGAATGATTCGCCGGCGCCGGATTTTTTGTGCAACAGCGGATAAACATTGTAAGGGAGAAAGAACGGGGATCGCCCTTCTGCAGGGACTGTCCCGTGGCGTCCCGTCCAAGCGACGCCGGTTGCGGTGCAGGCGCGTGATGTGGGAGCAATCAGGATGCGCGCCTCAGCAGGGGCTGTCCCGTGGGGTAGCAGGATTCCCAACGCCACGGGACAGCCCCTGCATAGAGTCGCAGGCCGGACACACGTCCCTGCAGAAGAGCGGGCCGGGCTCCCGCCCTGTTCCAAACAGTGACCAGGAACCAACCTGATCGGTTGTCGCCCTTCCACCCCGGCCCAACAATTCTGTGAAAATCTGTGCAATCTGTGGTTTCGTCCCCTTATCCCTCCTATGTGACGCGCCGTTGGGAGTTGACGAGGTGGACGGCGAAGAAGATGACGGCGGCGACGAGGAGCAGGTGGATGAGCGCGCCGCCGAGGTGCACCAGTAGGCCAACCATCCACAGTACGAACAGGATAAGTGCGATGGTCCAGAGCATGATGGCATCCTCCCACCCCTGTTGTTCTCGCCCGCGGCACCCGTTACGCGCACGGGTGGGGATGGTTGGCGCGACAATTATCGGGGCGCGGCGGGCAGGAAGCGCGGCAACGGAGGCGAAAACCAAGGGCAACGAGGTAACGTCTATGTCGGCTCAGCACTCTTCCTTTCCGCAGCTCACGGCTCCCGGCCCGCAACGCACCTTCACCGGCCCGGCGCTGACGGAGATCGCCTTTCCGCTGGGCGGGCTGGGAACGGGCACCATTTCGCTGGGTGGACGCGGCAACCTGCGCGACTTCGAGATCTTCGGCCACCCGGACAAGGGGAACGTGCTGCCCTTCACCTTCTTCGCGCTGTGGGCGCGCGCGGCGGGCGCGGCGCCGGTGGCGAAGATCCTGGAAGGCGCGGTGCCCCCGCCGTACCGCCAGGGTTTCGGGGAGCCGCAGACGCAATTGCAGGGCGTGGGGCGCTTCGCGGAGGCAACCTTCCGCGGCGAATACCCCATCGCCACGCTCACCCTCTCCGACCCCGAGATGCCCGTACGCGCGGAGTTGACCGCGTGGAACCCCTTCATCCCGCTCAACGTGGCGGACAGCGCGCTGCCGGTGGCCCTCTTCGCGTGGACCTTCACCAACCTGACCGACGCGCCGGTGGAGATCTCCCTGGCCGCGAGCGTGAGCAACCCCTTCACCGCCCCCGGCGCCGACGGCAAACCGACCGGTGTCGGTGCCTTGAACGCCTATCAGGCGGTGGGCAACCTGCAGGGCGTGCTGCTCAACCACCCCGGCGCCGACCCGGAGGCTCCCGCCACCGGCACAATGGCGCTCACCACCACCTGGGCCGCCACCGACGTGCAGACGCACTGGTACCGCGGCGGCTGGTGGGACCGCTGCCACCTCTTCTGGGACACCTTCCGCGCCACGGGACGCCTGCAGGCGACGCGGGACGCGGAGCCCACGCCCGGCGGCGGAGATGTCTCCTCCCTCGCCTTGCGCGCCGTGGTGCCCGCCGGCGGGTCGGTGACGCTGCCGGTGACGCTGGCCTGGCACTTCCCGCACATGGCCAACGTGTGGGAAGCCGATCCGTGGGGTGGCTACGTACCCAAGACCACGTTGCCCACCTTCACCGGCGCGCAGTTCGCCGACGCCTGGGAGGTGGCGCGCTACGCCACGCGCGAGCGCGACCGGCTGTGGGCGGAAACCTCACGCTGGCGCGAGACGGTTTTCCAGAGCACGCTGCCCGCGGTGGTCACCGAGGCCATCACCACCCAGGCGAGCATCATGCGCTCGCCCACCTGCTTCCTGCTCGCCGACGGCAACTTTTTCGGCTGGGAAGGCTGCGGCGACAAAGAAGGGTGCTGCTTCGGCAACTGCACCCACGTGTGGAACTACGAGCAGGCGGTGGCCTTCCTCTTCCCCACGCTGGAACGCACCATGCGCCGCACCGAATTCCTGCACAACACGCGCGAAAGCGGCAACATGGGCTTCCGCACCCACCTGCCGCCGGGGGAAAAGCTCAACGACTTCAAACCCTGCGCCGACGGGCAGATGGGCACCATCATCCAGGTGTACCGCGACTGGCAACTCAGCGGCGATGACGCGTTTTTACGCGAAATCTGGCCCGCCGTGCAGCGCGCGCTGGAGTATGCGTGGACGATGACCCCCGAGCGCATGGACAAAGGCTCCGGCGCCGGGGTCATCAACGCCGCCGACGCCGTCAAGCGCAGCATCGACTCGCTGTGGGACCCGGATAAGGACGGCGTGATGGAGGGGGAGCAGCACAACACCTACGACATCGAGTTCTTCGGCCCTAACACCATGTGCACGGCGATGTACCTGGGCGCGCTGCGCGCCGGGGAGGCCATCGCCCGCCACCTGGGCGACGACGCGAAGGCGGCGGAGTACCGCGCCATCTACGACAGCGGGCGCGCGAAGGTGGATGCCGAGTTATGGAACGGGGAGTACTACATCCAGCAGGTGCGCGTGATCCCCGAAGTGACGGTGCCGGAGGTGCTGCGCAGCCCGGAGGCGTGCGGCCCTACCTGCGCGTGCAAACAGGCGCCGGGCGGGCACACCTCCGCGCTGGACGCCGCGCAGCCGAAGTACCAGTACGGCGAGGGCTGCCTGTCGGATCAACTGCTCGGACAGTGGGCGGCGCACGTGGCGGGGCTGGGGTATCTGCTCGACGACGCGCATGTACGCTCGGCGGTGAAGGCGATCTTCACGCACAACTTCCGCGACCCCATCGGCGCCTTCGACAACGTGCAGCGCGTCTACGCCCTCAACGACGAGGCCGGGTTGCTCCTCTGCTCCTGGCCGCGCGGCAACCGCCCGGTGCTGCCCTTCGTCTACGCCGACGAGGTCTGGACGGGCATCGAATACCATGTGGCGGCGCACCTGATCTACGAAGGCTGGGTGGAGGAAGGCCTGACGGTGGTGCGCGCCATCGCGGAGCGCTACGCCGGCGTTAACCGCAATCCCTGGAATCAAGTGGAGTGCGGGCACCACTACGCGCGGGCGATGGCCTCCTGGTCGGTGAAGCTGGCGCTGGACGGCTTCACCTGCAGCCTGCCCGAGGCGCGGCTGGGCTTTGCGCCCAAGCTGCACGCCGACGACTACCGCACCTTCTGGTCCACCGGCGTCGCCTGGGGACGCTTCACGCAGCGGGCGGGCGTCTATACGCTGGAAGTGCGGGCAGGCGCGCAACCGGTGGCGCGCCTCGATCTCGCCGGCTTTCCCGACGGTGCGTTGCACGTCACCGGCCCGGCGGGAACCCTCGCCGCGACACGAGACGGCGACGGCATCGTGCTGAGCCAGCCCGTCACGCTGCACGCGGGAGAGCAATTGGTCGTAGCGATCGGTTGAAGGGAGGGAAGTAATGTCAACCGCGGAACTGTTACCGGCGTGCCTTGGGGTGTTACGCGCGCTGGACAGCATGGCCCCGTCGCGACTCGCGTTAATCACGGATGCGCAAGCCTCACGCCGTCCGGCGCCGGACAAATGGTGCTGCAAGGAGGAGTTGGGGCACCTGTGCGACTCGGCGAGTATCAATCACCAGCGCATCCTTGTCACGCTGCTCACCGAGCAGCCCACCCTCAGTGGTTACGATCAGCGGCAGCTCGTGACACGCCACGCTTACGCCGAACAGGACTGGGTGGACCTGATCCAGCTCTGGCAGGGGCTGATCATTCACATCCTGATGGCGACCGACAACCTGACTCCGACGGAGTGGCAGCGCCCCTGCGTGCTCGAATCCACCGGCAACCTTACCTTGAGCGCGTTACTCACCCACTTCGTGAGCCACCAGTGCCACCACCTGCACCACATTGGCATCCGCATGGATGATTTATCGGCGCTATGCGAGTGAGGATGTACCGCCGGCGTCTTGCCGGCACGTTGCTATAAACACGAACCGCCGGCAAAATGCCGGCGGTTCGGTATGCAATAATTGCCGGCGAGACGCCGGCGGTACACCTTACCCGCCCGCCGCTTCCTCGATCTCCGCCATGATGGCGGCGCAGGCGGCCAGCGGGTCGGCGGCCTGGGTGATGGGGCGGCCCACCACCAGGAAATCGGCGCCGGCGGCAATGGCGGCGCGCGGGGTGGCTACGCGGCGCTGATCGTCGGCCACGTCGGCGGGACGGATGCCCGGCGTCACGACCTTGAAGCCCGGCCCACATGCAGCCTTGATGGCGGCGGCTTCGTTCACCGAGGCCACCACGCCGTCCAGACCCGCCTCCTGGGCGCGCTGCGCCAGCTCCACCACTTGCTCCTCCAGCGGGCGCGCGTAGCCCACCTCGTCACGCAGCTCCTCTGCCGACAGGCTGGTGAGCACCGTCACGGCGATGACCAGCGGGCGGGGCAGCGCGTTCGTCATGGCCGCCACGGTGGCCGCTTCGCGCGCGGCGCGCATCATGCGCACCCCGCCGGCGGCGTGCACGTTCACCATATTCGCCCCGGTGAGCACCGCGCCGGTCACCGCGCCCCCCACCGTATTGGGGATATCGTGAAATTTGCCGTCGAGAAAGACGGGCAGCCCCAGGTCGCGCAGATCGGCGACCACTTGCGGCCCGGCGTGCATCAGCAACTCCAGCCCCACCTTCATCCAGGGACGCAGCGTGTGCAACTGGTGTGCCAGCGTCAACGCCTCGAAGGCGTCGGCGTAGTCCAGCGCGACGATCAACTGGGGTAGTTCAGCAGCCATATCGTTAGTATAACAAATATGGGCGCGGGAGAGAATAAGGGGAGGTTAAGAGAACTGACAGGCAACCCCTACGAACCGGGCGATTGAAATCGCATCTCTTTGGCCATTCGGCCAACCGTCCGCCTACGCGGACGGGAATAATGAAGATGTTGTTTACGATTTTCCACCTGTCGCGTCCCCGCAGGGGGACGCGCTATAACTGTAAACCCATTTCCGTACCCCCCGTCCGCGCAGGCGGGCGGCTGGCCGCATGGCCGAATAGCTGCGACCTCGGTCGCCTCCGAAACTACACTTGCCCCAATATCCGCTCCACCACAAACCCCACCAGGTCGTCGATGCTCTGCGGGTGTTCGTAGAAACCCGGCGAAGGGGGGAGGATCACGGCGCCGGCCTCGGCGAGCGTAGTCAGGTTGCGCAGGTGGATGAGGCTGAGGGGCGTCTCGCGCGGCACCAGCACCAGCCGGCGGCGCTCCTTGAGCGCCACATCGGCGGCGCGGGTGATGAGGTCGGTAGAGATCCCCGCGGCGAGGCGCCCCACCGTGCCCATGCTGCACGGCGCAATGATCATCGCCCGCCACGGCTGCGACCCGGTGGCGAAGGGACCATCGAAGCTGTCGCGGGAATAAAACGTCACACGCGGATCGGGGTGCCCGAGTATCGCCGTCACCGGGTCGGCGGCGTCGCCCAGTTCCAGCCGCGCCACCGCCAGCCCCTGCACCGACGCCGTGAGCCCCACCGCGCCCTCGCGCTCGAGCAGCCGCGCCAACACCCCCCGCGCATAAATCGCGCCGGTCGCGCCGGTGACGGCAAGGAGAATTGGGGGTTGAAAGGACATATCTGAAGCCACCTTCTAATTATTATTATCTATCCTGGGTATGCAGTTGAATAAGGTGCACCCTACCAGTATAATGTTGTGCCATATTGCACTTCAATTCAGCGTAAACACTGTCGCGCGATGATATTCTGCGGTACTAGCGCGTATCGCGGCAATTTCCGACCTATCACAAGGTCAAAAGCCAGCCTCACGTAGGATGCGCGGACTTTTCGCCCGAGCGCCATGACGCTACCTATAGTGTCCACCTGAGTCAACCGCATACCCAGGTTATGTATTTTACATGTTAATATTACAATAGTATACACAAGTAAATACTACATTGACCACTAATGCACTTTTCTACTCTGTTTATAAATATAATAGCAATCATTACACATGCCTTTATGCGTTATTCTAAACAAAGTATCTACATATATACCACATCGATCACAATAGTCAAAATCGTCTGTTAATTGTTTCACCGTTATGTTAGCATCTGTTGTCTTTGCATTGATTTCATTTTTTCTTTCCCTAAAGCCGACAATAGACAGTATACCAACAGAAATAAGCAAGAGACAAAAAATCGGACTAGTAATATAAATCGAAAGAAAACCTAAAATGATCAGTATTATCCCTGATGGTAGTGGATAATAGTAGATGAAGCATGAGATTACAACTACGCAAGTAGAATGAAGCATTGCTAAAATTACCATCCCAGGAATCTCAACTGGGATTGAATAACCGGTTAATGACCTGTATGAATCGTTATAACTTGAAATACCATGGTACAATACTAACTGAAATATTAACTCGATGAGGCCAAGTAATATTCCACTGATGATCGCCGTTTGACGAAAAGCTTTTGTTATGGGTTTAATGATTAGAACTTCTTGTGGTTGTGTACGTTCTTGTATCTGTCCTTTACAATCAGACTGTGTACAGCCTTTATTATCCTGCCAGCAAGTTCGATGATGTGCTGTATTACACTGCGGGCAATGGAGAATTTTTTGTGATGGAAGCAGTGGCATCATACAATATGGGCATACTTGCTCGCTAGTAGTGGTATCCATCATTAACCTCCAGCCAACGATGTGTATTGTGCCTTAAGGTAGTAAGTGGGCAACCATTAATACTATACATCAACATTCATGCGGATGCAATTGTTAATATACTTCGGCTGTAATGAGGCATAAGCAGATACCTTCTCCCTACCCCCGTCGCACCAACCCCGCCCCACCCGGCTCCGCCCCGCGCTCTTCCAGAATAATCAGCGTGTTCGGGCCGGGGTGCAGCCACTCGGCGGGCAGGTGGTAGTAATGCTGCGGGGGTCGTCCGTCGCCTTCCAGCAGCACGTGGGCGACCTGCCACGGGTTGTCGGGGATCGCTTCCCGTGCCGGGGAAGGCTGCTGCCAGTAGCGGCCGATGCCGAAGTCGTTGAGCCACAGGGTGCCTTTGAAGAGCCCGCCGATCTCCAGCGCCCACGGGCGCGGGTCGTCGAGCTGCTCCCGCGTGAGCGTGAAGGTGGCCCGGTACCAGCGCAGCGGCCCGTCGGCGGGGAGCGGACCCCACGGCGCCAGCGTCGCCACGTCGGGGTCGAAGAGCATTACGTGCTCGCCCCAGGTGCCGGCGGAGAACTCCCACGGCCCGGCGTGTTCGACGCCGTCCAGGCACACGGGCGCGAGCAGGCCCTTCTGCTCCTCCACCTGCGGGGCATCGATCATCCAGTCGCCCTTGATCATCCCCAGCGCGGTCACCAGCAGCAACACCTCGTTGCGGCCGACCTGCAGGGGGAGGTCCAGCGCCACGTCGAAGTCCTCGCGCCGCGGACGGTCTTCCTGCAGCGTCTCCGGCGTCACGCCGGCGTATTGCCCGTTCACCCAGGCGGCGAGGAAGTCGGCGGCGCGGGTGGTGAGGCGGGCGGTGCGCGCGACGGGGCTCTCCACCACCGTGCGGTACCAGCCGAAGTCGGTCATGTCCAACGTGTCGAGGAGCATGTTGTGCGGCAGCAGCGCGGGCAGGAACTCGCGGGTCGCGTCCGACCCGGTGCCCGGCAGCGGGTCGGCGAGGGTCGACCACGCCAGCGGCACGTCGGCGGGAAGCATCTCCCGCACAATCGGTGTCGCGGGGAGCGCCCAGCTCTCGTAGACCACCGCGCCGTCGTCGAGCACCACCACGCCGCGCGGGGCCAGGGTGACCGCGGTGCCATCGAGGGTCACCGCCTGCGGGTCGAAGGTGGCGTTGACCAGGAAATCGGTGCGCGCGGCGCCCAGAGTGAGCGGGTAGCGCACCACGCTGTCCGTCTCGTCGCCCTTCGCGCCGGGGGTCAGGATCTCCGCCGCCCCGCGCTCGCCCGTCAGCAGCATGTCGCGGTGGGCGTGCAGGCAGGCATGCAGCGCGCCCAGGTGCTGCGCCTTCGCGCTGGGCAGGCCATATTCATCGAGGGGCGCAGTGAAGTCGTAGCTGGTGGTCTGCAGGTACATGGCGTCGCGGTCGAAGTTGGTGCCGCCGTGCCACATGTAGTAGTTCACGCCCGAGCCGCCCACGGCGAAGAAGCGCGCCACTTCGTAGGCGATCTCCTCGGCGCGGCGGGTGTGGTGGGGTTGCGCCCACACGTCGTACCACCCCGGCCAGTTCTCCGTCCACAACGCGGGCTGCCAGGGCCGGTGCTCCGCCAGCGGACGCACGCGGTCCCACACCGAAAAGCCGTTCAGCGTCTCGATGGTGTCGTCGGACGCGCCCTCGCACATGATGAGCGGCACTTCCAGCCCCGCGTCGCGCCCGAGCTGGGTGATCCACGCCAGGTACTCCTTGCCCGCGTCGCCGTAGCGCTTATCCACGTTGGCGTATTCGTTCTCCATCTGCGCCAGGATGATCGGGCCGCCCTGGGTGATCTGTCGGTCGCCCACCTGGTCCAGCAACACGCGCACCCAACGGCTCACCGCGTCCATGAAGGCTGGATTGTGGGTGCGCGTAACCAGCCCCTCCTTGCGGATGAGCCACCACGCCAGCCCGCCGAAGTTCCACTCCGCGCAGACGTAGGGGCCGATGCGCAGGATGGCGTACAGGCCCTCCTCGCGGCACAGGTCGAGAAAGTAGCCCAGGTCGAAGCGGCCGGTGAAGTTGTACAGCCCCTCTTCCGGCTCGTGGCCCTCCCAAAAGACGTACGTCTCGATGCAGTTCAGCCCCGCCGCCTTGCTCTCGCGCAGGAGACGCGGCCACATCGCCGGGGTGCTGCGCGGGTAGTGCACCGCGCCGGAGATGAGCAGCTCGCGCTGCCCGTGAACGAGGATAGAACGCCGGTCGGCGGACACGATAGCCATGGATGTCTCTTTCGGTAGGGAATCAGGGGCATCCTAGCAAACGGGAGCAGGGCCGTCAAGGCGCCGGCGGGGTATGCCGCGCGATGAATTCGAGGATGGCGGCGGCGGTGGGGTCGTTGGCGGCGGGGATATTCTCGGCGACCGACGTGTGGGTGCGGTGGGCGATCACCTGGAACTCGACCTGGGGATGGCCGGTGTTTTTGAGGGCGGCGACAAAGAAGCGGTTTTCGTCCTCCCGCAAGGGCATGTCGTCGTCGGCGCAGAGGACGAGGAAGGGGGGCGCGTCTTTGCGGACGTGGAAGCACGGCGCGGCCTCGTCGATGACGGGCGTGTTGAGCGGATCGCGGATGCCGCGGGCGGCGCGGATGGCGGCATGGGTGCACATCTGGCCGCTGATGGGGATAACCCCGGCGATGTCGGCGAGGCTCATGCCGTATTGGGCCAGTAGCTCGGGGGCCAGGCCGACGTAGGCGGCGAGGTAGCCCCCCGCGGAATGACCTGCGACGAAAAGGCCGCGCGGGGTGAAACCGTAGCCGGCCACGTGGGCCTTCACCCACCCGATGGCCGCCGCGGCGTCGTCGTTGAAGACGGGGTAGCCCACCATGGGCGCCAGCCGGTAGTTGGCCGCCGCCACCGCAATGCCTTGCCGCGCGAAGAAGGTGGCCAGATGCCCGGCGTCCTCTTTCGTGCCGCCCTCCAGCCCACCGCCGTGGAACCAGACGAGCACGGGGGCATCGGGCTTCCCCACCGGCAAATACAGGTCGAGCGTACACCGCTCCCGGGCATACGGCGTCAGCGCCGTGCCGGCGCGATACGGGATATTCTTCTCCACACGCACCTCCTGGTCACAGGGTCGTCTGCTGCACAGCCGGGCGCGCGGCGCCGGACAGGCAGGGGCATCCTAGCAAACGGGGGCGGGGCCGTCAAGGCGCGGGGGTGCCTTGCCGGCACCATGGTTCCCGCGGTATAGTGAGGGCATGCTCGACACAGTGCAGATCACCCGCGCGACGGTGGCGGACGCGCCGGCTATCTGGGCGCTGCAACAGGCGGCGTACCAGCAGGAGGCGCTGCTGTATGAGGATTACACCATCGCGCCGCTCATGGAGACGCCGGAGGCGCTGGCGGGGCATTTCGCGCGGCTGACCTTCCTGAAGGCGGTGTGCGCGGACGCCCTCGTCGGGTCGGTGCGCGCGGTGGAGGCGGACGGCGCCTGCGCCATCGGCCGGCTGATCGTGTCCCCCGCCTACCAGCGCCGCGGCATCGGCACCGCCCTGCTGCACGCCATCGAAGCCGCCTTCCCCACCGCCCCCCGCTACACCCTCTTCACCGGCGCCCGCAGCGAGGGCAACCTGCGCCTCTACGCCCGCCTGGGGTATACGGTGTATGCGGAGGAGACGGTGTCGGGGGGGTTGGTGCTGGTGCATTTGGAGAAGGCGCGCGGGAGATAGCTGGCCTGCCCCTGAATGGTGTGCTGTCCCCCGTACAGGGAAATGCATACTCGGTCTCCGTGTTGGGAAATAGATAACCTGTCCCCGTACGTACATATCCCCAGGAGCTTACGTGTATGTGGAGTCTTTTCTTAGATGCCGCCTTCAAAGTTGGTTTGCCTTTGCTGGCCACGCTGGGGCTGGTAATGGTGTTTCGCAGGGTGAAGCTGCCGCATGGCTTTCAGGAAGGCACCAATGATATTGAGGGGATTTATCTGGCGGTGGTGGCGGCCATTTATGCGGTGATCCTGGCCTTCATGGTGTTCGTGGTCTGGACGAAATATGACGCTGCCTCCAACACGGTCGATCAGGAAGCCAGCGCGCTGATGGACGTGCAGCGCATCGCCCAGGCGCTGCCGGACCCGTATCCCGCGCAATTCCGCGAGCATTGCCGGGCCTACGCGGTGGCCGTGGTCGACCATGACTGGCCCAATATGGCGAAGAAGGAGCGTACCCGCGATTCTGCGGGACGCGACGCGCTCGATCTGGTCTGGAAGGATCTGTTTGCCTTACAGCACGATGCCCGGATCGATACGGTCTCGCGCGACCACCTCTATGATCGCCTGCTGGTGATCAACGATGCACGGCGCTCGCGCCTGCGCACAGCGCGCACCGACTTGCCGGCCGTCCTCTGGACCCTGCTCTATTTCGGAGGCGGGCTGACGGTCTTCGTTGCCGCGGTGTTCAGTGTGGAGAAGATCGGCCTGCACCTCTTCAAAGCCGTCGCCCTGACCTTACTGATCTTCATGGCGCTCTTCGTCGTGCAGGCGCTCGACCACCCCTTCCGCGGCTTCGCGCGCCTCGACGCCAGCGCGTTCCGCACGCCCTCCCGGCAGCAGACGAGTGCGCCCGCCGGCGATGCACCGGCACATACAGAGCACGGTGGACGAACGATGCCCCCGCCGTCGGTGCCGCAATAGCGAACGACTCGGTCTCTCCACCGGCAACCTGCGCCGCGGCGCCCGCCGAAGGCGCACGGTGCATGCGGAGGAGGCGAGGTTGGTGCTGGTGTGTTTGGCGGAGGCGGGGGAATAGGCTGCACCGCCCGGCGCTCTTGCAAGCCAGTGCTAATGGTGTATACTGGGGACAACGTCTTTTCCAGGAGGTGTCCCCATGTCACGACGCATCACGTTGCTCATCCTGCTCACCGTACTCACAGGCTTACTGCTGCCGGCGGCTGCCGCGCTGCAGGCACCGGTGTTGACTGAACCGAGCGACGGCGCCACCGGTGTGGCGATTAGCGGCATGATCAGTTGGCAGGAGGTACCCGGAGCCATTGGGTATCTGGCGCAGATCGCGCGGAATACGACCTTCAATGAAGGGTTCCAGACCACGGATACGCCGGGTTGGGCGTCCGTCACGCGCTTGAACTTCCCGTATTTGCGCTTCAACACCCGGTATTACTGGCGGGTGAAGTGCAGGACCCGTGACGAAGAGAGCGCCTGGTCCCCTGTTAGCTCCTTCACGACGACTGATGTCGTGCCCACCGGCGTCCCGGCGGAGGCCCCTTCACTGCTCCCGATCGGCAAAGCGACGACGACGCCGACCATTTCCTGGACTGCAGTGCCCGGCGCCACGCGGTACGAGCTGTATCTCTCCAAGCGGCCCAGCATGAATAGCAATATCTTCAATGGTGATGCGGTGCATGTCACCACACCGGCGACGCAATTCACCCTGCCCTCCCTCTTCAACAACACCACTTACTACATCCGCGTACAGGCGGTCAAGTGGGGCATTGGTCCGTTCAGCGATATCGGCATGTACCAGACGAACACCGGGACCACCGAGCTGCCGGGCAGTGCGACATTGGGTGACCCCGGGGAGGGGAACACTATTCCAGGGGGGCCGCACCTCTTTACCTGGCAGGCCGCGCCCGGCGCCGCGTATTACATGGTGGTCTTCTCGGACGACAGCAAATTTCGCAGCGGTGGCGGGGAAACCATGGTCATTGGTTTGCAGCAGCGCTATGATTTCCTGAAGCCGAATACGCACTACTACTGGCGCGTGCGCGGCGTAAATAGCGCCGGTCTCGGACCATGGACGGTGGGGACGTTTATAACGGGGGAGAAGGTTGTCCCCCGGCGGGGGTGAGTGTCCGCGTCGTGCGCCGATGCGTCAGGACAGCCACCATCGAATATGGCATGACCAGCATCCTGCCCCATTCCGCCGGCGTCCAGCCGGCGGATTTGTTTTCCGACACCCTACCCGGGGTCGCATCCTGGCGACCTTGGCAATAATAGCCGAACCCTCTGGAATCGATGGCTGCTCCTGCGGCACGGCTCTTCACTCCCCCGCCTTCACCCCAAACAGTTTCGCCGCGCGCAACCGGAAGCGTAAGTACACCACCGAATCGCGGCAGGGGGAGAGGTCGGGGTTGCCGAGCCAGGTGACGGGGGTCCAGTCGTGGTCGCCGACGAGGGAGTCGGCTTCGGTGAAGGTGCGGTTGCCGACGGGGCGGTATTGCTCGTCGCGCACTTCCACGCGCAGTTCGCCGGCGCGGGCCACGTTGGCGTTGAGCAGAATCTTGTTGCCGCGCAGGCGCAGGCGGATGGTGGAGAATTCGCCGCGTTCGGGGGACTCCAGCGCGGCCAGCCGGTCGGGCTCCCACTGCGCGCTGCCGATCTGGAAGAGGTTGCGCCCGGTCTTGGGGAAGCGGTGCGGCAGTTGCGAGCCGGTGTAGAGCAGCGCCAGCCGCCCGTTGGCCCCGCGCACCAGCCCGGCGTTGGAGAAGACGCAGCCGCCGTCGAAGGCGGTGGGCGCGCCGGGCACCAGCACCGGTGGGCCGGGCACCCAGTGCCACAGCCGCCCGTCGCGGCTGACCGCCATGCGGATGGTGGTGTTGTTGCAACTGCGGTCGTAGACGGTGGGGAACATGACGCGCACGCCGGGGTTGTCCGGGTAGACGGCATAGGCGTGGGTGAAGAGATCGAGATACGGCGGGTCCGCCGGGCCGAGAGCCAGCACCGGGGTGGGCAGCGGCCAGTGGCGGAAGTCGCCCGTCTCCGACCGCCCCACGCAGCGGCGGCCGTCGCAGATCATCCCCATGTAGGCCACGTAGCGCTGCAACTGCGCGTCGAAAGCCATGATGACTTGCGGGTCGCCGGCGTGCAGCATGATCGGCTCGGGGTGCATGGCCCAGCAGAACCCGTCGGGCGAGTAGGCGTAGAAGGTGACCTTCTTCTTCATGTGCGCTTCGTACGAGGCGGGCATCTCCATCTCGTCCTGGTAGCCGCGCAGCTCCTCGTCTGTCACCGCGGCGGTGAAGACCATCTTGTAGCGCTCCTCCTGCCCGCACGCGGGGTCCTTCAGGGCGCTGCCTTCGTGGAGGGCGATTTTGCGGTCGCCGGTGTTGTCCACCGGGGGCATCAGGGAGGTGCTCTCATGCTCCTTGTAGGGGACGAAGTCGATGATGGGACGCTGCCAGGCGAGGCCGTCGGCGGATTGCGCGTAGACGATGCCCGCGGCGGCGTGGTACCAGAGGCGGTACATGTCTTCATCGAAGAACTGGCACGCGCCCAGGCGCAGACCGGCCTCCCACGCCACGGTGTCCTTGAAGATGCGCCCGACGCGGGTGGCGGGCTGGGTGCGGATGCTCACCCCGGAGGGCACGCCCACGGGCACGCCGCGGATCTGCTCCTCGCGCACGGCGCGGGCGGTGCGCGGCTCCTCGCCCATCTCGCCGGCCCAGCTCAGCCGCCCGCCTTCGATGAGCGCCCAGTCGAGAAAGGGTTGCGGCGCCCCGGTCAGCTCCAGGATGTCGTCAATAGGCGCGGACGCGGGAACCGCGCCCTCCGAAACGGAATCGGTGAAGACCGGACTGTCCTGCTCTAGCGACATACCTGCCCTTGTGCAACGCCGACGGTGAATATGGCGTTCCACCACTCAGTATAGGTGAAGATGGGTAATCGGGCAAGGGGCGGGGGGATTGCAGCTCTGCAGGGACTGTCCCGTGGCGTCGCGTCCAAGCGACGCCGGTTGCGGTGTAGGTGCGTGATGAGGGGGCAATCAGGATGCGCGCTTCAGCAGGGGCTGTCCCGTGGGGTAGCAGGATCCCAACGCTACGGGACAGTCCCTGCAGATACAATACCAACAACCAGCACTATTACCGTTCTTGCACCAAACCCGTTCCCCGTTCCCTGTTCCTACTTACGCCAGCGTCAGCGGGTCGACGTCGATCACCACCGTCACGCCCTTCGGCGGGGTGATGGCCTGCAGGGTGCGGGCGAGGGTGCGCAGGGCGGCGGGGTTGGCGCCGCGGAGTTCGACGTGGTAGCGGAAGCGCCCGCGCAGGCGGGTGAGCGGGCAGGGTACGGCGTCGTTGACGGTGACGCCGCCGGGCACGTCGCGGCCCAGCAGCACCTCGGCGCCCAGCGGGTCGTCCTCCTCCAGCGCCTCGGCGGGGAGGCCGGCGCGCAAAAAGTCGAGCAGGCCGGGCAGCACGGAGGACTCCGCCATCGCCGGCAAGGCGAGGCGGGCGGCGCCCCCGGCGCGCGCGGCGCGGGAGAGCGCCTGCGCGGTGGCGCGCACGTCGTCCTCGTTCTCCCCGTTCACCAGCACGTTAATCAGTCCCGTCAGCGGCGGCCAGCACGCCTGGGCGTCGCCGCGCTTCACCAGTTCGGTGCGGTAGAAGCTGTCGTAGTCGTGCTCCATGGCGCACAAGATGGCGTAGTGCTCGGGCTGATACGTCTGCACCAGCACCTCGCCCGGCCACTGGCTGCGCCCGGCGCGCCCCGCCACCTGGGTGAGCAGTTGGAAGGTGCGCTCCGGCGCGCGGAAGTCGGGGATGCCCAGCGAGGTGTCGGCGGCGATCACCCCCACCAGCGTGACCTTCGGGAAGTCGAACCCCTTGGCGACCATCTGCGTGCCGATGAGGATATCCATCTCCTCGCGCCCGAAGGCCTCCAGAATCTCGTGGTGCGCCCCCTTCACCGCCGCCGTGTCGCGGTCGAGCCGCCCCAGCCGCGCCTCCGGCCACAGCGCCTGCACCTCCGCCTCCAGTTGCTCCGTGCCCACGCCTTTGTAGGCGATCTGCGCGCCGCGGCACTGCGGGCAGGTGGTGAGCGCCGGCTTCTGGTAGTCGCAATGGTGGCAGCGCAGCAGGCCGGAGAACTTGTGGAAGGTGAGCGGCACCGCGCAGTCCGGGCAGCTCTCCTGATAGCCGCAGTCGCGGCAGAGCAGGGTGTGCGAGTACCCGCGCCGATTGAGGAAGAGGATAATCTGCTGCTGCGCGGCGAGGCGGACGGTGATGGCCTCACGCAGCGGGGCGGAGAGGATGCGCGCACGGGTGGTCATGCGGCGCAGGTCCACCAGCTTCACGGTGGGCAGCGGGCGCGCCTCGATGCGCTGCGGCAGCCGCAGCAGGGTGTGTTTCCCCACCTCCGCCTCACGCATCGACTCCAGGCTCGGTGTCGCCGACGCCAGCACCACCGGCGCCCCGCACAGCCGCCCGCGCTCGAGGGCGACGGCTTTGGCGTGGTAGCGCGGGCTGCTCTCCTGCTTGTACGACGACTCGTGCTCCTCGTCAATGACAATCAGTCCCACGTCGGGGCAGGGGGCGAAGATGGCCGAGCGCGCGCCGAGGACCACGCGGGCTTCTCCCGCGGCGATGCGCCCCCACTCGTCGTAGCGCTCCCCCGTCGACAGGTGGCTGTGCAGCACGGCGACCTGGCCGGGGAAACGCCCGTGGTACAACGCCATCGCCTGCGCGGTGAGGCTGATCTCCGGCACCAGCACGATGGCCTGCCGCCCCGCCGCCAACGTGTCGGCGATGGCGTGCAGAAACACTTCCGTTTTGCCGCTGCTCGTCACCCCGTAGAGCAGAAAGCTCACCGCCGCGTGCGCCGAGACGGCGTCGCCGATGCGGTGCACCGCGGCGGCCTGCTCCGCGGAGAGCGTCGGCGGGGTGGCCTTGCGCCCGCGCACCAGCTCCCATGGGTTGCGCCGCACCAGCACCCGGCGCGCGGTCAAGTGGCCCTTTTCTACGCACGCCTGCACGGTGGCCGTGCCCACCCCGGCGCGGCGTGCCAGCTCCGGCGCGGTGACGGGTTCCCAGGTGGCGGTGGCGCTTTCCTCGGCCAGCCAGCGCAGCAGCACGGCCTGTTTCCCGGCGCGCGCGGGCAAGCCGGCGGCGGCCTCCTGCAGCGCGGCGGGCGTGAGGGCGGGGAAGAGCGCGGTGATGGTGCGCGCCCGGGCGGACGCCGCCCCCTGCGGGCGAATGAGGCCATCGCGGCGCAGGGTATCCAGCGCCGCCGCGCCGTCATCGTGAAAGCGCGCGCGCACCTGGGCGGTGGTGGCCCCCGGCTGTGCGCGCAAAAAAGCGAGCACCGCGTTGAGCGCCGGGTCGGGCAGCAGCGTGGTCACCCCCACCTCGTCGGTGCACTGCCAGCGCCGCCGCCCCGCCGTACCGCCGGCCTCGGCGAGGCACGGGCGCAGCGCGTCCTGCAGCGGGCACAGGTAGGTCTCCGCCAGCCATTGCGTCAACGCACCCTGCTCCGCGGTGAAGGCGGCACGCGCCGATTTCACCGCCAGCAGCGGGCGCACCTTCTCCACCGCCACGTCGGCCTGTTCGGTCAACGCCAGCACGTACCCCGCCACCTGCCGCCCCCCCAACGGCGCCAGCACGCGCCCGCCCACCACCACCTGCCCGGCGAGGTGCGGAGGGATGAGATACGTATACGGGCGATCAACCGCGGCGTCACCCAGGTCGGGGAGGACAAGCGCAAACACGCGCTCAGTGTAGCGTGTGGGGGCAATAGCTGTAAAGTAAGGAAAATGGGGACTGCTTCGCATTTTCACCTCTCCGGTACGACCCCACATTCAGCCTCCCTGAAAATGCGTAGCTGTCCCCACTTTCCGTCGGGAACCAGGCGACCGGTTCACGCGAACGCCGGCCTATTTTCCGACCCGACGCTTATGCTCTTTGGGTATTGTTTGCAGCTTTGGTAGCAGGACCGTTCTCCTGAGCGGTAGGGCCTGGGCGCCGTCCCATGCCTGCCCGTCGCATTTCTCCTCCGATGGAGCCAACAGAGACACGATGCGACAACTTTGGGAGGGCGAGCGTCCCCGCGAGCCGCGCGCGCGGCATCCGTGGATGACAGCAAAGACGGTTTGGACGTGAACCCCATGCACACGCCCCGGCCCTCTTCTGTTGCCGATCCCGGCTCACGTGCGCGTGGCTCGCGGGTACGCTCGCCCTCCCAAAAATTGCGTCGGCCTTTTCTCGCTGCTCCAGCGGATTAGGCGGTCGAAACCAGGCATGGGACGGCGTCCATGCCCTACAGGACGAATGCACGTATCCGATACCGTAGCCGCAAACAATCGTCAAAGAGCGTCACCCGGCTTGATCGGATAGCCACGTCCTTTCGGTGCCATCACCCCACCCCCTGCTCCTCCGCGAAAGGTCGCCGGCGCGCGGTGGCGAATTGAGACGGTATCGTTCCCCTCGGAGGTCGTTCAATGTGTAGTCGCCGCCTCAGTTGGCTCCTCGGGACGCTTTTCCTCCTGATGGCGTGTGGGTTTGCGCAGCCACCGCCGCCGCCGCCGGACGTCGCCCACATGGCCTCGCTCGATCAGTTGGCGCCCATGCTCACCGACCCCTCGGCCGATCTCCGTGCCGGGGCCGCGCGGCGGCTCGGGCAGTTGAACGATACCCACGCCGCGCCGTTGCTTCTCGCCCGCCTGGCCGACGACGCGCCCGCGGTGCGTGCCGCCGCCGCGCTGGCGCTGGCCGAGATGAAGGACGCCGCCATCACCCCCGCGTTGCTCGCCAAGTTGCACGATAAGGACGACGGCGTGCGCACCTGCGCCACCACCGCGCTGGTGCGCCGCCACGACCCCGCCGTCTTGCCCCTGCTGCGCACGGCTGCCATAGACCCCGACACCGCCTATCGCACCGCGGCGCTGACGGCGCTGAGCCGCCTGCACGACACGCAAAGCGTCACGCTGCTCTGCACCGCGCTGCACGATGCCGCGACGGACGCCCGCGTGGCCGCCGCGCATGGCCTGGGCCGCCTGCCCGCGTCGGAAATCGCCATCGCCACGCTGCTCGCCACCCTGGCGGACCCTGACCTGAAGGTGCGTGATGCCGCGGCGGAAGCGCTGGCGGCGTATGGCGCGCCCGCGGCAATTCCCGCGCTGGTGACCGCGTTGCACGACCCCGCGCGACACCTCACCGACGCCCCCGGCCTGCTGCGCCGCTTCGGCGATTCCGGCGCCGACGCCGTGCTCGCCGCGCTGCAGGCGGAGCAGAACGTGACCGTGCAACAAATCTATCTGGCCGCGCTGGGCACGCTGCAGTCGCCGCGCAGCCTGGAACCGCTGGCCGCATTGCTGAAATCCCCCACCCCCGCCATCGCCGGCGGCGCGCTGGACGCCCTCATCCGCAGCCGCGCGCCGGGGTCGATTTACACCCTCACCGCGCTGCACGAGGAGATCTTCGGCCCGGTCAAGCCCTTCGCCACGGGGCGCACGCCGCGCCTGCGCATGCCGTGGACGACCGACCCGCGCGTGGTGGACGCCCTGCGCGTGGCGCTGCCCACCGGCGGCGGGCGCATCCAGGCGGCAGGCTACTTCAACGACCCGACCCTCATCACCGCGCTGGCGGCGCTGGCGAAGACGAATCCCGACCTGCAGCGGGCGATCATCCCCGCGCTGAGCGAATCCGGCGATGCCCGCGGGCTGGAGCCGCTGCTGGCGCTGGCCAAATCACCGGACTGGGGGCTGGCCTTTGCCGCCGGCATGGCGCTGCAACAGCTCAACGATATCCCCAACCCCACGCCGCTGCTCACCACGTTGAGCGACCCGAATACCGGCAACGCGAAGCGGGCCATCGACGCGCTGGGCGTGCAGGCGGATGCCCGCGCGGTGCCGGCGCTGCTCGAGGTGCTGAAAGGCGAGCAACCCATCGATGTGAAGGTCTCCGCCGCGCTGGCGCTGGGGAAGATCGGCGACGCCCGCGCCTACGAGCCGCTGCTCGCGGCGCTGCAGAATTGGCCCGCGGCGCAGCGCGGCGACGCCGCCCAGGCGCTGGGTACGCTGGGGGACGCGCGCGCGATCGAACCGCTGGCGG
Organism: uncultured bacterium; assembly: GCA_903928345.1. Taxonomy (GTDB): domain Bacteria; phylum Armatimonadota; class Hebobacteria; order CAIYQO01; family CAIYQO01. The sequence continues at coordinate 3,779 of CAIYQO010000029.1, read as the reverse complement.
CGGCGCTGGTCGGCGCCGACGCGCTGACCCGCCTGCGCATCGGCGCGGGGCTGCTCAAGCTGGGGGACACGCGGGGCCGCGACGAACTGCTGGCGGCGCTGCAGGGCGGCAACCAGTTGACGCAGGGGTTGGCCGGGCTGGCGTTGCTCGACGCCCACGAGCCGAAAGCCTTCGACGCCGGGTTGGCCATGCTCACCGCGCCGGCGGTGGACCGCAACACGCGCAATCTGGTGCTCTACTACATGGCGCGCGAAGGCGACGCACGCACGGTGCCCTACGTCGCCGACCTGCTCGACGATCCGTCCTCGATCATGCAGACACCTGCCGTGCGGGAGTTCATCATCTGCGCCATGCACAACATCCACGACCCCGCCGTGGCGCCGGTGCTGACGCGGGTGCTGGCGGAGGACGACAACGAGGCGGTGCGCCTGCAAGCCGCCGCCGGGCTGGCTCTGTACGGAAGCGCAACGGCCCTCGACCTGCTCATCGCCACCGTGCAGAACCCCGCCGCGCCTGACCGCGTCACCGCCGCCTATGCGTTGGCGGGCATCCCCACCGGGCGCGCCGTGCCGGCCCTGGTGACGGCGCTGCAGGACCCCGAGCCGCTGGTGCGCGTGCTGGCCGCCCGCGGGCTGGCGCAGCACGGCGACGTGCGCGCCACCCCGACGCTGCTGGCGGCGGTGAAGAACGACCATGAACCGCTGGCGCAACTGCTCGCCGCGCGCGTGCTGGGCACCGCCCACGTACGCGCCGGGGTGCCCGCCCTACTCGCCCTGGCGCAGAAGGGCGACGTGGAAGCGCGCCTCACCGCCTTGCGCGCGCTGTGCGCCATCGGCGACCCGTCGGAGCTGCCCGCGCTGGGGGTGCTGCTCGACGACGACCGCTCCCGCATCCGCGAAGCCGCCGCGGGCACGCTGGCGCAACTCGGCGACGCCCACGCCGGCCCGGCACTCACCAATGCCCTCAAGGACGACACGGGCCGCGTGCGCGCCGCCGCCGCCCAGGCGCTGGGCCGCCTGAAGATCAAAGATGCCGCCGACGACCTGATCGCCCTGCTGAAAACCGAGCCCGTCCCCGCCGTCTCCACCGCCGCCATCGACGCGCTGAAAGCCATCTCCGGCGAAGATTTCGGCGCCGACACCGCCAAGTGGCAGGCGTGGTGGGAGAAGAATAAGGAGTAGGGGGCAAGGATGCAGCTAATCCCATATAGACGGTTGCTCGTCGACACGGGGTTGACACGTGAGGAATTGATGCGCCGGCTGATGACGGTACTGGACGCCGACCACATTGACATGGGGCATCTCGGTTGGTTGCCGGCGTGGGAACACAAGGTCACCATTGAGGGTTTTCACGCCGTCTATTTGCGACAAAACGTCCGATTACTGGTCAATGGGCTCTTTCAGGAGACGCCGACCGGTATGACGGTCGAGATCATCATCACGATAAGCGTATTGGCGAAAATCCTGATGTGTGCGACCTTCATCTTTCTAGCAATGATGTTTTTAAGCAGCCTCTGTGCATTGGTCCCGTCGAGCACTGAGCCCGCGCGGCCGATGTTTGCATTGATTGTGCTCCTACTCCTCACTATATTCAGCGGCGGATACCTGTACCAAACGCGGGTGATACTGCCGCGCCTGGAAGCCTTTTTTCGAAAACACCTTACTTCGCCGGCCACCCAGGATACATCTCATGACTGACCCACGCACGGCTATCGTCACCGGCGGGGCGGATATAGGCGGTTATCGGCACCTTTCCACGTGATGCACCTTGCGAAGGCGGGTACTGAGTGATAACATCATGGCATTAGTGTAATCACGGAGGTCGCGATGGTTCGTACACAAATTCAGTTAACCGAGCAGCAGAACCGGCAGTTGAAAACGCTGGCGCACCGGAAGGGCATCTCGATGGCGGAAGTGATCCGCCGCGCGATTGACCGCGCGCTGGTGGATGAGATTGTCGCCGATGAAGACGAGATTCGCGAGCGCGCCTTATCGGTCGGCGGAATGTTCCATAGCGGGAAGCATGACATCGCGACGCGACATGACGACTACCTGGCCGAGGCCTACTTACCATGACGATCTTCGTCGATACGACCGGTTTTTTTGCTTATCTCGACGCCGATGACGATTTTCATGCCGATGCGCAACGTCGATGGCACATGGAATTGCATGAGAAGACCGATCAACTGGTCACGTCGAACTATGTTGTGGTCGAGACCATCGCACTATTGCAACGGCGGGTGGGCATGTCGGCCGTGAAACGCTATGTGTCGGACTTGCTGCCAACCATTAAGGTCCTGTGGGTCGATAGCGTCGTTCATACTGCCGCGGTTGAAGCGATGTTGCCCAGGGGCGCGAACGGTCCAAGCCTCGTCGACCTCACCTCCCAGGTATTGATGCATCTCCACGGTATCCATCACGCGCTGGCGTATGACAAACACTTCAAAGATACGGCACTGCCACCGCTCTGATCTATGCGCGAGTGGTTTTGGAAACCACGGATTACACAGATTTCTTACCGCATAATATGCCGGTGGCGGATCTGACTCCCGGCTCATTCCAGCCTGCGCGTAACGCGAACAGGTTGGGTTGCCGCCCTTTCGCCCGACGACGTCACACGGTAACATATCTGTGTCATCCGTGGTTTCCCGTCTCCCGCCCCCCGTGGGAGGAAAAGCTTGCCCGCCTGACGAATAACCCCTGTGTCCATCGCCGTTCGGGAGGATTGCATGAGCGAAGTTTGCCCGCATTGCGGCACGCCGGTCTACCAGGAAGGTGATATTTGCGCCAAGTGCGAAGCGCTCTTCCGCGGCAACGCGCCGTTGGAAGCGCCGTCGCCGCTCGCCCCGCCGCCCGGGGAGCCGTTCGTCGCGCCGCCGGGGTGGATACCGGACGCCGCGCCGACGGCGATGCCTACCCCGCCGCGCGCCAACGGGCTGGCTATCGCCTCCCTGGTGCTGGGCATCGTCAGCTTCGTCATCTGCCTGCCGGGCGTGCTCACCGCGATCATCGGGCTGGTACTCGGTATCCTCGCGCTGACACGGATCGCCAACAACCCGCAGGGACAAGGCGGCAAGGGGGCGGCCATCGCCGGCGTCATCCTCTCCCCGCTGGCGCTGGTGCTGTGGCTGGTGGCGGGCATGGTGATGCTCGCCGTCTACCCGCGCGCGCAGATGTCCGCTTATCAGACGAACCAGTTCCTCATCTCTCACGCGGTGACGAAATTCACCAATGATACCGGCGTGGCGCCGCGCCAGCTCGATGATCTCAACGCCCCCAGCGGCGAAACCCTCACCTATCTGCCCGACACCACTACCTACCACGGCCCGTATCTGCCGGACAATGCCAAGTTGGGCAGTACGCGCAACGGGGTGGGGGAGAATGACCTGCCGCGCAACCCCTTCGCCAACGGCAACCTGGTGGAACAGCACTGGAAGTACGACCCCGAGACGGGCGAAGTGTCGAGTGCGGTGCCGCTGCCGAAGGTGCAACCGCTCAGAGCGCCCGCGTCGCGACGAATGTGACACGGGTTAGTGCGCTAAAAACGTCGGCCCGAAATACGGCGCGCACACCAGCGCCACCACCAGCGCGACCCGCCAGCCGTGGTCGGTGCTCAGAAGCCGTTTGAATGAACTTCCCATTCGTTGGGTAATTTCCTGCCCAGGTGGTCACATGGAGGAGAGACAAGGGCTTTCGCGACCCGAACAAGCCCCCGAGTCCCTGTGTAGCCATCTTCGCCGATCCGATGTCCCTGTCCACCGACATGACCGCTTTTGTTCT
>CAIYQO010000028.1 GCA_903928345.1 uncultured bacterium | reverse complement strand
GGCCGATCTTTGAAAGGCCTTCTGTTATCGAGCCGGGCTCTTAGCCCCTTTCCAAACAGTGACCATATTTACAACCGATACTGTTCCCTAATCCCTGTTCCCTACGCGTATACGTCCCCGAACATCTTCTCCAGCGTCGGCTCAGGGCTCTCTTCGGCGTAACGGACGGCATCGGCGACGACGGCGTCCTGTTCGACGCCGATGGCGTCTAGCTCCGCGGCAGTGACGGTGCCGGAGAGGAGGAGCTGGTCGCGGAAGAGGGCGATGGGGTCGCGCGGTCGCCAGGTTTCCTCCTCCTGGCGCGAGCGGTACATGACCGCGTCGGCCATGGAGTGCCCCTTGAAGCGGTAGGTGATCGCCTCGATGAGGGTCGGCCCGCCGCCGCGGCGCGCGCGCTCCACCGCGTCGACGGTGGCGCGGTAGACGGCGTCCACGTCCATGCCGTCCACCTGCTGCCCGGGGATGGCGTAGGCCTCGGCGCGTTTATAGATTTCCGGCACCGCCGAGGAGCGCGAGAGCGCGGTGCCCATGGCGTACTGGTTGTTCTCGCAGAAGAAGACCACCGGCAGCTTCCACAGCGAGGCCAGGTTGAGCGCCTCGTGGAAGGTGCCTTCGTTCACCGCGCCGTCGCCGAAGAAGTTCAGGCACACCAGGTCTTGCCCCAGGTGCTGGATGCCCAGCGCGATGCCGGCGCCCAGCGGGATGCCCCCGCCCACGATGGCGTAGCCGCCCATCATGCGGTTGATCGGGCAGAAGAGGTGCATGGAGCCGCCCATGCCGCTGCTCACGCCGGTGGCTTTGCCGAACAGTTCCGCCATCACCGCGCGCGGCGAGCACCCCTTCACCAGCGCATGGCCGTGGTCGCGGTAGTGGGTGACGATGTAGTCCTCGTGGCGCAGGGCGTTGACCGCCCCCACCGCGCAGGCTTCCTCCCCGATGTACAGGTGCAGAAAGCCGCCGACGTGCCCGCGCCCGTACATCTCCCCCGCCACGTCCTCGAACTTGCGGATGAGCACCATCTGCCGATAGAAAAGCAAGCGCTGTTCCCGTTCCATGCGCCTAGTCTAATCGATTCCGCGCCCGCTCGCAATGGGGCGGAATCGGCATTGGTTCAGGGGAGCGTACAAAAGGGGCGGGGGATGTGAGAAGGTGCTCAGGGCGAGCGTCCCCGCGAGCCGTGGACGTGAGCAGCGTGCCTGAAAGAAGAAGACGGTCTGTGCGTGTAAAGGGCTCATACGCACAGACCGTCTCCTATTTGCAATCGCGGATATTTCGCCCGCGGCTCGCGGGTACGCTCGCCCCCCAAGGGGGCATTCTACTTCATCGCTTGCGCATACGCCTGCCATTTGGTCAGGTTGCCGCCGTAGTGTTTGCCGGTGATTTCGGTAAGGGCGGCCAGGACGTTGCCGATGATGGGCGGGGGCAGTCCCTTCTCGCTGAGCATCGCGACGAGGGGCTTGACGGCGGCTTTCGCCTTCAACTTGCCCAGTGCCCACGCGGCCCACAGGCGCACGATGGGTTTTTTGTCCTGCAGCAGCGGCAGCAGCGGCGTGATGGCGGCGGCGTTGTTGAAGCTGCCGAGGGCCATGGCCGCCGCCGAGCGCACCTGCTCGTTGCTGTCCTTGAGGGCGGCGATGAGCGGGGCGACGGCGCCGGGGGCGTGAATCTGCGCTAGCGCCAGCGCGGACTCGCGACGTACGGAGAAGGTCGCGTCGTGGGAGAGCGCGGTGAGCAGCGTGGGCGCCACCGCGGGATCGCCCGACCAGCCCAGCGCCTGGGCCACGTGGGTGCGTCGCTCGTCGTCCTTGCTCTTGATGGCGGCCACGAGGGGCGCGTAGTCCTTCTCCTTGGTGCCGTGCATGGCGGCGGCGGCCACGCAGGCCACGGTGATGTTCGCCCCCTGGTCCTGGAAGGGGGTGAAGTCGGTCAGCGCGCCTTTCAGCGCGGTGACGGCGGCGGGGGTGTCGTAGCCGGCCAGCGCGGAGACCGCCCACGCGCGCACCTCGGGGTCTTTGTCCTTCAGCGCGTGCGTCAGGTAAGGCAGGCTGGTGGCGTGCCGTTCGGCGCCCAACAGCGCCGTCACGCGCATGCGCACCGCCGGGGCGGGGTCGCTCATCGCTTCGTGCAACGCTTCGAGGGCCAGCGCGCCCGGCAACGGTGCGTCGACCGTCGTGCCGGTTTTGACCGGGGCGGGCAGTTGATCTTCCCGCATGAGCACGTTCCACACCTGCTGGTCCAGCCGCGGGTCTTTGTCCTTCCAGAACTGGATAATCGCCGCGAGGCCCGGCTTGCCCAGGGCGACCAGCGCGCCGTACCCGAGTTGCTGGCGCTGCTTATCCTTGCTCTTGGCGAGGGGGATGAGCGCCGGCACGGCGGCCGGGTTCTTCGAGGCGGCCAGCGTCTCCGCCGCCGCGGCCATCACGCGCGAGTCGGGATCGTGCAGCGCGGCCTTCACGGTGTCGAAGGGCGCCGCGGTCGGGTGCCCGCTCAAGCCCAGCATCGCCAGGTAGCGCATGGTGGCGTCGGAACTTTTCAGCGCGGCCAGCAACGAGGCGTTGGCCGTTTCGGGGGTGAGCTGACCGAGCAGGTAGCGCGCGTAGGGCTCCACCTTCGGCATCTGCAGCTTCAGCACGGCGAGCAACGGCGCCACCACGCGGGCATCGTTGAATTGCACCAGCGGCGCGAGGAATTCAAACTCGACGTCCTTCCCCTTGGACTGCATCAGCGCCAGCAGCGGCGGGACGGCGCGCGGGTCTTTGATGGTGCCCAGCGCACTCAGCACGTGGGATTGCACCATCCGGTCGGGGTCGTTGAGGTCGGCGACCAGCGCGTCGACCGCGGCGGGGGTGTGCGACGCGCCCAGCGCGGTGGGGTTGTGCAGCGCGCCCAGCACCATGGCGGCGGAGGCGCGCACGGTGGCATCGGTGTCCTTCAGCGCGGCGATGCACGGATCGATGGCGGCGGCCAGGTCCTTCATGTTGTTATGCCGGGTGGTCAGTATCTGCAGGCTGCGCGCGGCGGAGGCGCGCACTTCCGGCACCTTGTCCGTCAGCGCGGTGAGCAAGGGCTTCAGCGCGGAGAGCTGCCCGATTTCGCTCAGCGCCTCGACCGTGGCGACGCGCACCCGCTGCTCCGGATCGGTGAGCGCGGCGGTCAGGCTGTCCGTCGCTTCTTCTTTGCCGATGCGGCCCAGCGCCATGGCGGCGTGCTCGCGCACCTGGGGGTCGGTGTCCTTCAACCCGGTCTGCAACGCCGGCAGGGAGGAGGCGTCCTTCATCGTGTTCAGGCCGTCCACCGCGGCGCGACGCACCGTCACATCCTGATCCGCCATCGCGTCGTTCAAGGCGAGGGTGCCGCGGGAACTCTGCAGCGTCGGCAGCGACAGCAGATGCACCGCGCGCAGGCGTACGCCCGGCACGGCATCCTTCGCCAACGGCAGGATCGCTTCCACGGCGGCGGGCCCGATCTTCGTCAGCGCCTCCTGCGCCACGTCGGCTACCGGTCGCAGCCCGGGATTCATCTCATCGTAATACGCGGCCGGGTCGGCAACCTTCAACTGGCCGGCCAGCGCGGGGGCGGCTTTCGGATCGCTGATCTCGCCCAGCGCCCACACCGCTTCGGTGCGCACGCTCAGGTCGCCGTCGTTCTGAATCGCGTCGAGGAGCGCCGGCACCGCCGAGACGTCGCGGATCAGGCCCAGCGCCCATGCGGCGTCGCGTCGCGCCTGGATATTCTTCCCCGCCATCACTTCCAGCAGCGGCGGCGTGGCGTCCTTGCCGGCCAGCACCAGTTCCTCCGCCGCCTTCCAGCCCGTCACCAGCTCGGGGGCGGCGAGTTGCTGCACCCACTGCGCGATAGCGTCCTTCGTCGCCGGATGCCCGCTGTGCCGCCGCAGCGGATTCACCGGGCAGGTGGGCGCCAGCGGTACCGGCGGGCCCAACGCGGGCCGCGGGGCGGCCGGCGTGGTGCTCTTCGGGGGCGTCGGCACCCCGGGCTTCGCCTTAGGCGCCGCCTTGGGCGTGGTGGCCGCGGCTTTCGGCGGCGCGGGGGGCGGCACGGTAGCCGCCAGGGCGACCACAGCCCCCAGCGCGAGGGCGGCGAGTAGACTCCAACGATGCAGATAAGGGCGCACGAATCCTACCTCCATGCACGGGCGATCGATGCGAATATAACAGGGGACGCTTCCACTATACCCAATTCTCCCCCGTCTCACGTCATCCTGTCGGCGCCGAGATGGCGCTTTGTATGTTATAGACAATGGGCGGGGGGAAAGTTCTCTCCACCGGCTGAAGCCGATGGCTGACAAGTTCAAGCCGGTTGAAACCGGCTGGCCGTCAATGCAAAAGGTCTGCGTTTCTCCATTACCAGCGCGCTTCAGCGTGCTTGAGACGATCAGCCACCGGCTTCAGCCGGTGGTAAAGTGCCGAAATCGATCCCCATTTCACCCGGGGGAGTTGACGCAGGTGACTCCGCCTGCTCCCGCGCATGGTACGACGAGCGCACCAGGGGGGCGGATTCGACGTGGGTGAAGCCGAGGGCGCGGGCGGTGTCGGCGAAGGCGGCGAAGTCCTCGGGGGTGGGGTAGCGCTGCACGGGCAGGTGGCCGGTGGAGGGGCGCAGGTACTGGCCGATGGTGACGATCTCCACCCCGGCTTCGCGCAGGTCGCGCAGGGTGGCGTCGATCTCATCATCCGCCTCGCCCAGGCCCAGCATGACACCGCTCTTCGTCACCGTGGCGGGGTCGAGGGCCTTCGCGCGGGCGAGCAGCGCCAGCGAGCGCGGGTAGTCGGCCTGCGGGCGCACCAGGGAATACAGACGCGGCACCGTTTCCACGTTGTGGTTGAGGACGTCGGAGTGGGCGGCGACCACCGCCGCCAGCGCGTCGTCGTCCCCCTGAAAGTCGGGAATGAGCACCTCCACCTTGCAGCCGGGCACCGCGGTGCGCACGCGACGGATGGTGTCGGCGAAGATGGCCGCGCCGCCGTCGGGCAGGTCGTCGCGCGTGACGGAGGTGATCACCGCGTACTTCAGTTGCAGCGCCGCCACCGCCTCGGCCACGCGGCGCGGCTCGTCCAGATCGTGTTCCGTCGGCTGCCCGCTCTCCACCGCGCAGAAGGCGCAACGGCGGGTGCAGGTGTTGCCGAGGATGAGGAAGGTGGCCGTGCGCGACTGCCAGCACTCGCCGATGTTCGGGCAGCGCGCGCTCTCGCACACCGTATGCAGCCGCTGTGCGCGCACCAGCCCCTTCAACTCCGTATACCCCTCACCGCGCGGGGCGGGCACCTTCAGCCACGCCGGGCGCACCGCCCCCGCCGCCAGCCGCGGGTCGTCGGCGGCGTAACGCGGGGTGACGCGGGGCGGGCGTTGTTCGTCGGACACGATGGGACTCCTTATAGTGAACCACAAAGGGCTGTAGGGCATGGGCGCCGTCCCATGCTCTACAGTCATCTACGGTATCTTTCCCGTTCCCACTCCTATCTTCCTGCCATTCGTGACGCTTGCGCGGGCATTCTGCTATACTGTTACCGCTCAACTAAATATCCACCGGTGGGAGGTTACCATGCGTTTGTTCCGTCTCGGGCTGCTTTTTGTCAGCCTGCTTTGCGCCGTCGGGGCGTTTGCCCAGCAGTCGAATAACACCGCGCTGCATGCCGTGCCCGCGCCGGGCAATATGGTGATCGACGGCAAGCTGGACGACTGGGACCTGTCCGGGCAGATCGACGTCTACGCCAACTACCGCATGAAGAACAGCTACTCGGCCAAGGTAGCGGCGATGTGGGACAAGGACAACTACTACCTGTGCGTGCTCTGGCGCGACCCCACGCCGATGTATAACATGGTGGACTCCAACTTCGACATCGGCAGCGGGTGGAAGAGCGACTGCCTGCAACTGCGGCTGAAGACGGACATGGTGATCGGCGACGTGACCTGCTGGTACTCCACCGCGGCGAAACATCCGGTGGTGAACATCGCTTACGGGCGCTTCACCGGCGGGCGCGATAAAGAGACGGATGTCAACGCGTTTCAATCCCTTACCGACGCGCTGAAGGACGGCGCGCAGGAGGCTTTCACTCTGGGCGAGGACGGCAAAAGCTACACGCAGGAGATCGCCTTGCCGTGGCGGCTCATCACCGGGCAGAGCGCCATCGTGAAGGCCACCGGCAAAGCGTACCGCGCGCCGAAGACGTACGGCGCCGGCGACACCTTCAACATGGGCATGGAATTCCTGTGGGGGCCGGCGGACGGCAAAACCTTCCCCATCCACCGCTACGCCGACCTGCTGATGCCCGGCAAGAGCAGCCGGGAGTTCTTCTGGACGGCGGAGAACGACTGGGGCCCGGTGACGCTGGAGCCGAAGGGGCACCTGAAACCGGCGTCCGCGGACGCCGGGCCATCCACCGAGTACCTGCAGAAGACGCAGGGGCCGGTGAAGCTGCAATATACGATGCCCTACGATGGCTTCGTCACCCTGGTGGTGGACGACGCGCAGGGGCACCGGGTGAAGAATATTCTCGGCATGGCGCCGCGCAACAAGGGCAAGCAGACGGACTATTGGGACGGCACCACGGAGGACGGCAAGCTGGCCGTGCCAGGCGCTTACCACTGGCGCGGGCTCTTCCACCAGGGGGTGGACCCGACGTATGAGGCCTCCTACGGCACGCCGGGCACGCCGCCGTGGGACAACGCCGAGGGCTCCGGCGCGTGGATGAGCGACCACACCTGTCCGGTGGCGGTGGCCGTGGGCGGCAACACGGTGCTTATGGCCGCCAGCGGCAGCGAAGGCGGCTGGGCGCTGATCGGCACCGACCTCACCGGCAAAAAGAAGTGGGGACAGCGGAAATTCCAGGCCATCAGCGCGCTGGCCGCCGACGACACGTACGCCTACGCCGCGATGGACAGCGCGGAGTGGGCCGGGCAACTCACCCCCACCGTGGGCCGCTGCCTGCTGACCGACGGGTCGTACGCCCCCTTCGCGACGGACAAAGGGCCGCAATTGATCGTGGATGTCGCCCCCGCCGCGGAGCAGGCCCACCTGACGGGCATCGCCGTGGGCAAGGACACCCTCACCGTGGCGCTGGCCGGGCCGGACGTGCTACGCACGTTCGACAAGAAAACGATGGCGCCGAAGGGCGACGTACCGCTGGCGCAGCCGGGGGCGCTAGCCGTCGGTGCGGATGGAACGCTGTATGCCATCTCAGGTGCGCGGCTGGTGAAGATGGTTGACGGCAAGCCGACCGTCCTCGTCGATGGGCTGGACCACCCCGCCGGGCTGACGGTAGACGCGCAGGGGCGCCTGTACGTGACCGAGCAGGGCGCGGCGATGCAGGTGCGCGTCATTGCCGCGAACGGCACGACGACCATCGGCACCAAGGGCGGGCGCCCACAGCCGGGCACCTGGGACCCGCAAGGCATGCGCAACCCGCGCGGGCTGGCGGTCGATGGGCAAGGCCGCCTGTGGGTGGCCGAGAACGACATGTGGCCCAAGCGCGTGAGCGTGTGGGGCGCCGACGGCAAGCTGGTGCGCGACTACATCGGCCCCACCACCTATGGGGGCATGGGCGCGGTGGCCGATCCGGCGGATAAGACGCGCGTCTTCGGCAACGGGTGCGAATTCAAGCTCGACTACGCCGCCAACACCGCCGTGGTGAAGGCGAACGTGCTCACCGAGAATCTGGTGGGCGACCTGGTGAAGTTCCAGGGGCGGGAGTATTACGAGAACAAGCAGGGGCAGCTCTACCTGCGCAAGGGCGATGCCCTGGTGCCGGTGGCGCAATTCGGCCAACTGCGCCCGCAGGACATCGAGAAGAGCGGCATCCCTGTCACGGCGCCCGCCGGCGTGCGCGACTGGTTCGGTTACCTCTGGTGCGACCTGAACGACGACGGGAAGATGTCGGCGAACGAAGTCGCCGCCACCACCACGGTCATCGCCCCGGGCGGCTGGGGCGGCCAGTGGACGGATGAGCGCTTCGACCTGTACAGCGCCCCCGGCGGGTATTACCGGCAGATCGTGACCAAGATCCCGCTGAAAGGCTTCACCCCCGGCGGCGCCCCCATCTGGGACCTGCACGACCTGAAGCAGATCGCCGACTGGCCGGCACCGGGACCGAACAAGCTCTTCCTGGCGACCAAGGGCACGGTGATCGTGGGCACGCCGCTCACCTGTTACGCCGACGACGGCACGCGGCTGTGGACGTACAGCCGCGACATGTGGAACGACGTGCACGGCTCGCACCTGGCGCCCATTCCCGAGCGTGACGACCAGTTCGTGGGCGTGCTGAGCTGCTGCGGCGTGGCGAATACCCCGCTGGGCAAGGTGTTCGCCATGAACTCGAACATGGGCCGGCTGTACGTGATGACCGCCGACGGCCTGCTGGTGGCGACCGTCTTCCAGGACTGCCGCATCGGCTCCGACCCGTGGCCGACCTCCGCCAAGCCCGGTTCGCCGATGGGCGGCGTCACCATGGGCGGCGAGTGGTTCGGCGGGTACTTCTTCAAGTCCGAGGCGACGAACGAGTTCTACCTCATCGCCGGCGGCACCTCGTACAATCTGATCAAGCTGAACGGGCTGGAGAAGGTGCAGGCGCTGCCCGGCGGCGCGCTCACTATGAGTGGCAAGGACCTGCTGGCGGCGGAACGGCTGCAGCAGCAGCGCGCCGCGGCGGCCGCGACGGCGCAGACGCTGACGATCACTCGCCTCACGGCCCCGAAGGTCGACGGCCGGCTGGACAAATACCCCGAGGCGCGCCGCATCGCCTGGAACGCCGGTCCCTACGGCGCCCGCGCCGCGCTGGGCGTGGACGACGCCAATCTCTATGTCGCGATCGACGTCAACGGCGACAACAACCCGATGGTCAACAGTGGCAAGGACCCCTCGCTACTGTTCATCACCGGCGATTGTGTCGACCTGCAACTCGGCACCGACCCGGCCGCCGACCCCAAGCGCGGCGACGCGGCGCTCGGTGACATTCGCGTGAGCATCAGCGTGCTCGACGGCAAGCCGATCGCGGTGCTCTATCGCTTCAAGGCGAACGGCGCGAAACACCCGCAGGTCTTCAGCAGCCCGTGGCGCAAGTTCAGCGTGGACGACGTGGAGGTGCTGGGCGACGCGAAGATCGTGCTCAACCGCCGCGGCGACGGGTACGGCATCGAGGCCGCGCTGCCGCTGGCCGCGCTGGGCTTCACCCCGCAGCCGGGCAAGGCGTACAAGTGCGACGTGGGCGTGATCTTCTCCGATCCCACCGGCACCACCCGCGCCGCGCGCGTCTACTGGGCGAACAAAGCCACCGGCCTGGTAAACGACGTGCCCGGCGAAATCATGCCCACCCCGCAGTTGTGGGGGACGGCGACAGTAGAGAAGTAGCCGATTGCGGAGTGTAGAATGCGGATTGCGGATTTAGCCAAGAACGGTCCGCTGCTCCGGTAGACGCAATAACGGGGAGGTCGCGGGTGCGACCTCCCCGTTGTGCGTTACTAACTGTGTGTTACGCTTCCTCGAACTTCACCCGTGCGTAGATGGCGGCTAGCGGCAGGGTGCAGCCGATGGCGTCGAGCGGAACAACGTCATCCAGATACGAGTATTCAGTTAACAGCCAACCGTGACCGTGGCGCCGATATCGTTCGACGAGTGGGCGGTCCTGGGCGATGAGTAGGTGTTCCTGCAGCGTCGGGATAGTACGGTAGAAGTGCGCTTTGTTTCCACGGTCATAAGCTTCCGTACTCGGCGAGAGGATTTCGAACAGGATGATCGGATTCGTGAAAGTATCCTGGCGACCGTCGGTCAGTGGGGTTTCGCCACAGATTATCGAAAGGTCTGGATAGGTATAAAGATTTGCCGCTTCGATCTTCAGGCGAAAGTCTGTTGTGTATACCCGGCACGATTTCCCTTTTAGCTGGATATTCAACTCTGTGCCGATATCGAGGGAGATCAGGTTATGCCGTTCCGTCCCTCCCGTCATCGCGAAGATCGACCCCTGGTAATACTCATGCTTGATCTCGCCGGTTTCCTCTAACTTGTAGTACTCCTCTAGCGAAACAAATTGTTCCGGATGGGCGCTCATGGCGGTTACCTCTGCCCGTATTGTACGCCATCACCCCACCCGCGGCAATGGGCGCGGCGGGGGTTACGTGCCGGTCACCACGCGTTACACGGCGTCCCGTGCGTGTTACATACCGGTGCGGTACGAAACATAGATTTAACAATTCGACATCTCCACGCAATGCAGTATCACGGTCGCGTAACTTGACGTGCGTACTCTACTGTATGACAGTCCCCTCGGGTGGGGCGGTTCATTAGGAGGTAGCCACCATGAAGACCCTCTCTGTGCCGGTGCGGGCGTTCGTCAGCGTCGGCCTGCTGGTCCTGTTCGCGGCTGCGGCCTGCGCCCAGGGCGACGCGAGCAAACTCAACACCGGCGACACCGCGTGGGTGCTGATTTCCAGCGCGCTGGTGCTGCTCATGACCCCCGGCCTGGCGCTCTTCTATTCCGGCATGGTGCGCCGCAAGAACGTGCTGGGCACCATGATGCACAGCTTCATGGCTATCGCCGTGATCAGCGTGCTGTGGGTGCTGGTGGGCTACACGCTCGCCTTCGGCCCCGACGTGCACGGCCTCATCGGTTCGCTGGCGTGGTTCGGCCTCAACGGCGTCGGGCAGACTCCCCACGGTTATGCGGGATATGGCCCCACCATCCCGCACCTGGTCTTCATGGCCTTCCAGATGATGTTTGCCGTGATCACCCCCGCGCTTATCTTCGGCGCGGTGGCGGAGCGCATGAAGTTCAAGGCGTACCTGATCTTCCTCATCGCCTGGTCGCTGCTCATCTACTGCCCGCTGGCGCACTGGGTGTGGGGCCAGGGTGGCTGGCTGGGCGGCTTCGGCGCGCTGGACTTCGCGGGCGGCCTGGTGGTGCATATCTCCGCCGGTATCTCCGCCATCGTGGCCGCGCTGATGCTCGGGAAGCGGCGCGGGTATCCCGATGAGCCGATGCCGCCGCACAACCTGCCCTTCACCCTGCTCGGTGCCGGGCTGCTGTGGTTCGGTTGGTTCGGCTTCAACGCGGGCAGCGCGCTGGCGGCCAACGGGCTGGCGGCCAACGCCTTCGTCACCACCAACACCGCCGCCGCCGCCGCCACCATCGCGTGGGTGATCGCCGAGTGGATGCACCACGGCAAGCCCACCGCACTGGGCGCGGCCTCCGGCCTCGTCGCCGGCCTCGTGGCCATCACCCCGGCCGCCGGCTTCGTCGCCCCGTGGGCGGCCATCCTCATCGGCCTCATCGCCGGCACCATCTGCTACGGGATGGTGAACCTCCGCGTGAAGGTCGGCTACGACGACTCGCTGGACGCCTTCGGCGTGCACGGCATCGGCGGGATGATCGGCGCGCTGCTCACCGGCGTCTTCGCCAGCAAGCTGGTCAACAGCAACGGCTCCGGCCTCATCGACGGCAACTACAAGCAGGTCGGCATTCAGTTCGTTTCCATCCTCGTGTCCGTGGTCTTCTGCGGCCTCGGCTCCTTCGTGCTACTGAAGGTCATCGACAAGCTGGTGGGCCTGCGCATGTCGAAGGCGGACGAACTGGACGGCATGGACCTGTCCGAGCACGGGGAGAGCGGCTACAATCTGGACGACTTCTCCGTCGGCCACGGCACCTTTACCTCCCAGCTCGGGCATAGCGCCCCGGTCACCGCGCCGGCACTGCACGTGCACGCGCAACCCGACGTATAAGCAACGGCTGTATCGCCCGCCCCGCGGTGTCGCGGGGCGGGGAAGGAGACTCCCATGATTAAGATCGAAGCGATCATCCGCGACGGCGTCGTGGAAGAGGTAAAGGATGCCCTGGACAAGATCGGCATCGCCGGCATGACCGCCTGGGAGGTGCGCGGGTTCGGGCACCAGAAGGGGCAGGTTACCACCTATCGCGGCGCCGAGTATACCGTGGACTTCCGCAACAAGGTGAAGATCGAGCTGGTGGTGGCCGACGAAGACGCCGACCGCATCATCAACACCATCGTCGAGAGCGCCCGCACCGGGGCCATCGGCGACGGTAAAATCTTCGCCTTCCCCATCTCCCAGTGCATCCGCATCCGCACCGGGGAATCGGGGAAGGACGCGATCTGAGTTCTCCTTTGGGAGGACGAGCGTCCCCGCGAGCCGCGAACGTGGCATCCGTGGATAAGAGAAGAGACGGTCTGTGCGTGGGGATTCTCGCGCACAGACCGTCTGTTGTTTTCGATACCGGTTCACCCGCGCGACCCCACCCCCGCCCCTCCCCCGGACGCCTCGCACGACTCGGCTGGGAGAGGGGGGTAACGGAGTGGAAGTACGATGGAGGTGTAAAATCTTTCGCTGGAACCCCAGCGTTTCTCCCGCGCCTTCATCCTTCCACCCGGTGCTCCCCCTTTCTCCCCGCGGGGGAAAGGGGGTTGGGGGGATTGGGGTCGCGCGGGCGTGCCGGATTCGACATTGGGCGCGGTTAGTGCGCAGGACATACCCCACGCACAGGCCGTCCGCATCTTTCATCCACGGTTGCCCCGTGCGCTTCTCGCCTCCCCGCGCTATTCGCTTCCCCCCGAATCTGGTACAATACGGGCCGTTCGGAGGTGGACGAGGATGCGCTATTCCCAGCTGTTTGCGCCGACGCTGCGCGAGATTTCCGCCGAGGTGGAGATGCCCAGCCATCGCCTGTTGCTGCGGGCGGGGTTCATACGGCAGTTGTCGGCGGGGGTCTACAGCTTTTTGCCGCTGGGGTACAAGGTGCTCACGCGCGTGGCCAACGTCGTACGCGACGAGATGAATCGCGCCGGGGCGCAGGAGCTGCTGTTGCCCGCCCTCCACCCGCAGGAACTGTGGGCCGAGAGCGGGCGTGAGGCGACGATGCACGACGTGCTCATCGGCCTCAAGGTGCGCGGCGGGCAGTTCTACCTGGGCCCGACGCACGAGGAAGTCATCACCGACCTGGTGCGCAAGAACGTGCGCTCCTACCGTGAGCTGCCGCTGAACCTGTACCAGATTCAGATGAAGTACCGCGACGAGCCCCGCCCGCGCGGCGGGTTGGTGCGGGCGCGCGAGTTCATGATGAAGGACGCCTACTCCTTCGACCGCGACGAAGCCGGGCTGGACGCCACCTACCGCCAGATGTACGCCGCCTACGTGACGATCTTCCAGCGCTGCGGGCTGGACGTGACCCCGGTGGAAGCGAGCGGCGGGGCCATCGGCGGCAAGGAGACGAAGGAGTTCATGCTCCTCAGTGACGCCGGCGAGGACTCCATCCTGCTCTGCCCGGAGTGCGGGTACGCGGCCAACCGCGAAATCGCCGACTTCCGCCTGGTGGTCGCCGAGCCGGCGGAGCCGCCGCGCAAGCATGTGGCGGTGAACACCCCCGACGCCCACACCGTGCAGCAGGTATGCGACTTTTTGCATGTGGCGCCGGAACGGCTGGTGAAGACCCTCATTTGTATGGCGGACGGCCAACCCGTCGCGGCGCTGGTGCGCGGCGACCGCGAACTCAACGAGGGACGCTTCCGCGTGCTGCTCGGGGCCGCGCGGCTGGAGCTGGCCACGCCGGAGCAGATCCAGGCGGCCACCGGCGGGCCGATCGGCTTCAGCGGGCCGGTGGGGCTCACCATTCCGATGTATGCGGACGAAGAACTGCGCGGCATGGTGAACTTCGTGGCCGGCGCCAACGCGGCGGACACCCACCTGGTGGACGTGAATTGGGCCGACGTGACGGCGCCTCTCACCTGGGCGCGGCTGCGCTTTGCCGAGGCCGGCGACGTGTGCCCGAACTGCGCCACCCCCTTCACCGAACGCCGCGGCATCGAGCTGGGGCACATCTTCAAGCTGCGCTACGCCATCAGCGAACCGCTGCGCGCCACCTTCACCGACGAGGACGGCAGCGAGAAGCTCATCATCATGGGCTGCTACGGCATCGGGGTCAGCCGCATCATCTCCGCGGTGGCGGAGGCCTGCCACGACGAGAACGGCCTCATCTGGCCGATGGCGCTGGCGCCCTACCAGGTGGCGCTGCTGGCGATGAACATGCAGGACGAGACCCAGCGCACGCTGGCGGAGGGGCTGTACGCCGCGCTGCAGGCCGCCGGGGTCGACGTGCTCTTCGACGACCGCGGCGAACGCGCCGGGGTGAAGTTCAAGGACGCCGACCTGATCGGCATCCCGCTGCAACTCGTGGTCGGGAAGAACGCCGCCGACGGGCTGGTGGAACTGCGCGAACGGCGCGTCAAAAACCCGCAACTGATCGCGCATGATACCGTCGTCGCCACCGTACGCGAGCGCATCGCCGCCGCCGAGTAAGGGGGCTTTTCGGGGCCCAAAACGGTATTGAAACGAAAATAATGGCAATTCTTAATCTGACAGCGAAAAAATACTTACTCAAAGCAAGGAAAAAACTTGCATTGATGTGTAAAATCGTGCAGAATATGGAATAGCTAGGTGTGAGAGGTTGTACGAACTACCGCCCGGTCGTTTACGGACCGGGTTGCAGACAACCCCCAACTGTCGACGAGGAGGGCAATCCAATGACGTCATTACAGAAAGCCCGCGGGCGCCGAGGGTTCACACTGATCGAACTCCTGATCGTTATCGTCGTGATCGCGATCTTGGCGTTGATCGTAATCCCGCGCGTCATGAGTGCGGGCCGCAAGGCCAAGGAAGCGACGCTGGCGAGCAACCTCCAGCGTATGCGCGCCGCCGTGGCGCAGTTCCAGGCAGACACCGGCGCATGGCCGAATGCCATCGGCGACGTCGTCGCCGCGGCGGGCACCAACCCGACCGGCACCTCGAACCTGTCCTACAAAGGCCCGTATCTGACCCCGAACGGCGGCGTGCAGAACACGGGTATCCCGGCGAACCCGTTCGGCGATCCGACGGCCGCCGTGACCACGCACTGGACGTATAGCAACGTGGACGGCAGCGTCGTCAGCGCCGTCAGCGGCACCACGCTGGACGGTCGCGCGTACTCGACGCTGTAAACCGGCACGTGCACCTAGGCACAACCCCCGTCCCGCCTGCGCGGGGTGGGGGTTGTGTTTTTGGTGCACCGGTCTGCGGGAGACAGGTCGCTTTATCGGCTACAACACTACCGGCAGTTTGTTAAAAAAACCAGACACTAAATAGCCGTATATTACCGGCCATATTGCACGACAGGGGACAGGGGATTGCGTCCGATATTTACGCCGTCCTGGCGTGCGCAGGTTTGTGCGGCGAGCGACACGGGGAAGAATGTATGCGGCGCCGCACACCGGGCAAAAGGAATATTTCGCACGTCCGGCTAAGTACCCGAACAGTATACGACGTGCGTCGGCCCGTGGTGTCTCGGATCTCCCCCCCCTTCCACCACCGCACGGCTCGCCGCGACCGCAGAACCGAGGAGCGTCCTATGTCCCGTCTCACCCATCGTCGAGGGTTCACCCTCATCGAGCTGCTGATCGTCATCTCGGTCATCTCGATCCTGGCCCTCATCGTCATCCCGCGCGTGATGAGTGCCAGCCGCAAGGCGAAAGAGGCCACGCTGAAGAGCAATCTGCAGCGGCTGCGCGCCTCCATCGCCATCTTCCAGGCCGATACGGGGGTGTGGCCGAACGCGCTGGCCGATATCGTCGCCACGCAGGGGACCAACCCGACCGGCACGGCGAACCTGTCCTACAAAGGCCCGTACCTGACCCCGAACGGCGGCGTGGCGAACACCGGCATCCCGGCCAACCCGTTTGGCGATCCGACCGCCGCCCTGACCACCCACTGGACGTACAGCAACGCGGACGGCAGCGTGATCAGCGCCATCAGCGGCACCACGCTGGACAACGCCCAACCCTACACGCAACTGTAACCCGGCTGCCCTTTCCGCACGCACCTCCGCGGCACGCCCGCGGGGGTGCGTCGTCGTCTTTCGGCCCGGGCCGCGCGCAGGAGTTTCCCGCGCGACCGCGAAATACAGGGGCGGAGGCGACGCGATGTACGACGACAGCGAGCATGTAGATCGGATCTTTCACATCGAAGCCCTCAAAGGGGAGCTGGCGGAGTTGGCCGGAGACAGCTTTGAGCTGGAGAAGGTCGACGCGGAAATGTCGCCGGAGCTGGAAGAGCAGTTTTTGGAGCAGGTGCTCGCCTTCGAGCGCGCCGAGCAGGTGACGCATCGCACGCGCCTGCGGGACGCCGGCGTAGCCTTGCCGCCCGCCGAGGAGTTGAGCGACGACGAACTCTCCCTCAAACTCATCGAAGTGATCCACACCCTCGCCGAGTTGCGCATCTTCCTGGAGCACACCAACCATCTCAGCGACCGCCGGCTCTACGCGTATCTCCTCGCGGAGGCGCTCGACGAGTCCGGGCCGATCCTGCCCCCCGACATGCTCATGAACTGCCACCTGGACATCGTGGGCAGCGGCAACGAGGAGGACGCGGCGGTCTGGCTGCGCTACTACGCCGACGAGGAGGCCCGCGCGCGCTGGGCGGTGGAATTCCCCGAGATGGCGATGCCGCCCCACGAAGTGCCCCCCTGCGACCGCGACCATCACCTGCCCACGCCGCCGCCGCTGGACAACCCCTTCGACAACCCGGAGGTGGTGGACGCCTGGTGCGTGGAGTGCCGCGAAAAGCTGCTGCGTCGCCTGGAGGGCGACGGCCTGGCCCACGGCGCGGTGAGCGAGTGGCCCATCTGGCATGCGCCTCCCATCGCCGCCATCTGGACGGTCGATGCGCCGCACGCCGGCGCGCCGGGGTGGTGGGGCATCAGCGGCGACCTGCCCACCAGCCTGCTCCCCGTCGAGGGTCTGCCCGATCCGCGCGCCTTCGTGGATGCCCTCAGCCGCCACTGGCTGGCCCTCCTCGCCGCCGCCGCGCGCGGGGAGGTCGTCGACGCCCCCGTCGACCTCGCCAACCCGCGCATCGCCGCCAACCTGCGCGCCCGCGCCGAGTTGCTGGCCGACTGGGTAAAGATGGACGAGGCGTGGGAGGAAGAGGACGACAGCGCGGCATAACCCGGCCCATGCGGAACACCGGGCTTTCTCTCGCCGCCCGGCGCGCGTGGGCGAAGAGCCGACCATAACGGGAGGGTTCGGCGCGTGGCGCGGGGAAACACAAGGGCATGTTGACGATTCGTGAGGCGACGCCGGACGACGTGCCGGCGCTGGAGCGGGTGAAGGCGCAGGGCGGGGCGGGGCATCGCGACCGCGTGACGCAGGGATTCCCCTTCCGCACGCTGCTGGCGGAGGACGATGGAGACGTGGTGGGCTACGCCTTCCTGCTCTTCGCCGCGCCGCCCTTCTGGCAGCCGCGCTACGTGCCGCAACTGGTGGATTTGCAGGTGCGTCCCGACCGGCGCGCGCGCGGGGTGGGCACGGCGCTGGTGCACGCCTCCGAGGCGGCCATCCGCGCCCACGGCGCCCCGGCCCTCTACCTGGCCGTCGACCCCGACGACAACCCGCGCGCGCTGGCCCTCTACCTGCGCCTCGGCTACACCATCCTCGACCCCGCCCCCGTCGACGAACCCTGGTCCTTCACCGACTCCACCGGCTACACGCACAGCGGGGTGGATCACGTGATCTATCTGCGGAAGGACGTAGGGTGAACCGGTAGCCAGTAGACCGGGAGACGATGTTTGTGGGGAGCGAGCATACACGCGAGCCACGAGTATAAATAGGCGTCATAGCCGTAGGGCTCGTAGTAGGTTCGCAGCGCAGCAAGAACCGTTACCTCACATCTATAGATGTGAGGGATGCGCCTTGCTCCGCTGCGTCACTACTACGAGCCCTACCTCCGTTACCGGGTCTATTCTTGCGGCTCACGGGTACGTTCGCCCTCCCAAAGAAGGCGAACGTTCCCGATCTTCCACTCGGTTCCCTGTTCCCCATTCCCGTCTTATGCTACAATAGCGGCACCTTTAGAAGGCAGGACAGACCATGCTCGATCCGAAACTCATCCGTGCGACGCCCGAGGTGGTGGCGGCGGCGATGCGCCGGCGGCACAAGACGCTCGACCTGGACGTGCTCATCACGCTGGAATCGCGCCGGCGCGAGGCGCTGACGAAGGCGGAGACGCTGAAGGCGGAGCGCAATGCCGTCTCCGGGCAGATCGCCGACTTGAAAAAGCGCAAAGAGGACGCCACCGGGCACATCGAGGCGATGCGTCGCGTGGGCGAGGAGATCAAGGCGCTGGATATCGAGGCGAACGCCGCCGAAGAGGAGTTCATGGGCCTGCTGATGGCCATCCCGAACCTCCCCGACGACAGCGTGCCGGACGGCGCGGACGCCGAGGACAACATCGTGGTGCGCACGTGGGGCGAGCCGGCGCTGCCCGACTTTCCCGCGCGGCCGCACTGGGAGATCGGCGGCGCGCTGGGGCTGCTGGATTGGGAACGCGCGGCGAAGATCGCCCAGGCGCGCTTCTCCCTCTTCGTCGGCCAGGGCGCCCGCCTCGAGCGCGCCATCCAGAGCTTCATGCTCACGCTGCACACCGAGCAACACGGCTACACCGAGGTCGCGCCGCCCTTCCTGGTGGCGCCGGAGTCGCTGCGCGCCAGCGGGCAGTTGCCGAAGTTCGAGGAAGACCTTTTCCGCTTGCGTGAGGGGTTGTATCTGAGTCCGACCTCCGAGGTGCAGTTGACCAACCTGCATCGCGACGAGATCTTTGACGCCGGCACGCTGCCGCGTTACTACACGGCCTATTCCCCCTGCTTCCGCGCCGAGGCCGGTTCGGCGGGGCAGGAGTCGCGCGGGCTCATCCGTCAGCACCAGTTCGACAAGGTGGAGATGTACAAATTCGTCGCCCCGGAAACGTCGGCGGACGAGCTGGAGACGCTGGTCGCCAACGCCGAAGACGTGCTGCAAGGCCTCGGGCTGCCCTACCGCGTGGTGCTCCTCTGCGCCGGCGACATGGGCTTCTCCGCGCTGAAGACGTACGACCTGGAAGTGTGGATGCCCGGCATGGGCAAGTACGTGGAGATCTCCAGTTGCTCGAACTGCGGCGATTTCCAGGCGCGCCGCGGGCAGATCCGCTACCGCCGCGAGCCGGGCGGCAAGCCGGAGCTGGTGCACACCCTCAACGGCAGCGGCCTGGCCATCGGCCGCACCTGGGCCGCCGTGGCGGAGAACTACCAGCAAGCCGACGGCACCATCCGCGTCCCCGACGCCCTGCAGGCGTTCATGGGGACGGCGGTGATCGGGTAAGTACAATCGTACTTCGTCGTCGTAATTCGAAAGACGACGACGAATTACGACGACGAGTGACGATGGAATATCGGCAAACGGCCCGGGCACGCGCCCGGGCCGTTGTGCGTGCCTGCCGGCACGCGACCCCACCCCGGCCTGAAGGCCACCCCTCCCCCGGACGCCATCCTGGCTGGGAGAGGGGGACCGGATCGGAGTTACGAGAGACCGATAGCATCCTTTCCAAACGTCAGCAGTGTTTGGGCAGCTCTGGCGTTCATCGGACGTGCCACATTACGCTTTGAACAGAAATACGTATCTATCGGTTTCCGCGTGTAACTCGTCTGTGGTACAATCGACCATCCTTCCGCTCAGGAGGCGCATCATGGCGCTTGCGCAATCGATTTCGGAGCCCCGCCAGGGGCATGTCCCGGCGTTCCATTTGGTGGACGAGGCGCGCTGCACGTGGATCTGCGACGGCGACCGGCGCATCGGGCTCTTCTACCCGAGCGAGCTGACCTGCGACTGGTGGGCCGTGACGCCGGACGAACTGCTGCTGGAGCACCCCACGCTGCCCGCGCACTACGACATGGCCACGCGCCTCAACCAGCACGGCATGATCCACTGGCGCGCCGGCGGCGAAACCCGGCCCGAGACGATCACCGTCTCCTGGCAGGTCGAGGACAGCGGCGTCACCCTTACCGTGGACGGCGTCTACACCCTCGGCGGGCACACGCGGCACACCTTCCGCGCGTGGTACGACGCGGCGGCGGGGCGCTACCGCTACCAGATGTCCGCCGACCTGCACCTGATCTGGCAGACGGGCATGGAGTTCGTGAACTACTACCCGGCGCGCATGTTGCACAGCCACCCGACGCAGCGGCGCTACACCCACACGGTATGGCGCGGCGAGGACGGGCGCTGGCACAGCTTCCCGCACAACTCCGCCATCATGAGCGGGCATAAGATGGGCTACCAGAAATACCTGCCCGCCGAGGGCGGCGAGTTCGGCATGGTGACCGACCCGCACTGCAACCCCTTCTGCCGGGTGATCGACGCCAGCCGGCCGCTGGTGCTGGCGACCTGCGACCAGTGGTGGGACGAGCACCTCATCATCCCCATGCCCTCGATGGAGGAGCGCCAGGACGGGCTGTTCCACACCTGGGCGACCGTGGAGTGGTTCACGCGCACGCCCGACGAAGCGGCGGCGATTCTGGCCGAGGCGGAGGAGATGCCCACCGTGCCGCTGGACGCGCGCCGCCTGCAGCGCGTGCCCTTCCACGTGGGCCGGGTGTGCGACTTCGCGGAAGACGCCGACCTGTCCGACCCTGCGGTGAGCATGGGGTGGATGGTGGACATGTACCCCGCCGCGCGGCTGGCGACCGACATCACCTTCCAGGGCCGGCGCACGCTGGCGCTGGCCACCACCGGCACGGTGCAGTCGCTGATGCCTAACGGCGCCAACATGCAGGTCGGGCCGGGCGGCGCGGGCCGTTTGACCGCCTGGGTGAACACCGAGCATCTCCAGGGCGACGCGTGGATCGAACTGCGCTCCTACCGCTTCCGCCACGACATAATCGAGCGCAGCTACGCCTCCCGCCATCTCACCGCCGGCCAGGGCTGGACGCAACTCGTCATCGAAGGCGTCACCGCCGACTCCCCCTACCTGCACCCCTTCCTGTGGGTGGAGGGCAAAGGCGAGGCGGCGTTTGCGGATGTGTTGTTCGAGGATGTGAGCGGGGAATAGTAGCCGGCATACGCACGCAAAAGTCGGGACAGCCACCATTTTCCTGTGAGGGAGAGCACCCTTCCGGCGCTTTATTGGGGAAAATGGTGGCAGTCCCGACTTTTGCGTCACGCTTACCCCGTCACCGACATCTCACGATTCAATCCCGCGCACTTGCGCGTGCCGCCAGGAACTCCCCAATTGCCTGCCACGTCGGCGGCTGCATGATGGTGGTGTGGCCGGCGCCGGGGAGGGTGAGCAGCGTGTGCGGGCCGCCCCAGGCGGCGAGAAGGCGCAGCGAGTGTTGGGGTGGGACGATGCCGTCGCGCGTACCGACGACGGCGAGCAGCGGCAGGTGCACCGCGGCGGCGTGCGGCAGCATATCGAAGCGGTCGCGCAGGAGGCAGTCGACGGGCAGGAAGGGGAAGCGTGTTTTGCCCACGCTCGCCACACTGTCGTAGGGGGAGATAAGGATCACCCCGTCCGCGCGGCGGTGCTGCGCCAGGTAGGTCGCCACTCCCGTGCCCAGGCTATGCCCCATAATCACCAGCCGGTGCGGGTGATGGTCGCGCTGCAGGGCGTCGTAGATGTTCAGCGCGTCGGCGAAGAGCGCCGCCTCGCTGGGGCGGCCCTCGCTCTGCCCTAAGCCGCGCGCGTTGTACCCCAGCACGTGCCAGCCCGTGTGTTCGGCCAGACTGCGCACCGAGAAGGACGCCTCCTCCCCCACCCCGTGGAAGTAGAGCAGCCAGTCGTCCCCCGGCCTCGTCGCTTCCGACCACCCCTGCAACTTCAGCCCCGCGTCGTTCGTCAGCGTCACCACGTGCAGCGCCGGGTGCGTGGCGGCAATCTCCCGCACCCGCGCCGCCGTCAGCGGCTGCGGCTCGAAAACCAATTCCTCCTGCGCCAGGTAGGCCACCACGCAGGCGAGCAGTTCCAGTGCCGCCAGGATCAACACGAAGCTACCGAGTAATCGCCATCTCCGCCGGGATGCGCCATTGTTCATCGTCATCACTCCTGTTCACGACGATAAAGACACGGGCCCACGGCCATTCCATGCGGCCTTTTACCCCGTCACCGAAATCTCCCGGTCCAACCCTGCGCGGTAGGTGGTCGTCGTCACGCCGCCGGGCACCGTGCCGCGGGGGATGGCGGCGAGGGCGGGGGTCAGCAGCGCGCGCAGCTCCTCCCGCCCGGCACGCACGAAGAGGGGGATGCCGGGGCAGGGGGCGGGGTAGGCGGTCAGGTCGCCGGAGACCGGCGCGCCCGTCCAGGCGTCGATCCACGCGCCGGGGGGCAGGGGGATGTCGCGCGTTTCCGCGCCGGGTGTCGTCACCGGGGCGACGAGCAGGTCGCGGCCCAGCAGCCAGGCGTCGGCCACGGGGTACAGGCGCGGGTCGTCGGGCGCGTCGTACCACAACGGGCGCAACAGCGGCGCGGTGCGGCCTGCTGCCTCGGCGGTCAGGTAGGGCTCCAGCGCCTTGTGCAGTTGCGCATAGGCGCGCACCACCGCCTCCGTGGCCGGCGCATAGTTCCACGGCGCGTAGGAGAACTGCATCAGCGGGAAGAAGGTGGTCGCTTCCGTCCAGCGCACCATCAGCTCGTCGCTGGGCAGCGGGAAGTCCGACGCCAGCGTCTGCACGCGCCCGGGAATCATGTCCGGCATCACGATGTCGTAGCCCAGCAACCCCAGGTGCAGCGCCAGGGTAATCATGGCGCGCAGGCCGTTGTCCAGCCCCCAGTGCGAGTCCTTGCCGCCTTCGCGCCAGAGCACCTGCCGCCGCTGGGAGAGCCACGCCGTGCGCGTCTCGCAGCGTCCCGGCGCGACGGCTTCCACCGTGGCCAGCAGCGCGTCGCTGTAGCCGCTGTGCCCCTGCCAGGCGTGCCACATCGCGCCGTCGGGGTCGGGCTGGTACTTGAAATCGCCGCCGTCCACCTTGAACCCCGCCGCGCCCAGCGCCTGCAGCGCGCGCAGGCGGTCGGTGAACCACGCGCGGCCCGCGGGATTCGTCAGGTCCACCAGTCCCGCCGTGCCGCCCCACCACGTGAAGCGCGCCGCCCCGCCATCTTTCGCGGGGACGAGGAGCTGCCGGCGCTCCAGGTCGGCGAAGGTCGCCGCCTCTTCGTTCACGAAGGGTGTCACCCACAGCCAGGTGTCGAAATCGAGGGCGCGCAGCGCGCGCAGCAGCGCCGCGGGGTCGGGGAAGTCGGCGGAGAAGGTCAGTTCCCCGAAAGCGGACTCCCAGCGGTCGTCGATGATGAGGGTCGTCGCCGGGTAGCCGCGGGCGCGAATCTGCCGCGCGAAGTCGAGCACGCGGGCCTGGGTGAGGGTGCGCGGATACTGGGTCCACGTGCAGAAGAGCGCGTCACCCAGCGGCGGCGCGGGGGGCGGCCAGCCGAGGGTGGACACCAGCGCGCGCTGCGCCTCCGGCAGCGTGGCGGCGTGGAAGAGGCGCAGTGTGAAGGGTTCCTCCGCGCGGATGGCCAGCAGCCCGTCGCCGTCGGCATTCAGCCGCACGTCGAGCAGCGTGGTGGTGTCGGCGAAGAGCACGTAGCCGGCGGAGCACATCCAGATCGGGCACTGGATGTTGTTCACCGCGAAGCGCGGGTTGACGATGCTCCCCGTCTCCAGCGGATACGGCTGCACGTGGGAGAACCCGTGGCCGAACCAGTGCCCGCCGGAGGCCAGTACCACGTGCACCTCCGCCCCCGCCGGCACGGCGAGGGCAGCAACGGATGAGTCGGCGGGAACGCCGGCGATGGTGAGGGAGAGCATGGTTGGTAAACCTCTACTATTATGCGATTCTCCTCCGTCCCCCTCCCTCGAGGGAGGGGGACGGGGTATATGCGTCAACTTACAGGAGACGCTGTTCTGTTCTCCGACCCGACGATAAATCGTCGGGCTATCGGCTGCGCCCCATGAATGGGGCTTTGGTAGTC
>CAIYQO010000027.1 GCA_903928345.1 uncultured bacterium | reverse complement strand
GCGCGTGGCTGCCCGCCCCCGGCTCTCCCGTGCGTGCCTGCCGCCGCCGCGTGCTCGCCGCCGCGCGCCTCGCCGACGGCGACGGGGTGGAAACGGCCTTGAACGTGGCCGCCGCCGATGCCGGGGCGCGCCGCGTGGAGGTGACGCTGCCGGTGACCTATCCCCCGCGCCGCGCGGGCGCCGTCTGCGGGGCGCTCTTCAACGCCGCCTTCGGGCGCACCGGGGAAGCGGGCTGGGGTGACATGCACCCCATCCGCATCGCGCTCTGGCTCGTCGCCGTGCTCCTCGTCGGCGAAATTCTCCTCTACCTGCTGTTCGGCGGGCAATTGGCGGCCCTCGCCGCGGGCGTGCTCCTGCTGCTGCCCATCGCCGCGCTGCTCGCCGGGGTGCTGCACCTGCGACCGCGCGCTGCGTGGGGGCGCCACGTGGGGGTGCTGGGCGGGCTGTGCCTGCTGGCGCCGGTGCTGCTGCTCGGGTATTACGGCACGTTGCTGCGCGGCGAGTTCCTCTCGCCGCTGCCCGTGCTCCTTTCCCCCGCGCTGCTCCTCTGGCTCGCCCTCGGGCTGGCCGACGATGTGTTGCGGGCTCCCGTACAGCGCCGGATCGTGCGCGGGGTGGAAGTGGTGCTCGCCCTCGGCGTCAGCGCGCTACTCTTCCGCGCCGCGCCCGTGCCGGCCATCGCGATTCCGTTGAGCGCGGTGCTCATCGTCCTCGGCAGCAACGTGCTGCGCCGCCATGCACGCTTCCCCGGGCGCGCGTTGAAACTCTTCTGGCTCGCCGCCCTCCCGCTGGGCTTCTTCGGCTTCGTGCTGGCGACCCACGTCGGTGCCGCCTCGCTGCTCGTGCTCGGGGTGCTGGTCTTCCTCTTCGCCACGCTGCTCTACGCCCCGTGCGAGTTCGGCGGGCGGCTGGTGCTGGGCGCCGTGGGCGCCGTGCCGCTGGGGGCGTTTCTGGGCCTCTTCCTGGCGTGGGGTTTGCCGTTGGGGGGGCAGTTGCTGGCGGTGGGGCTGCTGGCGGCGCTGCACCGGCTGGCGCATCCCGCCCGCACCCGGTTGACGCGCTGGCTGGACCGCCTGGGCACCTCCCTGCCGGAAGGAGCGTCGCGATGACCCCGCTGCTGGAATATGCCGACCGGCTGCACGTCCGCCCCGCGCTGGTGCTTACCGGCGCCTACGGGAGCGGCAAAACGGAGTGCGCGCTGGCGCTGGCGCGCGTCTTCGCCACGGATGGCCCGGTGACGCTGGTCGATCTGGACTTCGTGAACCCCTACTTCCGCGTGCTCGATCACGCGGCGGCGCTGGCGAAGGACGGCATCACCGTTGTCGCCCCCGCGCCGGAGCGCGCCCCCATCGACGCCCCCGCGCTGCCCGCCGCCGCCTACGAGGCGCTGCGCCACCCCGTGGGCCGCACCATCGCCGACCTGGGGGGCGACCCCGCCGGCGCGATCGTGTTGGCGCAGTTTACGCTCACCGATGCCGACGTGTGGGCGGTGGTGAACTTCTCCCGCCCCACCACCGCGGAGCCCGCGCAGGCCGCCGCGTTGCTGCGCGCCATCGCCGCCGCCGCTCGCGTGCGCCTCACCGGCCTCGTGAGCAACACCCACCTCGGCCCGTATACCACGCCGGAGGACATCCTCGCCGGCCTGGCGCACACCCGCGCGCTCGGTGAGCAACTCGCCCTCCCCGTCACCCTCCTCTGCGCCCCGCCCGCCCTGCCGCTGCCGGACGAAGGCCTGCCCGTCCTCCGCTTCACCCCCGTGCTCGCGCGACCGTGGGAGCGGTAAGCGAAAAATGGGAACTGCTTCGAATTTTCCAGTACCCGTCAGGCATCGTGCTGCCGGCCTCGCGGAAAATTCGTAGCTGTCCCCACTACCATTCAAAAGTCACGGTATGATGGGGACGTGGCACGGGCGTCCCGCCCGTGCCACGGGAGACTCATGGCCGAGACGGCCATGCCACATGAGATTTGCACGGTATTGTAGCTGTCCCCACTTTTTCTTATGGTCTTCCACCCCGGTGCTCCCCTCTCCCAGCCGAGTTATGCGAGGCGCCTGGGGGAGGGGCTGGGGGGTGGGGTCCACTCCGGCAGGAGCCCGATAACCTGGCGCTGAACCCCCGAGGTGTCGTCCTGAACGTCATTCGAATTCCCGAGTTACGATAACGCATGACGATGACGAGTGACGATCCCCACGCACCCGTAGAGATACTCGACGCGCGTGGGCGTCCCGGCGTATATACCTGTTAGTTGCTGCGCTTGAGCGTGAATTCGGCACCACTGTATTTCAATATCAACCGCTCGGTGATCGGGAAGCTTTGATGAAAGGTCGTATGACCGCCCGGGGGCAGCGGGTCGATCTCAATCTTCTGCAGTGAGTTGAGCTTTAACCTCTTCAATCGGTTGCCCGGCTGTTCGTACTCGGCATAGCAATACAATAGAGAAATCTGCACCGTGCGATCCGAATTGTTCGTAGCCTGGCCATCGACCACCCACTGATCACCTTGCAGCACCGCTTTCTGACCGGTAAGCACTATCAAGTGCACATCGAAGCGTTGCCGTACCGGAGGGGCGCTGGTATCTGGAGCTGTGGGAGGTGGAGGGCTGTCGGTGTCCAACGCCGCAGGTGGCGTGGGAGATGCCGGTGTAACGGCGAGAGGAACGGGCGCGCTCGGGAGTTGAGTGACACGCGAGCGGTGCAGCAGAAACATGACGGTGAAAATGTTCCAGCACAAAAGGACCATCAGGATAAGCAGGTAGCGCATGATTTGGTAGCGTGTCATGGTGCTCCCTTCGCGCGCACCGGCACGTAGAGGGCGCCGTGCAGCTCCCAGCCCGACTCCGCCACGGGTTGTCCCTCCCACACGGCGGTGTTACCCGCCGGCACAGCGCGCAGGTGGCCGGTGCGCCGGTGCCAACCGAGGCCGTCGGCGTGGACAGTGTCAACGCCGCCCGCTGCCGTGGTGAAGTCGATCCGTTGCCCGTCCGGGCTCCAGACGATGCTGCCCACTTCGCCGGCCTCCAGATACCCCGCATCGCCTTCGCCCTCGATGCCCTCGACGATGTCGAGGGGACGTTGCTTGGTGCCCGGCCAACTGAGGGTCACCCCGCCATTATGCCGCGTGTAGGCCAGTACGTCCGCCGTGGGCGACCAGACGGCGTGTTGGGCGTCCAGTCCGACAGGCGGTGTGTCGGGGTGTGCGGTATCGAGTAAAGTGTTGCCATCGTGCTGGTTGGCATACACCAGCCAGCGACCGCTGGGCGACCAGCGCGGGTCGCGGGCCGGGCTGGCGGCGGCCAACCGCACCGGACCGTCGGGGGCCAGGCGCACCCACACCCCGTCGGCGCGTGCGCAGGCCGTTTGCCGCGGTACGGCGACCGCGGAGCCCGCGCAGAAACCGAGCACCAGGCACGTCACGAACGCGCGCATACGATACCCTTCCCTTTCCGTCCGCCAGGGTTGCAGCATGAGCATACCGGGACACGGTTACAATTCCATAACGGGTCGGTGACGCCTGCATAAAAAGGTCGCCGGCCCGGAGAGAGTATGCGCTGTCTTACCAGGCGACCAAGGAATCTATACGCACTACAGATAGCGACCCTCAGGCATTTGACTAATCCCTTGCCGTATGCTAAAGTTTGCTCTAATTGGGTGGAAAGACCATTCCGTGCCTCGTGGTGCGGGTGCAGCAACTGGCCGAAGCGCGTCATCAAAGTCGCCTTCGGTGAGGAGGAATACATGCGACGTAGTGTTTTAGTGGGAATCGCAGCCGCTTTGGGAGCCGTCCTCTGTCTCGGGCGTATGACCGTGGGTCACGCCGAAGAAACGATGAGCTTTCAAATCCTCCAGCCCTTGGCCGACCAACAGATCCACGGGGATACGTTGCCCCTGGTGATCGCCTTCCAGAGCACCGAAAACGCGCCGGTGGTGCGTTTCGACGCCTATCTGGACAGCAGCACCTGGCTCGTGGGTGGGCGTATCAAAAACCCGATCCCCGCGGGCAGCTTCCGCGTGGACGCCAGCCTGACCGACGTGAAGATCAAGCCGGGCGTGCATACGCTGTACGTGAAACTCTTCGACAGCCAGGGCCGCATGGTGCAGCAGGAGCGCAACGTCGATGTCGAGCCCCTGGCCTACACGCAGCTCACGCCGGAGAAGAATCCCCCCAAGGTGCAAATCACCTCGCCGCACCCCGGGGACGTGATCTCGGCGAAGACAAAGATCACCGTGAGCGCCACCGACGACAGCGGCGTGAAGTACGTCATTATCTACGTGAACAAGCAAATCCGCGCGTGGATGAACGAAGCCCCCTTCATGATCTCCTGGGATCCCATCGGGGAGAAGATGAAGAGCGGCACCGTGACGCTGAGCGCGCACGCTATGGACCTCTTCGATAACGAAGGCATCAGCGATGAAGTCGTCGTCACCGTGACGAACCCCAACGATCCTAATAACTGGCGCACCGGCCTGGGGGTCGAGACGGCGAATAAGCTGCCGGCCGTGGCGGATACTCCCTTCCCGATCGTCATCCCGTCGTTGCCGAGTCTGGGCGCCACCACGCCGCCGATCACCCAGCCCAACGTGAAGCCGATTTCCGACACGGTGGCCGATATCTCCGGCGCCCAGTTGCCGTCGCTCACCACCGCCGGTCGCAATTACGACCTGTCCGCCGCCGGTGGCGACGCCGTCGCCCTGCTGCCGGTGAAGTCGCTGCCGGGTGCCCAGGAGACGCTGGCCCTGCAAGGCCTGAGCGCCACCGGCGTTACCGCCGCCCCCGCGCTGGCCGCGGCGGGCAGCGCCCTCCGCCCAGGCGTCGCCTTCGGCGGACCCGCCGCGCTCAGCCATGAGCCGCTGGTGGCGCCGTCCGCGACGACCGCCGCTGCCCCGCGCGGCGGGGTCTCCGGCGACACGCCGGTGCTGCTGGCCTACCTGCCCACCTTCAACAAAGACGTGCCCGGGCGCACCCTTACGCTGCTTGCGACCGATGTGGCCCCCGCCGACGGCGTGGCCGTCTTCATCGCCACGCCCGACGCCGGCAGCGCGCTGCAACGCCTGGGGGTGACCGGCGCGACACAGCCGTTGGGCCTGCGCCTCTCCCCCGCCACGCTGACGGTGAACCCGCTCACCGGCGAGCGCACGCTGGGTGCCGCCACGCCGACCCTCCTGGCGCTGCTCCCCTCCCTGTCCAAGCAGATCCCCGGCCTCGAAGCCCGCTCCGACATCGGCTATGTGCCGGAGATGACGCTGCCGACCGCGATCGTGCCGCATACCGGCGGCTCGTCCAGCCGCATCGATAACTCGGTGACCACCTTCACCACCCCCGACCACGGGGTGGTGCAGACCTCCACCGTCACCCTGGAAGGCGCCGCGCCGCGCACCACGCTCTATGCGCTGGTGCCGCAGCCGACCGTCTCCACCTATGCCGCCAAGGGCCTGCCGGGCCGCACCGCGCAGCCGGAAGTCCTCGAGCTGGTGCCCGCCGCCGTGCAGCAGACCGGCGTGACGCCCACCGCGGCGTCCACCGCCGACCGCCCGGTGTCGGGCTACACGGGCGTGCGCATCGCCATGGGCGTGTCGGCCCCGGCCATCGCGGCCTTCACCGCGGCACGCACCGTGAGCAGCGAGATGCCGACCGTCAGCGTTTCCACGCCGGCGAAGGCCACCCCCGGCGCGTCCCCCGCGGCGACCGATACCACCCCGCCGCAGCTCGTGAATGCGAGCGGCGTGACGCCGAACGCGGCGTTCACCGCCTTCCGTCCGGAGCCGGGCTACACCAATGTGCACACCGCCGCCGGTGCCGCCGCCGCCCCCACCGCGCTGCCCTTCGTGCTCGCGTCGCGCACCGTGGGTAGCGACGCGCCGATCCTCGTCGCGCTGCTCCCCACCCCGACCAAGTCGGTACCGGGCGCCGAGTTGCGCACCGAGCTGAACAGCTCGCCGGTCTACGCCGCGCACCCCGCCCTGCTCGCGCCGGGTAACGGCGGCTCCGCGCCGCTGCCGAACCGCACGGCGGGCACCACGCCCTCCGCGCCGGCGTCGGTGCAGATGATCGACATCGACGCCCCGCACATGGTGAAGGCGCACGAGACGTGGGTGGAGATCGCCAAGGCGTACAACACCACGCCGGAAGAGCTGATCAAAATGAACCCGGGCCTGAGCCCGGAGCGCCCGATGCCGGGCACGGTGGTCAAGGTGCCGCACGACAAGGCGCGCCTCTACGTGGACGACACGCCGATCACCGCCGGCCCCACGCCGTACGAAACCAACGGCTACACCATGGTGCCCATCCGCTTCATCGTCGAGGCCAAGGGCGGTATCGTGGTCTGGCTGCCCGCCACGCATGAAGTCAACGCCTGGGCGAACCACACCTTCCTGCACGTGCAGGTCGGCCAGCGCGCCGCGCGCATCAACGGCACTAACGTCACCCTGCCGGTGGCCGCCACCCTGCGCGAGGCGCGCACCATGGTGCCGTTGCGCTACATGATGTCGGCGCTGAATATGCAAATGGAGTACAATCCGGCCAGCGGCACCTACTCGCTAATCAGCCGCGCGCCGTAACGCGCCGCGGGCGGGGGCCAAATCGGCCCCCGCCTGAGCGGAATCTTTCTCGGTTTATGAGTAAATGTCTCTCGCTTGAGGAACACTAGGGTGGTACGCGCTTTGTGCCCCCCTGCCGGCGCCTTCCAGACGCCGCGCCGTGTCTTCCTCTCCCGAGAGACCGTCGCATTCTAACGCCGCATATCGCGGCGGGCCAGGACGGCCATGCATCGAACGCGAACGCCTCTGCGGAGAGGAGTTGCCAGGTATGAGCCTGTTGGGCAATTTGTCCGGCTCCAGCGACACCATCGGCATCGATATCGGGAGTCACTCCATTAAGGTAGTCCAGGTCAGCCAGGCGCGTGGTGGGTATCTGCTCACGCGTGCCGGCAGTACCCCGACGCCCCCCGACGCGGTGAAGCAAGGGGTCGTGGACGACCGTTTAGCGGTCGCGGAAGCTATTCGCACCCTGCTGCGCACGCTGGGCATCACCACCTCCGCCGCGGTGGCCGCGGTGGCCGGCCCGACCGTGGTCGTCCGCCAGGTCAAGCTGCCGGCCATGCCGGAGCAGCAACTGCGGAAATCGATCTACTGGGAAGCGCGCAACTACATCTCCTTCCCGGTGGAAGACAGCCTGCTCGAATTCCAGATCCTCGGCACCAGCGCCAGCGAGGGCACGCCGCAGATGGACGTGATGCTGGTGGCCACGCCGCGCAACCTGGTGGACAGCCGGGTGGAGACGCTGGAGCAGGCCGGGCTCGACCCCGTCGCGGTGGAGCTGGAGCCCTTCGCCCTCATGCGCGGTATCATCGACCTGCATGCCGCCAGCATCTGGATACATGAAACGGTCGCGCTGGTGGAACTCGGCGCCACGTTCACCCATATCTCGATTATCTCCAACGGCAACTTCATCCTCTCGCGTAGCGTCAACGTGGCGGGCAGCACCTTCACCGACGCCATCGCCCACGTGCTCGGTCTGGAGACCGCGCAGGCGGAGGAGATCAAAGAAAACGAGGTCCGCGTGGTGACGGATGAATTCAGCCGCGCCATGCTCTCCCCGGTGGGCCAGGAAGCCAGCCGTGCGCTGGAATCCCCGCAGGAAGAGCTGGTGCGGGAAATTCGCCGCTCCTTCGCGTTCTACGATTATCAGCAAGGGCCGGGCGGCAGCACCCAGCGCGCCGAAAGCGTCAGCCGCCTCATCCTCACCGGCGGCAGCGCCAAAATGGGCGGGTTGGATACCTTCCTGAACGCCCAACTCACCCTGCCGGTGGAGGTCGTCGATCTCTTCCACGCCGGCGCGGTGCACCTGCCCGCCGACGCGGATCCCGCGGAGCTGCGCACTCAGGCCCCGCTGATGGCTACCGCCTTCGGGCTGGCGCTGCGCGAGCCGATGCTGCACCGCGAGCGAGGAGGCTATCGATGATCAATATTAACTTGATCGCCGAACGACGCAATCAACGCCTCCGCGAAGCCGCCATCCTGCGGGTCGGCACGGTTGTCGTGGTGCTGCTGGGCGTCGTCATGCTCGCCGTCAACCTCGGCTTCGTCGCCGGCATGGTGCAGGCCGCCGTGGATCAGCACAACGCGGAGACGGCCAAGAAGGACATGGTCAGTCGGCATCAGGAGTACGACGCCGTCGTCGCGCAGATCGGGCCGCTGGAAAAGGTGAATCAACTCCTCGGCCAGGTGACAGTCAGTGAAGTCGCCTGGATGTACATCATGGCGGATATCAGCCGCACCGTCCCCGCGGACGTGGCGGTCAGTCAGATCACCCACAATGTGGCCAAGGAGGGCGTGTCGCTGCGCATCACCGGCACGGCGAAGGACGAATCGGCGGTGGCCGGCTTCATGCTGGCGCTCCCGCGCGACACGCGCTGGGCGGACACGCCCTTCCCGAACGGCGTGTCGAAGATCAACGCCACGTCCACCGATGCGGCTCCCGGCGTCGCCTACGATATCACGGTGCCGGTCCGCGACCTGTACGGAGGTGACCTATAATGGCGGCCACCAAACAGTCTCGTTTTCTCGTTTTGCTGGCGACGCTCATCGTGGTCGGGCTCGTCATCGTCGCGGTTGGGTTGTACTTCATCAACCTGCAGTTCCTGCGCATCAAGTCGATGAACGACGGCACGCAGGTGTTGCAGGAGGAAGTGCGGCACATGTCCGACGACCTGCAGCATCTGCATGAGAAGCAGGGGCACCTCGACGAGCTGAATAAAGAGCTGGCGATCCTCGATAAGCACAAGATCGAATACGAATACATGCCCAGCTACCTGGAGCAGTTGCAGAAGACGTGCACGGCGACCGGCAACGTGATCCAGACGATCCAGCCGCACGAGATCAAGCCGCTCGACCTGACCGATGGGCCGCTCGCCCCGGCGGGCAAGAAGCCCGCCGCCGTGCCGGATCCGACCGCGCCGCCGCCGGATCCCAA
Source organism: uncultured bacterium (assembly GCA_903928345.1). Taxonomy (GTDB): domain Bacteria; phylum Armatimonadota; class Hebobacteria; order CAIYQO01; family CAIYQO01. The sequence continues at coordinate 11,643 of CAIYQO010000027.1, read as the reverse complement.
TGCGCCGCCCGCCAAACCCAAGGGGCCGCAATACCGCGTGCAGCAGATCATCGTCGAAGTGCGTGGCACGTACGCTACCGTCTTCAATCTGCTCAACGCGTTGCGGCAGTTCCCGAAGATGGTCTACGTCCGCTCTGTGGGGATTACCCCGCAGAACAACGACCGCGTCGGGCGTGCCGGCGAAGTGATCGCGCACCTGGAAACCTTCGCGATCATCTCCCCGGAGCAATACCAGCATCAGCAACCCGCGGTGGACGCGGCCCACGCCGCGAAGCCCGCGCCGGGCGGCACCACTCCGGCGTCCGCCACCGGCAAACCGGCACCCCTGACCGGGAAAACGGCGCCGGCACCCGCGCACGGGAAACCGGCACCGGGCGCCCACGCCACCGCACCCGCGCCTGCCAAGCCGGCAGCCGCGCCGACGGGGGGCAAGCATGAATAAGCAGACACGCGATATCGCCGTGCTCCTCGGATCATTGGCGCTGCTGGGCATCGTGGCCTTCTTCGCGCTGCGGCAGCCCGCACCGCCCACGCCGGCCGCGCCGCCCGCCGCCTCGGCACCCGCGGCGCCGGATGCCGCCACCGCCGCGCAGGACGCCGCCAAAAAGGCCGCCAACGGCCACGTCGGCTGGCTGACCGATGACCTGCGCAACAACGACGTCATCGCAAAGCTGGCGCCCACGGTCAAGGCGGGACGCGATCCGTTCAAGGATTTCCGCGGCCACGTGATCACGAACACGGACCATCAACAAAACACGCCCTCCGTGCCGGCGCCGAAGCCGGGCGCGGGTACCGGGACGAAGTTGCCCTTCATTCTGCCGCTGGAGAAGGAACACGTCGTCGTCAAGACCCTCACCTGGATCACCCCGCGGATGCTGGCGAAAACGTACGACCTGCACAAACTGGCGGTGACGCTGGTGGCCGGCTCCGTGCCGGGCAGCGTGGTGATCCGTGGCCTGAATCCGGATTTCGACAGCGCCGTGTCGCTCGTCGGCGAACTCGACATCGCTCCCCCGGTGCCGACCTTCGAACTCTCCGGAGTGGTGACGTCGGGCGCCGAGCGCTATGCCGCGCTACGCGCCAACGGGCACTACTACACGGTAATGGAAGGCGAAGCCATCCCGCATTTGGGCTGGCGAGTCACGCGCATTAGCGCCGGAAGCGTACGCCTGGACAAAGGCAAACAGACGGTACAGTTACGGTTGTCGGGAGGTAGCCCATCATGACCGCTTGGATCCAACTCGGGCGTCGCATCCTGCTCGCCCTGGCACTGGTCGGACTGATGTCCGCCGTGCTGGCAGCACCCACGGGCCGCAAGATCGGGGAGTTCAACTTCTATGACTCCGAAATCCCCATGGTGCTCAAAGCGCTGTCCGACGTCGGCGGTATTAACATCGTCGTCGCCCCGGAGGTGAAGGGGCGCATCACCGTCACCCTCAAGGATGTGACGGCGGAAAGCGCGCTCGCCATCATCACCAAGCAGGCGAATCTGGCCTACGAAATCGAGGACGACGCCTACGTGGTGCACGAGCAACGCCAGGCCGCCCTCGGCGCCACGCCGGATTACCTGATCCTCACCGTCAAGGGCGGTGGGCTGACGGAGATCAAGAACGCCATCGCGCTCGCCTTCAAGGATGTCGCGGCGCAGGAGCTGAACAACAAACGGCTCGTGCTCACCGGCGATAAAGACCGACTGAAGCTGGCGAAGGCCTTCGTCGACTCGCTCGACACGCCCGGCGTCGACGCCGGAGGCGCGGGCGGCGTGGAGACGGAGGAATCCCTCTACACGGTGAAGACGCTGGTGCCCTGGCAGGCGAAACGGTATCTGGAAGACCAGTACAGTGCCGACGGGCTGCAGGTCATCTTCGCGCCGAATAAAAACTATCAGCAGGGGAACGCGCTGGCGCCCAGCGCCGCGTCGGGCGGCGCGCCGAAAGCCACGGGTGGCGGCACCGGCGACGAGGGAGTGGCGGGGTTCAAAGTCGCCGCCGCACCGCTCTCGCAGGACTGGTCGAGCGACGAACTCATCCTGCGCGGTCCCAAGCTGGTGGTGGACAAGGCGCTGGTCACGCTGACGAAGCTCGACATGGACGTGCCGCTCGTGGAGCAGCGCTGCAGCGTAAAGCGCATCTTCTCCACCCAGGCCATCGCCTATCTGCTCGAACGCTACGAAGTGCGCGGGCTGACCATCTACACCGCTCCGATGACCTTCACCCAGGTGGCGTCCAAAAACGTCGAGAAGGGTGGCACTGCTACCTCGACGACCAAGTCCGGACAGATCGGCGCGCTGGTGCACCGTGATAAGACCGGCGTGCTCGACGTGGTCGAGCCGCTGGGCGACTTCATCGTACGCGGCCCTGCCGACGTGGTGAAGGACGCCGTCGCCGCGCTCGCCATCGTGGATGTCGGTCCCGAGCGCGTCGAGCACATCTACTCCGTGCGCTACATCGGCGTCGAAGATGCCAAAAAGCGGCTGGACGACCTGTACAACGCCGAAGGGCTGGTGGTCACGGTCGCCCCGACGCGGCGCAGCAACACCCCCGCGCAGGTGGATAGTAAGATTGCGGCGGGCACCGCGCCTACCACGGCCACCGCCACGGCAGACTACAGCGACGTGTTCGACCTTATCCTCAGCGGGCCGGATGCGGTCGTCACCCGCGCCGAAGCGCTCCTCACCCGGCTGGACAACGAGCCGGCGCAGATCTCCGTCGGCACGGAAATCCTCAGCATCACCGACAACGCCCTGACGAACCTGGGCGTAGAGTGGGGCAGCCTGTCCAGCGCCGGCATCCTGCAGCCGGGCGCCATGAGCGTCGGGATGAACGAGACGCAATCCGGCGATCCGCTCAAGCTGGGCATGATCATCCGCAACCCGATCAACTTGAACGCCACCATCAATATGCTGGCGTCGCAGAATAAGGTGAAGGTGCTCAACCGGCCCACCACCGTGGTGGAAAACGGGCGCCAGGCGCTCATCCACGTCGGCGAAATCGTCACCTACGAGAGCCTGAACGGTTACACGTCGACCGGGCCGGCGTACTCGACGAATACCCTCTCGACCGGCGTCACCGTACAGGTGAAGCCTCTGCAGTCGAAGGACGGCGTGATCACGCTGGAAATCTCCACCAACGTCACCGACGAGCCGATCTTCCGCACCTCGTCCTCCGGCTCCGAGTTGCCCTCGTACCGGGAAAACGCCAACACCACCGTGGTGAAGGTGCACGACGGCGAAACGCTGGTCATTGGCGGTCTGCGCCAGACGAGTGAATCGGTGAGCCGCGACGAAGTGCCGGTGCTGGGACGCATCCCGCTCATCGGCAACCTGTTCCGCAGTAAGAAGACGACGCCGAGCCAGTCCGAGTTGTTGATCCTGGTGACGCCGAAGGTATTGAAGTCGGGCGCGGTCGTGCAGACCACCGGTCCGGCGGGGAATTAAGGAGGCTATCATGACAACGCGCATTCTCGGCATCCTGTTCGCCGCAGCCGCGCTCCTGCTCGCCGTCGCGGGGTGCTACGGCCCGTCACCGAGTCTGGACCCGGTGATCAACTGGAAGATCACCATGCCGGATACGAAGACCGATCCGACGGCGGTGGCGCTGCCGTACATGAAGTCCGGTGAAGTGGTGCTGGTCGACAGCACCGATGTCAAAGTCAGCGATAGCGACCGCGTTACCTCCGTAGCCTGGACGCAGACCCCCGCGGTGGGCACCTTCACCTCGACGGACACCCTCACCACGACGTGGGCGGCGCCGATCCTGAAGGTGGGCGACCCCCCGCTGCCGGTCGCCCTGTCCATGACCGTGAAAACGGAGTTGGGCGGGAAATCGGTGAACGTCGTCCATGTGATTGTTTTGCCGCCGGGTTGATTTGAACCGGCACATCCGCTACACTGAGTCGGAGTGTCCCGTCCCCGGAGCATCCGGCGGCGGGGCACGCCTCTCAGCGTGGCGAAAGGATACGGTGTGGTTGTCCATAGGAGCTTCGGACAGATAATAAAAGAGATCGCCAACGTTTCGGACGAGGATCTGGAACGGGCGTTGCAGATCCAGCGCGGTACCCACGAGCCCCTCGGCCAGCTCATGGTGAAGATGAACATCATCACCGAGCGCGACCGTGCCCGTGCGCTGGGCCGGCAGTGGGGCGTCCCCTTCGTAGAAATCGGCGAAGATCGCAACCTCAAGGAGAATGAGGACGTCAAGCGCATCCCCAAGCACCTGATTCAGCGCAGTCGCGTGCTGCCCCTCAGCCACACCAGCAATCGCCTCACGGTGGCGATGATCAACCCGCTCGATATCTTCACCATCGACCAGCTCAAGCTGGTGACGGGGATGGAGATCGACCCGGTGATCACCATCGAGGAGGACCTGAACAACGCCATCAGCGATGTGCTCACCTCGAATGAGCAGATCGATAAAACGATCGAACGCGTCACGGTGGAAATGAACGCCACCGCCGCGTCCGTCGCCGCCGCGTCCGCCGTTATCACCATCGCCGCCAACAAACGCGACGATGACAGGTCTGTCGATCAGCTCCGCGAACTCGTCGACGACGCGCCCATCGTCCAACTCGTTAACATGATTATGCGCCAGGCGCTGTCCGATAAAGCGAGCGACATCCACATTCAGCCCGAACTCGACCGCGTGCGCATCCGCTATCGCATCGACGGCATGCTGCAGGACGGCATGGAAGTGCCCAAGCAGGCGCAGGCGGCGCTCATCTCGCGCATCAAGGTGATGGCGGAGATGGACATCGCGGAGAAGCGCGCCCCGCAGGACGGCCGTATCTCCCTCAACCTCAACGAACGCTCCTACGACATGCGCGTTTCCACCCTCCCCGGCGCCCACGGCGAAAAGGTGGTCATGCGCGTCCTCGACAAGAGCGGCATCACCATTTCGCTGGGGAAACTTGGCATCCCCACGCTGATGCTCGAGCAGTACGACCGGCTCATCCGCCGCAGCTTCGGCATCATCTTGGTCACCGGACCGACCGGCTCGGGGAAATCGACCACGCTGTACGCCACCCTCAACCTGCTCAACAGTCCGGAGAAGAATATCCTCACCGTCGAGGACCCGGTGGAGTACCAGCTCCCCGGCCTCACCCAGTCGCAGGTGAACACGCGTGCGGGGATGACCTTCCCCGCCGTGCTGCGCACCATGCTGCGCCAGGACCCGGATATCATCCTCGTCGGCGAGACGCGCGACCCGGAGACGGCACTCATCTCCGTGGAGGCGGCGCTCACCGGCCACCTGGTCTTCTCCACACTGCACACCAATGACGCCCCCGGCTCCATCGCCCGCCTGACCGAGATGGGCATCGAGCCCTTCCTGACCGCGTCCGCGGTAGCCGGCGTACTCGCTCAGCGCCTGGTGCGCGCCATCTGCACCCGCTGCCGCGAGCCCTACCAGCCCTCCATCGAGGCCTTCCGTCGCCTCAACTTCCCGCTGGAGACGGACAAGATCACCTTCTATCGCGGCGCGGGCTGCCCTTACTGCCGCGGCACGGGGTACAAGGGTCGCATCGGCGTCTTTGAGCTGATGGTGGTGGACAACGAAATCCGCGAGATGATGCTGCAGCGCGCCCCCACGCACGTGCTGCGCCAGGCCGCGCTGGAAGCGGGCATGATCGCCTTGAAACAGGACGCGATGGAGAAGATCCTCGAAGGGGTCACCACCATGGAGGAGGCGTTGCGCGTTATCTACGCCGACTAACCCATGCCCACCGTCGTCAACATCCCGGTCGCCGTTACTACGCCAGTGATTATCAGCATCGTCCTGCCGATCTTCGCCGCCGCCGTGCTTACCCTGCTCCCCGCGTTGCTGGCGCTCGCGAAGCGTATCTCCCAGGAAGAGTACGACCAGGCGGTGCGCGCCCCGGCATGGCTGATGGTGCTGGTGGGCGCCGGCCTCGTCGCGCTGGGCGGCATCGCGCTGTCGCACTGGACTAAAGACATGTGGCCGATCTACCTCGGCCTCAACATGGCGCGCCCCACGCTGATGGTCGACGCCTACACGCTGTGGAGCACTGTGCTCCTCGGCGCCTTCCTCGCCGTCGGGGCGTGGGTGCCCGGCGCGCGGCGCAGCCTGGTGCCGCATACCTTGTGGCCCACCTTCGTCACCCTCGTCCTCACCTGGCTCGCCCTGCTCATGCTGCATAGCCTGCACATCGAGCTGCTGCTCGGGTGCTGGTTGGGCATCGTGGGCGGCTGCATCGCGCTGTGGCTGTGGCTGCTGCGCCCGCGTTTCCACGTCGCCGCACTGGAAGTGGCGCTGGTGCTCGCGCTGGCGGCGGTGCTCAGCACCATCGGGCTGCTCTGGCTGCGCGGGCTGGTGAACGGCGACTCGCTGGATCACGCGTGGCGCCAGGTGCTCAATGCCCCGCCGCGCGCCATCTCCGGCGCGCTCGTCCTCACCCTCCTCGGCCTCGTCGGCCCCGCCTTTTACCTGCCCTGGTGGCTGTGGACGCGGCGCGAAGAAGGGGCCATGCTGTGGATGCCCGCCGCGCTGCTCACCGCCGGCGTGGGGCCGTTGGCGCTGGTGCGCCTGCTCTACTTTGCCTTCCCCGCACGCAGCGCCGCCCTCCAGCAACTCACCGGCACCGAGCAATTGGAGTTCATCACGCGCATCCTGGGGTGGCTGACGACCTGGGGCCTGCTGGCCGTATGCGTCGGCGCCGGATGGATGGTATGGCTGGTGGTGCGCCGCCGGGAACCGGCCGAGGGGTTGCGTCCGCTGGCGCTCACCGCGCCGGGCCTGCTGCTGTTGGGACTGGCGGGCGGGCTGAACGCGCAACAGGGAACGGGCATCGCGGGTATGCTCTGGTTGCAGCTCACCTGGGTCGCCGTCACCGGCGTGTGGGTGGCGGGCAACGGGCTGCTGCCCGCGCTGGCGCCCGCCGAACGCACCGAGCGCGGGGTGGTGCACACCGCGCAACTGCTGGCCCTCGCCGCGCTGGTCGCCGTACCCTTTACCGCCGGGTCGCGCGGTCTGGCGCCCCTGCTGGCCGCGCTGGCCCGCCTCTCCACGCCGACGCCGCTGCTCGTGCTCTGCCTCGTCGTCACCGCCCTCGGCAGCCTCCTGCTGCTGCCGCGCTGGCTGCGCCCCGCCGAGGGCGCGCTGCCCCGCACCGGCACCGCGTGGGGCATCCTCGGCCCCTTCGCGCTGGCCCTCCTCCTCACCCTCGCCGGCCTCCTCGCCACCCGCCTCACGCCGCTGTTCGAATTGATCAGGACGAGTTTGCTGCAGGCGTATTGAAATGTTTGCGACGCTCCTTCGCCTTGTAGGGTATGGACGCCGTCCCATGCCTGTTCACGATAGCCTGATCCGATAGCGCAGAGAGAGAATGGCACCGTTGGGAGGGCGAGCGTCCCCGCGAGCCGCGTGCGAGGATATCGGTTACGATAATGAAAACGGCCTGTACGTGGGATCATCTCCCACGTACAGGCCGTTTCTGATATCAGTCATGGATTCCACGCGCGCGGCTCGCGGGGACGCTCACCCTCCCAACGGTGCCGCTCACCCTTTTTGCCGGCTCTATCGGCATTTACATGCGACGACAGGCATGTGCGCGGACATCCACCTTAACAATACGCCGCACCCCCTACCGCGCAAACGTCCCCATCACTTCCCCTTCGGCCAGCACGTGGCCCTGCATCGCCTGCTCCAACTGCGCTTTCGTGGCGCGGGGGGGCAGGTCGAGGGTGGTGTCCAGCGCGTAGACTTTGAAGTGGTAGTGGTGCGCCTTGCCCGGCGGGGGTTGCGGGCCGTCGTAGCCGACGGCGTTGCCGCTGTTGATGCCCTGGTGCGCCCCGTTGGGAAGCACGGCGTTTTTCGGCACCCCTTGTGCCAGGCCATGGGCGTCGGCGGGCAGGTTGTAGAGCACCCAGTGCGTCCAGGTGCCGCGCGGCGCGTCCGGGTCGTCGGTGATCAGCGCCAGGCTCTTCGTGCCCGCGGGCACACCCTCCCAGGCGAGGGGCGGAGACAGGTTTTCGCCGCCGGCGGCGAAGCGCCCGGGTATCGGCGTGCCGTCGGCAAAGGCCGTGGTCGTGACATGCAACATCGTAGCATCCCCCCTGGGCGGCATCGGCGGCGAGGCATGGCGACAGCCGGCACAGGTCAAGGCGACCAGCAGCAACAGCATCCAGGGCGGCACGGCATACCTCCCGTCAACGCGTCCATCCTTAGTATACGCCGAATGATGCCCGCGTTAACGGGGGGGCAGGAGTCCGACGAGGATATGCGCGCCGTTGACCACGACAAACAGCAGCAGAAAGCTGATGAGGATAGTCAGCCGCGGGCGCCGCGCGGGGGCGAGGAATGCGGCGACGATGAAGCCGCTGATGCCCGCCGCCACCACCTCGGCAAAGAGGGTCGTCGCGGCGTTGACATGCAGCCACGGCGCGGCGTAAAGGGTGTACGCGGGCTGGCTGACGAGCAGGCCCAGTACGGCGGCGAGGATGCACAGCGGGGTGAGCGGCAGCCGTGCCCGCGCCAGGATGAGCGCCAGATACCCGGCGATGGCGGCGAGCATCACCGTCAGCAGCAGGATGGCGCCTTGCACGTGCTCGGACAGCTCCTGCCAGACGCGCACGTGCGGCAGCACGGCGCAAAGGAGCAGCAGGGCGACCAGCCCGACCATCACCGCGGCCAGCCCGTACGGCTCGTCCTCCAGGGTGTCCTCTTCGGCCAGCGGCGCCGCCGGCGCTTCCGGCTCGTCATCCGGCGCTAAAAATCGTGGTGTCTCCGTCATATAGCTCCTTGGCGGGTGGGGTGCGTGCGCACACACGTCTTCTTACCCGTCGGACTGAAAAATACGCGTCGAGCGGTGAAACGCCGGCGCGTTGACCTTTACCGCAGTTCGATGCCCACTTCAAACACCCGCCCCCAGGGCAGGGTGGCGCGGAAGGGGCGGTCGAGGGCGGCGGCCGCGGGGTAGCGCGCGCAGAGTTCCCGCCACAGGGCGTGCAGCGCGTCATCCACCCGGGCGTCCGCCGTGGCCGCGTGCGCCTCTCCTACATTCAGCGCCGAGGCGCCGGACTCCTCTAGCCGTGCCGCCAGCCACCCGCGCACGATGGGCTGGTAGAGCCCGTCGTCGAGCAGGCGCACGAAGAGGGCGTCGCGATGCGCGGGCGAGTCGCCCCCCACCGTGCGCAGCGCCGCGTGGGCCAGCGTGGTGCCCAGCGTGTTGCCGGCGGTGTTCCAGGCGGCATAGCCCAGGCAATCCGTCATACGCCCGCCGTCCAGCAGCGCGGCGAGCAGGTGCGGGTCGCCACCGTTGCAGTATGCCGTGTCCGCCACCGCCAGGGCGCCGGGCACCTCGGCCAGCCAGGCGGCGGCGCCGGTGTCGGGGTAGGCGGCCAGCGCGGCGTCCCACGTCGGCGTGGTCAACGGCGGTGCATCGAACAGGTCCACCTGCGGCGGGGTGAAGGTGTGCACCGCCAGCGGCGTACCGCCGGGGGCCGAGGTGCCGCCCACCGCGTCGATGTGCCGGCGCACCGTCTCGCGCAGCGGGGTGTCCTCGTACAGCGCGGGCGTGTCGGCGGGGCCGCGGTAGTGCGGTGTCACGGGGAAAGGCATCCCCCGCGCTTCCAGCACCGCGCGCGCCAGCAACGTCTGCCCCGCCTCGTCGGTGCCCGCGTAGAGGCGCCAGCGCGTCCCCCGCGCTTCCGCCAGCAGCGCCTGCTGCTCCGCCACGTGCAGGCCGGCGGGGGCGGTGTCTTCCTGCACCAGCGCCAGGTAGTCCAGCACGCCCTCCGCGAGCAGCGCCAGCGCCGCGCGGTTCACCGCGTGGTTGCGCGCGCGGGCGGCCAGGTAGGCGTCCAGTAAACGCGGCGGGATGCGTGCCGTCGTCGCGGCCAGCTCGGGGGCCAGGTCGGTTTCCCCCATCCGCTCCACGCGGTCGCGCAGTTCTGAGTAACGGAAGATGTCCCGCCCCGCGGCGCGCGTCTCCGCGTCCGCCCCGGTGATGGTGAGGCGCATGATGACGCTGAAGGCGTAGAGCTGCACGTCGGGCCGTGCCCGCTTCAACGCGCGCAGCGTGTCCAACCGTGCCAGCGCCGTTTCGGCAGCGACCATGGGGGTGCGACTGGCGACCAGCCCGCCGTAGGCCAGCATGTCCAGGGAGAGGATCGCCGTGCCCGCCGCCGTCTCCGCCAGCCACGCGATCAGCGCGTCGGGGTCGCCGGGGGTGAGGAAACGGCCCAGCAGGGCGCGCGGCGGCGTGTGCAGCGTCTCCCCCGCCACCGCGGCCAGTTGCACGGGCAGCGCCAGATTTACCGGGCGGTCGTCCAGCGGCAACAGCAGCAGGGGCGTCACGCGGCGCTCGCTTCCGCCGCCTCTTTCACGTGGCGGCACACCGAGGTGAAGAGCTGGTCGATCACGTATTGCACCGCGATTTCCGGCATGCCGGGCGCCAGATTCATCGGCGCGTCGTATTCCAGCGCCAGCGTGAGGCGCGCGCCGTCAGCCTCCGGCACCACCAGCCACAGCCCGAGAAAGCGCGACAGGTCGCCGCTCACCGCGGTGAAGCACAGCTCGCCCTCCACCACCACGCGCGCCTGCTCCACCCAGCGCAGCGGCGCCAGCGCCGGCAGCACCAACTCGCGCTGAAATTGCCAGTGCCCCGGCGCCAGTGTGGTAAAATCGCTGATCGCCATATAGGAAAAGAGCCCCGCCATGCGCGGCACATCGCTCACCAGCGCCCACACCCGCCCCGCCGGCGCCCCCACCTCAACCGTCGTCGAAAATGAAGCCAATCCCCGCCTCCGATGCCGTGGGAAAAGTCGGGACTGCCACCACTTTTCCCCGCCAGGTATCGTGAAGTATATACCGTGTCCTGAAAAGTGGTGGCTGTCCCGACTTTTCCAGACCTGTGCTTACTCGGGTATGCCGTTGTGCCAGGTCGGCATTATCCGTCGAGCCTGAAAGGCTCGGATTCGCCAGCCTGGGGCATCGCCCCAGGGACCAGTGCAGAGCCTGCACCAGCCCTGAAAGGGCGTCATACACGATACCTATACGAATTGCGCCCTTACAGGGCTTGGACATCGCTATGTCCACGACCTGGGGCGTTGCCCCAGGCTGACGAATTTGAGCCCTTCGGGCTCACTGAAGCTCTTTGATTCATGAACATCGGTACGCTAGACGATATCAATCGCCGCAAACGCGCTCTCTATACGTCCCGAACCGGTGACCCGCCGCGCAAAGTGGGGACAGCCACCACTTTTTCGAGCCCGGTTGCCAGGAACGCCTGCGGTATAGAGAAAAGTGGTGGCAGTCCCCACTTTGCGCTCACCGTGCTTTGCCCACGTCATAGAGGTAATATTTTGCATTTTCAAACCGATTAACGTGCCTTCTTCATTGATAACGATAATAGATACCCCACAACACCTCCTCCGATGCATCCGTATACGAAGCGGAGCAACAGGGGAAGCTTGCTATTTGCGATAACTAGTATAAGCGCTGTATATATCAACAACCACAAAAACGCAATAAAATACTGCCTTGTATTTATGTGGACTTTCGCACTTTTCCTCTCGCGTCTCGGCCTTGCCTCTGTCCCCGGAGCAACGGCCCGTTATGAAAGGAACCATGGCGGGCTGACCTGAAGTAGATTGTATCTTACCCCACCCCCTTCAGGGATACCGCCATG
>CAIYQO010000026.1 GCA_903928345.1 uncultured bacterium | reverse complement strand
GTGGGTGGTACCCTCTCATTCCCCGCAGAGGCTTTTTTCGCACGTGACCCACCGCCCAGACCGACACGGCACTTGACCCCTCGGATATGGGGGCGGTGGCTTGATCTAGGATAAACCTGAGAGCCACGGGCTTCGCCCGTGACGTCTCATGGCCGAGACGGCCATGCCACATGAGAATTGGACGGGATCGGGGAAAAAAGAGAATGGGGGATCGGGTTTCCCGGCCTTCGTAAGGTGTGGACACCCCACGCCGTCAGGTACCCCCGTTCCCCCATTCCCGCGTGCGCCCCCGGCGTCACGTCGCCTGGTCACCGGCGTAGGCGTCGGTCATGTCCTTCCCCACGCCGTTCTTGATGTAGTCCTTGCGGATTTCCACCGCGCGGGTCAGGTATTCCGGATAGGTGACATAGATCGCCACCACGGAGCGGTCCGGCGTAGGCCCGGTGGGGGCCAGGTCGAAGGAGACACCGAGCTTGATGTAGTACAGCTCGCGGAGGATGAAGCCGTTCATCGGCACGGCGAAGACGAAGTCCGGCTTGCCGTAGGCTTTAATTACGTCGTCCTCCGTGGCGAAGCAGGCGATGCCCTTCTCCGTTTTGAAGCCGTCGTAGCCGATCGACATAATCAGGTCGATGCGGTCGCTGCCCTGCGCCGTTTCCACGGCCAGGTCGGGCACGGTGTAGTTCGGGTTGGCGTTCATGAACCAGCCGTAGACTTCGCTCTCCTTGTCGCCGCCGTAGAGGCCCAGCAACCCGTTGCGCGTCACCACGGTCGGCTTGCCGTACTTGGTGCTCAACTTATCGAGCGTCGTCACCCCCGGGCGCATGCCGCCCAGACTCTCCACCGGGGTCGTCAGTTTCTTCTCATCCGCCCTCACCCCGACCAGGCCCAGCAGCAAAACTGCGGTAAGGACAGGCAGTAGCAATACGCGCATAGTTCCTCCCTTTTCGTGCTGGGCGTTATGGTGCCGGCGTGGCCGCACGTGCCCAGGCCCGATACGCATAGGTGATGTCTTCCACAGCCGTGCCGATGAAGGCTAGCCGCGCCCGATAGGCCACGCCGGCGTACAGGGTCTCCGGGGGCGCGACGATGAGGTGGCTCACGCACCACCCCGCCCGGCCCGGCGACCACGCCATCCCCACCAGCAGGCCAAGGTCGGGATAATGCAGCTCGCGCACGCGCACGTCGGCGTCGTGCAGCTCAAAGGCGAAGGTGGGCGCGCCGTAGAGGCGTGCCACCTCCCGTTCCGGCGCCAGCACCCGCAGGCCGCGCGCCGTGCTCCAGCGCGGGTCGAAGGCGAGCATGATGGCGCTGACGGTTTTACTCTTCGCGGGGGTTTCTACCACCAGACCGATGCTGGAGAGGGTTGATCCCGGCGCCCACATGAAGCCGCGCGTGGCATAGGAGCCGCCGGCGTAGGCGGTCACCTCGCCCGGCAGCACGACGTCGTAGCTGCCGCACGCGTGCACCGCATCGTCTATCGTGCTCACACCGGGGGTCAGGCCCGCGAGGCTCTCCCGCGCGGGGGAAGGTTCGGCTGCCCGAACGGGGTACATCCCCCCGAGCAGCATCATGACGATGGCCGTAGCTGTGACGTGGGCCGCAAAGCGTTTCATGGAGATCCCTCCACACGCACTGTGCCCGCCGCTCACCCCCTGCGCACGTCGCCAACGCGGCAAATTGCCCCTCTTAGCGGGGGAACGGCACATGTGGCGGAGGGAGCCGCGGGGCGGTGATCCGGTGACGCGCTCTGCGGTCGGGGGTGGGGCGACGACACGCACACCGCCCGCTAATCTGCTATAATATGGCCGTTTTTCCTTGGGAGGGTGAGCGATGAGCAAGTTGGCGGCCGGGGCGCAGATGCTGGCGGAGATTCACGAGCAGCCGGAGGCGATCCGACGGCTGTTGGCGGCGGAATCCGCGCGGGTGTGGGAGCTGGGCGACCGCTGGGCGCACACCCCGCCGCGCTTCATCGCCATCGCGGCGCGCGGCACCTCCGATCACGCCGCGCTGTATGGCAAATACCTCTTCGAAACGATTAACCGCATCTTCGTCGGGCTGGCGGCGCCCTCCGTCGCGAGCATCTACCACGCCGACGTGAACCTGGACGGCGCGCTGGTGGTGGGCATTTCGCAATCGGGCGAGGCGGCGGATGTCATCACCGTGCTGGAGCACGCCCGGCGCAGCGGCGCGCAGACGCTGGCACTCACCAACGTGGCCAGCTCGCCCCTCGCCGCGGCGGCGGAGACGACCATCGAGCTGCACGCCAACCCGGAGCTGGCGGTGGCGGCCACCAAGACGTTCACGACGACGATGGCGGCGCTGCTCATGCTCGCGGCGGCGATGCACCGTGACGCCGCCCTGCGCGACGCGCTGCAGCGGCTGCCCGACCTGATCGCCGATGTGCTGGCGCAGGAAGCGGCGATCACCGCGAAGGTGGAGCGCTTCCGATTCCTGCAGGAGTGCGTGGTGCTCGGGCGCGGCTACAACCTGGCGACGGCCTACGAACTGGCGCTGAAGTTGCGCGAAACGTCGTATATCCGCGCGCAGCCCTTCGCCTCGCCGGACTTCGTGCACGGGCCCATCGCGATTCTCGAGGAGGGCTACCCGGTGCTCGCCTTCGCCAACGAGGGCGCCACGCTGCCGACGGTGCTGGAAGTGCTGCTGCAGACGAAGGGGCGCGGCGCGGAGACGGTGGTCTTCGGCAACGCCCCCGCCGCCCTCGACCTGGCCGACGTGGCCTTCCCGCTCAACCCCGGCACCGACGTGCCGGAGGTGCTCTCCCCCTTCACCTCCATCACCGCCGGCCAACTCTTCGCCTGCACGCTGGCCACCATCAAAGGCTACAACCCCGACGCCCCCCGCGGCCTGCGCAAGGTGACGATTACGCGATAGGAGAGCCGGTAACGAAGGAAGGGCGAGCGTACCCGCGAGCCGCGTGCGAGTAATCCGCGCTTAATGGATATTTGTAGGTAGTCCTGTTGAAAGAGGGCGCCCATGAGAAAATTTAGCGTATTATGGTGGATTTCCTTAATATTGCTTCCTGTTATTTTTATTTTCATCATGGGCCTGACCTTGTCTGGAATAATCGATTTGATAGTTGGAGAGCACGCTGGAAACGGTATTACTTCATTGTTGTTTGCCATTTTCGGATTAATCACGTGGGTGTTATTAGTCAAAAAAATATTCTATTAATACGAATTTTGTGATATGAAGCAGCCAGCAAGCTTCTTCATCCCACGCCCTAAAGGACGTAGCGACCCGATGGAGCACGCTTCAGCGCCATGCAGTTAAATTAAGCTTGGTACGTCCGCCTAAACGCAGCCCCCATCTCCCAACCTCTTCCCCCCGAGGAGAAGAGGAGCACCGGAGTAGGTTTCACGTTCCCGTCTTCCGCATTTTATCCTTTGTTACTCCCTTCCCCTCGGAGGGAAGGGCGGGGGATGAGGGCGCGTGCAGGACGGCGAAGTGAGCTTTATTTAACGGCAGCGCGCTGAAGCGCGCTCTCTGTCCCGTTCCCAAGCCGGATTCACCCGGCTTGATCGGGTCGCCATGTCCTTTAGGGCATGGACGAAGCACAGAGTAGGCTAAACGAGATTGCGCAATCCGTATAACTTGATCTGCTTCCAAGCAACAGAAAACAGTCTGTACGTGTGAACTGTTCTCACGTACAGACCGTTTTCCTTGTTTATTCGCATTCACCCGCCCGGGTTCTTAAATCTTCACGTACGTCTTCGGCGCCATGGCGGCGGCCATGGTCCACACCGTGGCGGTGTTATGCACGAGGCGGAAAACGACGAAGGCGTCGTAGCCGAATTGGTCCACCATGGGTTGCAGGAAGGGGCGCTCGGCGATAAGGGCCTTCTTCACTTCGACGTCGGCGAGGAATTCCACGTCGCCGGCCACGCGCACCTGCACCTGATCCTGCGGGTTGAAGGCGCACACCTCGGCGCGCGGGTTCGCCTGCAGTTGCTTGCACATCTCCTTGTCGGCGCCGGTGTGGAAGAGCAGGCCGTCGGCGTCGGCGCGCGCCAGCATCATGCCGCGCACATAGGGCACGTTATCCTGCGCGGTGGCCAGGTAACAGATGGCATTGGCGTTGAGAAACGCGTAAATCTCTTCGGGGGTCATGGCTCGCTCCTTTGCATATCGTGTCGGCTCGCCCGGCAAGGGCGGCGCCTGTATCGTACCAGAAAGCTGCCGCCCGGTGGGCGCGTCGGTGCAACTTTTCGTTAAACCGTCACCTTGCTCGCGCGCAGGAAGGCCTGGTACGCCCACTCGTCCCATGCCTCCTCCACGCCGATGCCGTGCAGGTCGCCATAGTTTTTCGCGATGAAGAAGCCGCGGTACAGTTCCACCATGCGGGCGGCTTCCGCCTCGATGCGCGCGCGATCGCCGGTGGGCATGACTTGCTGGATATCCACCGGCGCCCACAGCGCGACCCGCAGCGCTTTGAGCTTCTCCGCCAGCGCGGGCTGGTCGTAGGCGGCGGGTTGGTCGAATTGGAAACAGTCGATGCCCGCCGCGGCCAGATCGTCGAGCAGCGCCCAGTTGTACCCGCAGGAGTGCATGAGCACCTTCATGCCGTAACCGTGCGCGACCGCGGTGAGGCGGCGGTAGTGCGGGGCCAGTACGTCGCGCCACATGGCCGGGCTCATCAGCGTGCGATCCTGCACGCCCAGGTCTTCGCAGAAAAGCACCGCGTCGGCGCCGCTCGCCCCGATGCAGCGGATGACGCCCTCCAGCAAGTCCGCCACCCGCGCGTGGAGGGCGTCGATCTCCTCGCGGTTCTCGATCAGGTCGACGAAATAGACCTCCATCTTCCGCAGGTAGCGGCTGGTGGCGAAGACCCAGCCGGGGATGAAGGCCACTTTGAACTGATCCGTCGGCGCGGCGAAGCGGGCGCGCATCTCGTCGTAGCGCCGCGGGTTGTCCCAATCCGGCAGTTGCAGCGTGTCCAGCTTGGCCCAGTCGTCCAGCGCGGGTGTGAAAATTTCCCCGCCGTTGCAGCCGTCCGAGATGCGCACCCACACGTTGCCCCAGTCGTCGTCGTAATACTCCCGATTGCCTTCGCTCCAGCGTTTGGGCGTATACGTCGCCGAGGCGCTCATCCCGCCCCAGAGAAAATCGTCCATCCGTCCGCGGTCGAAGGTCAGCCCCGGGCGCGTCGGCCCGCGATGTTCCAGATTCGCCAGGATGATCTCGCGTGGGGTCATCGTCTTTTCCTCATCAGCCTGCAAGTAAGCGTTACCGGGTAGGGTAGCCGTCGGTGCGTTCAACGTTCAACGTTCAAAGTCTGTTCTCCGACCCGACGATAAATCGTCGGGCTACCGGCTGCGCCCCTTAAAAGGGGCTTGTCAAGCATACGCGGACCTGGTTTTGCACATATTCGCCCGGTAAGTTTTCGGCGGGATCGGTCTTTTCGCGCTTTGTAAAGCCAATCAAACGTGAGCACTACCTCGCTGAGACTACCAAAGCCCCATTGATGGGGCGCAG
>CAIYQO010000025.1 GCA_903928345.1 uncultured bacterium | reverse complement strand
GTTGTGACAAGCAATCGGCGGCCACCGGCACCGGGCGGACCGCATCGGCGGTCGCAGACACCAGGACAGGAAGCGACCGCTAGGCGCTGGGGAGAGCAGCGCTGACCGGAGGAGTAGGCG
This sequence comes from uncultured bacterium, assembly GCA_903928345.1. GTDB lineage: Bacteria > Armatimonadota > Hebobacteria > CAIYQO01 > CAIYQO01. The sequence continues at coordinate 17,318 of CAIYQO010000025.1, read as the reverse complement.
TTTTCAAACGGCTTCTAAGGTCGGACAGATACAGCCAGTTGCCTTCGAGTTGATGGCACAGGTCTGCACTGACATCTTCTTTTAACGACCTGAAATATAAATAGGCGCGGTACAGGTGCGGGCCGAACGTCTCGGTAACCTGTTTCGGACCGAAGAGATCCAATTGGTGCTTCTTTTGTCGATCAACCACACGTAATGTTGGCGGCTGGTGCAACAGCGCCAGTGCGTCGTTTTGTGAAATGCGTGAGGCGTCTACATGCCAGTCATAGTTGCCGAGTAGCGCAATGCATTCGTTGAGTTCTTCCTCGGGGATGGTATTTTCTGTATCCTGATCAATGGCTGTACCGAATTTCAACTGTACGTCCATCGTCTCACTATTCAGGATATCCATCGCCAGAATCCGCTCAACGAAGCGCGCCAGGTCAGGCGCATCGATGATCGGTGGATCGCCGCCGGCACGGTAGCAATGCGCGGAGGTATAAGCACCCATTATGCTCTTCGTTTCGTCAGAATGTGTGCTCCCCACGCCAGCAACGCCCACAGCACCAGCACGTGGCCCAGGTAGAGGGCGAGGCGGGCTTTGGTGGGTTGGTGCAGCAGGCGGGCGGCGAAGAAGGGCTCGTGGTAGCGCGCGAATTGCGCCGCGTAGCGGGCGAAGATGGGGTTGCCGGTAAGGGTGTACAGCTCGCGCAACTGGCGCACGTGGGTCAGGTGGTAGTCGCCGGCGGGATTGCCGAGAACGTCGTAAGCGGAGTAGTTGCCGGGCAGGGCGTAGCGGGGCAGGTCGTGCTCCAGCGCCGCCAGCCCGCGTGCCACCAGGAAGGCCGCCCGCGGATCGTGGGTATACGCGGCGTAGTCGTGCAAGCCCTGTACGATGAAGATCATCCCGTTGAGCACGCGCGGGCGGTCGCCCCCCGCGGAGGCGTACTCCTCGTACCACCACCCCCAGGAAGCCTTGTACGTCACCCCGCCGTGGTCGGCATCCAGGTAGAAGGAACGCATCAGCCGGCGCGCGGTGTTCAGGTAGCGCACGTCGTGGGTCTCGCGGTGCGCGCGCACCAGCGCGGCGAGGGCGCGGCCCTCCGCCAGCCCGCAGCGCCACGGGGTCGCCAGGTGGTACTCCGGCCAGCGGAAGCGCTCCACGTACCACGCGGCGTCGCCGTGCACTTCGGCATGGGTGGCCAGCCAGTCCGCGCAGCCGATCATGCGCCGCCGCAGCTCCGGGTCGCGCCGGCCGTCGTAGTCCGCGATGGCGAAGTCCGCCACCTGCACGGCGTTCGTCGCGCGGCCCACCGCCACGCCGTTCACCGTGCCGTAGTCCACACTCGGCACCCCGACGGCGTCGGTGCGGATCAGCGTGCCGCCCGCGCAGTACTGCGCGTGGGTGGCCAGCGCGTAGACGCGCCGCCCCAGCGCCTTCAAGGGCCCTTCGGTGACGTGGCACACCGGCAGGGCAACGCCTAGCGCGAGCGCGAGCCACCCCACCTGCCACCACGGGTTCATCCTCTTCATACGGGTAGTATACCACAATCACTTTCCCGTGCCGCCGGTCTGTCCTCGCTGCCTGCGCGGGCACGCCGTTGCCCCCTTGACATGTGAGTTATCACATGGGTATGATAATTCATACTTTTCACACAACTGTGAGTGGAGCTATGGATCAGTGTAAAGTCACGGCCGAGGACATGTTCTACGGCACGGCAACAATCGGGGAGCGGGGCCAGGTGGTGATCCCGGCGGATGCGCGCAAGGACTGCGACATCCATGCCGGCGATAAGCTGCTGGTCTTCCGTCACCCGATGCACCCGCGTATGCTTATCCTCGCCAAGCTGGGCGAGATGGAGCGGTTCCTGCAGCAGATGTCGAAGACGCTGGAAGCCTTCGACACGCAGGTGCGCCATGCCGTCGAAGCCACCGACGCCGAACACGAATAAGCGCCTGTCCCCGTCACGCCACGCCGGCCACCTAGCCGACGTGGGCGTCGCGGTGCGTCACGCACGCGCCCGTTGACTCGGAGTACGTCAAGAGGAACTCGCCATGAGCAAAGTACAGGTCACGTTGATCATCCTCGCCCTCGTCGTGGTGGTGGCCCTGGGGGCCTTCATGCGCCACGGGGCTCACGGCCCCGCGGCCACCCCCACCCCCGCGAGCGCGACTCCCGCGGCCACGAACGCCGCCGCCACTGCCGCCCCGGTGACCGTGCAGACGGTGCACCCGGTGACGTTCGACGAGCGCGTGGCGGTGACGGGCACGCTGCAACCGGTGACTTCGGTGAGCATCGGCGCCCACCTCGCCGGGCGGGTCGCCTGGGTGATCGGCGACGAAGGCACCCCCGTGCACCGCGGCGACGTGGTGGCGCGCATGGACGATATGGACTCGCGCACCCAGGTCCGCGCGGCACAGGCCGCGGTGAAGGGCGCCGAGGCGCACTTCGAGCAGGCACGCGCCGCGGCGCTGCAACAACTCACCGCCACCGACAGCAGCATCCTCACCGCGCAGGCCGGCGTCGAAGCCGCCGTGGCCCGGCTGCATCAAGCCACCACCACCGCCGACGCCACCGACGCCACCACGAATGCCCAGGTCAAGGCCTCGCAGGCCACGCTGGACGCCGCGACGGCGCGGATGGCCGCGCTGAAGAACGGCGCGCGCGGGCAGGAAATGGCGATCGCCGAGAACGCCGTGTCGCTGGCCAAGGTGCAATTCGACTCCGATAAAGACGACTTCGACCGCTACCAGAAGCTCTTCACCGACGGCGCCATCTCCAAATCGGTGCTCGACAAGTCCGAAGCGAAGATGAAGATCTCCAAGGCGCAGCTCGACTCCGCCCAGCAGCAAGCCTCGCTGGTGCATACCGGCGCGCGGCAGGAGGACCTGGACGCCGCCGAAGCCGCCGTGCGGCAGGCGCAGGAAGGCGTGACGCTGGCGAAGGCGGGCCTCAAGCAGATCGACGTGGCGAAGGCCAACGTGGACATCGCGGTGACCGGCGTCAACCAGGCGAAGGCCGCGCTGGCGTCCGCCCGCGCCTCACGCCAGACGAATATCATGCGCGACCAGGACGTGCTGGCCGCCAATCAGGCGGTGATCCAGGCGCAGGACGCGTTGAAGATCGCCCTGCAGGCGCTGGACTACACCACCATGATCACGCCGGTGGACGGCGTGGTGTCCGCGCGGCTGGCCGACGCCGGGCAGGCGGTGGGCTCCAACGCCGCCGTGCTGACCATCGCCACCAACCAATCCTTATACTTCGAGGCGCGCGTCTCCGAGCTGGAAGCCACCCACCTGGCGCCCGGGCAATCGGCGCAGGTGGCGGTGGACGCCCTGCAGGGGGACCGCGGCAACGTCTACGCCGACGCCGCGCCGTCGTCGATTACCGGCATGGTGGAGAAGATCGTGCCGGTGGTGGACGCGCACTCGCGGGAATTCAGCGTCCGCGTGGTGGTGCCGCGCACCAAGGCGCTCTTCCCCGGCATGTTCGCCCGCGCCGCCATCATCACCGCCCGTCACGCGCAGGTGCTGACCGTGCCGAAGGACGCGCTCATCGAACGCGACGGCAAAGAGTACCTGTTCACCGTCGACGGGGGCGCGGCGCACCGGCACGACGCCATCCTCGGCGCCGCCAGCGACGGGCAGATCGAAGTGAAGAGCGGGCTGAGCGACGGCGACCAGGTGGTCATCGTCGGGCAGCAGACGCTGCTGGACGGCGACAAAGTCACCGTCGTCGCCGGCAGCAAGGGCGCCGGCGCCACGGAGTAACCTACCCCCCCGGCCCCCTCCCTTGAGGGGGGGGAAGAGGCATGGTTCGCAAACGCATTGATATTACTACCCGCACTTCCCCCTTCTTCGAGGGAGGGGGGACAGGGGGTAGGTCTCGGAATAGGACGGCACCGCTATGTGGCTGACTCGACTTTCCATTACCCGCCCGGTCACCATCCTGATGCTCGTGCTCGCGCTCGTCGTACTCGGGTTGCAGTCGCGCAGCAAGATCCCGGTGGAATTGTACCCGAAGATCGATATCCCGATCGTCGTGGTCTCCACCATCTACCCGGGCACCGGTCCGGAAGAGATGGAAACGCTGGTCACCAAGCCGATCGAGGACTCGATCAGCGCCATCGCCGGGTTGGACAAGCTCACCTCCACCTCGTCGGAAGGCGTCTCGACGATCACCATGCAGTTGAAGCTGGGCACGAACATCGACGTGGCGGCGGGGGATATCCGCAGCAAGATCGATGCCCTGCGCAATACGTTGCCCACCGATGCCCAGGCGCCGGTCGTCATCAAGGCCGACTTCGGCGCCATCCCCGTCATCCAGCTCTCCCTCACCAGCCCGCGGCGTGAATCCCGCGAGATTCGCCGCCTGGCCGACGATATCGTGAAGGATCGCCTGGGCCAAATTCCCGGAGTCGCGGCGGTGGCGGTGACGGGTGGCGACATCCGCGAAGTGCAGGTGAACGTCGACAAGGCGCGCCTGGAGGCCTACGGCCTGAACATCCTGCAGGTGGTCAATGCGCTGAAGGCGGAGAACCTGAACTTCCCCGCCGGTTCCATCGACGAAGCGCGGCAAACCTCCTCGGTGCGCGTGGTGGGCGAGTTCACCGACCCGGTGCAGATCCGCGCGGTGCGCCTCGCCAGCGCCACGAATCCGAACCTGTCCATCGGCGACGTGGCCGAGGTGAAGGACACGGTGGCGAAGCCGGAGACCCTCACCCGGGTGGACGGCGGCAGCAGCGTGACCATCGCCGTCCAGAAACAGTCGGACGCAAATACCGTCGAGGTGGCGGACGGCATTCGCGCGGAGATGGAACGGCTGACGGGGAAACCCTACACCGACGCCGGTATCGCGCGCGTCAAGCACCACCAACCGTTGCTCCCCGCGGGCACCAGCGCCGTGCTGCCCGCCGACCTGGACGCCAAGGTGGCGATGGACCAGTCCATCTTCGTGAAGGACACCCTGAGCGACGTGTATCAATCCCTCTTCGAAGGCGCGTTGCTGGCGGTGCTCATCGTCTTCCTCTTCCTGCACAGCCTGCGCGGCACCATCATCGTGGCGCTGGCGATCCCGACCTCCATCATCGCCACCTTCACGGTGATGAGCGCGCTCGGCTTCACCATGAATATGATGTCCATGATGGCGCTCTCGCTCTCGGTGGGGATTCTCGTCGACGACTCCATCGTGGTGCTGGAGAATATTCACCGGCACCTGAAGATGGGCAAGACGCCCAAGCAAGCGGCCATCGACGGCCGGTCGGAGATCGGCCAGGCGGCGATGGCGATTACCATGGTGGACGTGGTGGTCTTCGTGCCCATCGCCTTCATGGGCGGCATCGTGGGGCAGATGTTCCGCCAGTTCGGCATGGTGGTGGCCACGGCCACCCTCTTCTCCCTCTTCATCTCCTTCACCCTCACGCCGATGCTCGCCTCGCGCTGGCTGAAAGCGCATGACAAGGAAGAAGAAGACGAGGCGCGCGAAGCCGAACACCCGGGGCTCTTCACCCGCTTCACCCGCGCGTGGGAGACGGGGTATACCGCCGTCGACCACTTCTACCGCTTCCTGCTCAATTGGGCGTTGCACCACCACTCCACCATTATCTGCCTCGGGTTGATGACGATGCTCGGGAGCTTCGCGATCGCGATGCCGAAGCCGTCTCTGTCCGTCTTCGCGCAGGCGGCGCCGGCCCTGGTGATCGGGTGGTTGCTGCTCGCGGGGCTGTGGTCGCTGGTGCGGCTGGCCACGCGGCGCTGGGCGCGCATCCTCATCGGGCTGGCCGCCTTCGTGGGTACGCTCCTCATCCTGGGCGGGATCATCGGCAAGGGGTTGGCGCCTATCGGCGGTTCCTACACCGCATTCCTCGCCGTCACCTTCATCATCGGCACGCTGGCGATCATCGGCTATATGCTCCACGAAGCGCAGCAAGGCACGGAGCGCGTCTCCTCCCCGGCGCCCGCGCTGGTGGTCGGTGCGGTGGCCCTCTTCCTGGCGGCATTCAGCATCCACGGCCACTTCGGCTTCGAATTCGCGCCGTCGGTAGATCAGCGGCAGTATACCATCAAGGTCGAGCGCGAGGTGGGCACCTCGCTGGCGTCTACCGATAAAACGGTGGCGCAGATCGAGCAGGCGCTCTTCGATAAAAACCAGTACCCGGAGACGAAGACCGTCTTTGCCACCGTCGGCGGCACGACGTCCAGTATCTTCACCGGGTCCAGCGCGGCGGCGGACACCGCGCAGTTGAGCGTAGAGCTGAAGGATCGCACCGGCAGCCCCATCGACCGTATCCTGGGCCGCTTGAAGGAAGACGTGGGCAACCGCTCGACCGACGGCGTGGTGCGGGCCATTAACGACCAATTCGCCGGCGTGCCCGGCGCGAAGATCACCGCGACGATTGCCGCGGGCTTCGGCGGCAGCGAAGCGCCGATCCAGATCGAGGTCAGTGGTCAGCAGATGGGGCGCATCCAGCAGGTGGCGAACCAGATTCTCGCTGCGGTGCAGAAGACGCCGGGCACCTATAGCTGCGACCTGTCCTGGCGCGAGGGGCGCCCGGAGATGCAGGCGCATATCGACCGCGACCGCGCCGCGCAATATGGCGTGAGCGTGGCGCAGATCGCCACCGCGCTGCGCACCAGCCTGCAAGGCGACACCACGGTGAAGTATCGCGAGAACGGGCGGGAATACGACATCCGCGTGCAACTGCCGGAGCATCAGCGCAACGCCACCGGCCAATTGCCCGACATGGTGGTGGCCACCACGGCCGGCGGCCGCCCGGTCTACCTCTACGAAGTGGTGAAGCTGGAGCCGGCGGCGGGCCCGACGAAGTTGGACCGGACGGACCGCCAGCGGACCATCACCGTCACGGGGCAGATCGCGCAAGGGTACACCCTCGGCGTGTTGCAGGGACAGATCAATGGCGCGCTCGCCAAGCTCGATCAGTCCGGCGTCAACATCGTGTGGGCCGGGCAGGCGCAGCGCATGAAGGAATCCGGCAACGACCTCTTCGGCGCACTGCTGCTCTCCGTGCTGCTCGTCTTCATGCTGATGGCCGCGCTCTTCGAATCGCTGCTCTCCCCGCTGATTATCATGATGGCGGTGCCGCAAGCCATGGCCGGTGCCATGTTCGCGTTGACGCTGACCGACAAGACGCTGAGTATCGTGACGATGATCGGCATCATCATGCTGGTGGGCTTGGTAACGAAGAACGCCATTCTGCTGGTGGACTTCACCAACACGATGAAGCATGAGCACGGGAAGAGCACGCGCGACGCACTGCTGCAGGCCGGCCCCACGCGCCTGCACCCCATCCTGATGACCACGCTGGCGATGATCTTCGGCATGTCACCCACCGCGCTGGCGCTGGCCAAGGGCTCGGAAATGCGCCAGCCGATGGCCATCGCGGTAATCGGCGGGTTGATGCTCTCCTTGTTCCTCACGCTGCTCATGGTCCCGGTCTTCTACGAGATCTTCGACAACGGCGCGCAGTGGCTCACCGGCGTGAAGGACCGCGTCGTGCGTATGTTCGGGAACTAAGTTCATTGTGGCACGGGCGTCTCGCCCGTGAATTCCATGGGCGGGACGCCCATGCCACCGGTGAGCACCCCGCCCCTTGTGAGGCGGCACGGAATCGGGTATCGTTACGCCGGGCGAGACGCCCGAAAGGACGAGCGAGATGGTCAACATCGGCATCATCGGAGTCGGCGGCATCGCGGGGGCACACCTGGCGGGGTATCGCCAGTTGCCGCAAGCGAACATCACCGCACTGTGCGATATTCTCCCCGAGCGCGCCGCGGGCAAGGCGGGCGAGATCCAACTGAACATCGGCGCCACCGGCGGCACGGCGGTGCAGGCGCGGCCCTACCAGGACTACCGCGCGCTGCTCGATGACCCGGAGGTGGAGGCGGTGGACATCTGCCTGCCCACCGACCTGCACGCCGACATGGCGGTGGCCGCGCTGCAGGCGGGCAAGCACGTGCTGAGCGAAAAGCCGATGGCCCTCTCCGTAGCCGACTGCGACCGCATGATCGCCGCCGCGGAGGCGACCGGACGCATCCTGATGATCGCCCAGTGCATTCGCTTCTGCCCCGAGTACCAGGTGCTGAAGGCGATGGCGGACAGCGGCGCGGACGGGAAGATCACCCACGCCCTCTTCCGCCGCCTCTCCGGCATGCCGCGCTGGAGCAGCGACCACTGGATGGAAGACCCCCGGCGCAGCGGCGGCGGCATCTTCGACCTGCACATCCACGACGCCGACTACGTCAACTTCCTGCTCGGGATGCCGACGGCGGTGGACGCGCGCGGCGTGGAGGATGCCCACGGCATCGGCCAGGTGATGTGCGCGTATCACTACCCGCACACCCAGGCGGTCTTCGCCGAGGGCGGGTGGTGCTACCACGACGGCTTCCCCTTCCGCATGACCTTCACCGTGCGCTTCGAAGGCGCCACGGTAGAGTATGATTCCGCGCGCGGGCCGTTGGCGATCTTCCGCGACGGCTGCGAGCCGGAAATCCCGACGCTGCCGGCGGGCGACCTGTATACAAACGAAATCGCCTACTTCCTCGACTGCGTGGCGACGGGCACGGCGCCCACGGTGGTCACCGCCTTCGACGCGCGGGAAACGATCCGCCTCGTCGCTGCGGAAGCCGCTTCGGTGCGCGGCGGACGCCCGGTGGCGCTGTAGGCCGACCCCCGTTGCGCCTTCCCCGGGACGGCGCCGTCGGTGGGATTGTTAAGAAATCGTTGACATTTTTCGTCCCCCGTTCACCCGCTTCCCTCACGGGAAGAAGGACGAAGGGGTAGCTCCGGTTGCGTAAAACCGGCTGAACGGTTACAATGCAGGGGCTGTTGAGCCGTCCGCCGTGGGGCGGGGGCTCGCAAAGGAGGCAAGGGGCATGGGCCAGGAGTCCCCCGTGCGTCTCGGGGTAATCGGCACAGGAGGGATGGGGGGATCGCACGCGCGCGTAGCCGCGGGGCTGGCTGAGTGCACCCTGGTCGGGCTGTTCGACACCGACGGCCTTTGCGCCGAGCAGGTCGGACGCCGTCACAACGTGCCCGCCTTCGCCACCCTGGACGCCCTCTGCGCGCAGGTGGACGCGGTCATCATCGCGACGCCCGCCGTCACGCACCTCGAGGTTGCCACCGCTTGCCTGAACGCCGGATGCCACGTGCTGCTGGAAAAGCCGATGGCCGCCACCCCGCACGAGGCGGAAACGCTGCTGGCGCGCACGCGCACGTCGGATCGCGTCTTTATGGTGGGCCACGTCGAGCGTTACAATCCGGCCATGACAGCACTGCAGCAGTTGCTCGATCCCGACGCGCTCTTTGCGCTGGACTTTCGCCGCATGAGCACCGCGCCGGGCCGCGATCAATCGGTGGACGTGATCTTCGACCTGATGATCCACGACCTCGACCTGGCGCTGGCGCTGGTCGACCGCGCACCGGTGCGCGTCGAGGCGTGCGGGCAGGCCGTGCGCGGCACAGGCCTCGATCACGTGTCGGCGCTGGTCGAATTTGCCGGCGGCGTCACCGCCGCCATCACCGCAAGCACGGTGAGCCATGAGCGCCAGCGCGTGGGACAGTGCTACACGCGCGAGGCACAATACACCACCGATTTCGCCAACCGCGAACTCTGGGTGTGCCGCCACGGCAGCGCCACCCTGCCCACGCGGGAGGGGGGCACGCTCACCGGGCATCGCCTGGAGCACGTGCAAGTACCCTTCCAGGAGCCGCTGGCCGTCGAGCTGGCGCATTTTTGCCGGGCCGTGCGCGGGGGCACCCCACCACGCACCGACGCCGTCGGCAGCCTGCGCGCCGTAGCGCTGGCGCAGGCGGTGGCACAAGCCGCTCTCACGCAGCGCGAGGTCGCGCTGGATCTCTAATCGCCGCCGGCGCAGGCCGGAGGCCAGAGGATACAGTCGAGTGATTCCTATCGCCAAACCCTACATCGGTCCCGAAGAACAGGCCGCCGTCGCCGATGTGTTAGCCTCCGGCATCCTGGCCCTCGGCCCGCGCGTGCGCGAATTCGAGCAGGCCTTTGCCGCCTACGTGCAGTCCGCCGCGGGCGGGGTGGCCTGCTCCTCCGGTACCTCCGGCCTCTGCGCCGCCGCGTCCGTGCTGGACCTGCCGCCGGGGAGTAAGATTCTCACCACGCCCTTCAGCTTCATCGCCACCGCTAACAGCATCCGCTACGCCGGCTACACGCCCGTCTTTGCGGACATCGACGCCGACACCTTCATGGTGAGTGCGGAAACGATCCGAGAAGCCCTCGACCGCGACCCGGCTATCCGCGCCATTATCCTGGTGCACCTGTACGGGCAGCCGTGCGAAGTGCACGAGATCATGGAACTCGCGCGCGCCCGCGGCGTCATCGTCATCGAGGACTGCGCGCAGGCCCACGGCGCCGAGGAATTCGGCGTGCCGGTGGGCGGCATCGGCGACCTGGGCATCTTCAGCTTTTACCCGACGAAGAATATGATGACCGGCGAAGGCGGCATGATCACCGGCAGCAACCGCACCCTGCTCGACCGCTGCCGGCTTTACATCGACCACGGCGCGCCGGCGCGGTATCAGCATACCACCGAGGGGTACAACTACCGCATGACGAGCATCCACGCCGCCATCGGTCTGTGCCAGCTCGACCGCCTGCCCGGGTGGAACGACGCCCGCCGCCGCAACGCCCACGCCCTCAGCAGCGCGCTGCGCGACGTGCCCGGGCTCACCACCCCCTACGAGCGCCCGCAATGCACCCACGTGTATCATCAGTACGTGCTCAAGGTGCAGCACCGCGACGCGCTGGTGGCCCACCTCACCGCCGCCGGTGTGGGCACCGCCGTGCACTACCCACGCACCATCCCCGATCAGCCATTCTACCGCGACCAGGGCTACATCGGCTCGGCGTGCCCCATCGCCTGCCGCATGGCCGACGAAGTGCTCTCCCTGCCCGTCCACCCCGCGGTGAGCCCCGCCGACGTGCAGACGATCATCGACGCCGTGCGCAGCTTCACCCCCACCGCCACCCCGGTCGCCGTGGGCGTCGGGTAGACACGCCGCGCATTGACCCCCGCGCGGAATTCTGCTATACTCCCCCCCGTCGCCCCGCGGAGAGGTGGCCGAGTCCGGTTGAAGGCGCACGACTCGAAATCGTGTGACCGCTCTAACTAAGCGGTCCGGGGGTTCGAATCCCTCCCTCTCCGCCATATTACCCTCAATGTGAGCTTCTATCTCCTCTGCGATCACCCATGTGCCCGGTAAAACAGGCCTACTTCATAACATGAATCGCCTGGAAAGTGGCCTAAAACTTCGTCACATGATTCGGGGTGTCCTGCAACCCATTTTCACGATGGAGGTGCAGAATATGGCACGCACACTACCGGGTCTACGCCGCAAAGTAACCCCAGCCGACCAGCTTGAAGAAGCGATTACCGCCTTCTTCCGGCGCTGCCAGGCCAAAAACCTCTCGGTCAACACGACCACCTATTATCATCATCGCTTCATGGCGCTACGGCGCTATCTGGATGCGCATGATGGGGCTGTAGCACCCTATGACTTCACACCGGTGCTCATTCGTGCCTTCCTTACGGATGAGGCAATACGTGTGAGTCCGTTGACCGCTGAACACTCTTTCATCACCTTGCGAGTGTGGTTCCGGTTCCTTGTAGCTGACGGGTTGCTCGCAGACAACCCTATGACGAAGGTCGAACGGCCGAAGGTGCGGAAGAAAGTCATCGAGACTTTTTTGCAAGACACACTGGTGGCGTTGATTAAGGCCACGACGGATGAATTCACCGGATTGCGTACGCGGGCAATCCTCTATACCTTGGCTGATTGCGGGCTGCGAGTATCGGAGTTATGCGGCTTGCGGCTCCCCGATATCTACTGGAAGACCCGCACGATGAAAGTTATTGGCAAGGGAGATAAGGAAAGGATCGTGCCGTTCGGTACGGCGACCGAGCGCGCGCTGCATGCGTATCTGGGACGGCGCGGAGAGATTCCTGGCGTCAATCTGGTATTCGTCAACGTATACGGGCAACAGCTGACCCGATTCCGTGTGGATCATTTGTTGAAGGAGACCGCCGCGAAAGCAGGCATCGATGGCAGGCTCGTGCATCCTCACAACTTCCGGCGATATTTCGCCGTAAGTTTCATCCGAGCCGGTGGTGATCCGTTTACTGTGCAACAGATCCTTGGGCATACGGATTTGACGATGACACGACGCTACGCCGAATTGGCGCAATCTGATGTCGTTGAAAAGCACCGGCTGTTTTCACCTGGCGATGCATTGCCGGTGCCGTCTTCAGGGCCGCGGAAGCAGTTGAAGTAGTCGAAGAGTACCTGGGAGTTAAAGGATTGCCCGACATTAAATGACCAGTCGAGGGGGGGGACATTGCAGCAAGACTCCACTTATCCTATTGATGAAGATACAAGGGAGTTTGCGCAACATATATATAACCAGGAAATTATGCAATTGATTGGTCGTTTACGTCCTGCAAACCTAGAACGAGAAATGAATCCCGCTGAAGTATACTTGTTGACAGGAGAAGCACCAATTGGTCTGAATATTGATGTTGTTACATCACTTCCAGAATGGATGGCGGGAGAAGATATTGAGTGGTTACTGCAGAACAAAGTTCCAAAAAGACGTGTTGGAAGTCCGAGCAATGAATCCTCATCGTTACAGGATTCGTTAGATAACCCCAAACGACGCGAAGCATTTGGTCGCATTGCGGAAGCGATACAGCTCCTGCGCACTGAAGGTGTGGAACGACTAACTGACGTAATGGTATCTAAAAAGGCAGGGGCAAGTCGAAATACAGTTGCGACATTTAAGGATGTATACCATATAAAATGGTGATTCTGCTCAGGTAATCCTAATGACATAATAAGAAAGTAAAAGCACCTGAGCAGATGATCCTTTCGTTACGAGCTTATACATCGTTGGGATCGTCCTTCCACCTGGTCTCGGGTGCTTGGGATACCGCATCGCCATCGTACCCGCCCTTGGCACCGGTTCCGTTATCCGCACCCAGCGTCTCGCATTCCTACCAAACAGCGTTTCGCTCTTGCAGCCGGCATCGAGATACATGGTAGCTGTCCCGCATGCTTTTCGACGCAGTCGTGTGGGAGGAGATGGAACTGGGGTTCGTCCTGGATTCGAGCGCCTACCCGGTAGGACTTCCCAAGCATTGCGCGAATAGGTAGGGTGGCAAGGTATGGCAACCGCTAGCCGAGAACAGGTGACACATGGCCCTCAAGAAATCCGAACTCTATAGCTCCATCTGGAAAAGCTGCGATGAGCTGCGTGGCGGGATGGACGCGTCGCAGTATAAGGATTACGTCCTCGTCCTGTTGTTCGTGAAGTACGTCTCCGACAAATACGCGGGGCAGCGGGACGCGCTGCTTGATGTGCCACCCGGTGGACGTTTTGCCGATATGGTGGCGCTGAAGGGCGACAAGGAGATCGGCGACAAGGTTAATAAGATTATCGGGCGGCTCGCGGAGGCCAACGATCTTAAGGGGATCATCGACGTTGCGGATTTCAACGACGCCGAGAAGCTGGGTAAAGGCAAGGAGATGGTGGACCGCCTCACCAGCTTGGTCGGAATCTTTCAGAATCTCGATTTCGGACGCAACCGGGCCGATGGCGACGACCTGCTGGGTGACGCCTACGAATACCTGATGCGCCACTTCGCCACGGAGTCGGGCAAGAGCAAGGGGCAATTCTACACCCCAGCGGAAGTCTCGCGCATTATGGCCCAGGTGATCGGCGTCGGCGGTGCGGCCAGCGCCAGCCAGACCATCCACGATCCCACCTGCGGATCCGGTTCCCTGTTGCTCAAGGCGCATGATGAAGCCAGGGCGCTCACCGGACTCGACCTGGCGCTCTACGGGCAGGAAAAGGACAATGCCACCGCCGCCCTGGCGCGCATGAACATGATCTTGCATGGGTGCCCCACGGCGGAAATCTGGAAAGATGACACCATCACCAGCCCGCACTTCCTGGCGACCACCGGGGGGTTGAAGACGTACGATTTCGTGGTCGCCAATCCCCCCTTCTCCACCAAGGCGTGGAGCAACGGCATCAACCCCGCCGAGGATCTGTACCACCGGTTCGACTTCGGCATCCCGCCGATGAAGAACGGCGACTATGCCTTCCTGCTGCACATCCTCACCTGCTTAAAGAGCACGGGCATCCGAAGGCGCTCATCGACGCTATCGCGGAGGAATTGCTAACTGCCTTCGACGACGTGCCGTTGCTCGACCGCTACGATGTTTATCAGCACTTGATGGACTACTGGGCGGCGACATTGCAGGATGATGTCTACCTGCTGGTGCAGGAAGGGTGGGCGGCGGTGCTGGACGGCAAGCCGAATACCGACCTGTTGCCCCCCGCGCTGGTGATACGCCGTTACTTCGCGGCAGAACAGGCTGAGATCGAGAAATATGATGCCGTACGCGAAGTCGCTGCCCGTAATCTCGAAGAACTGGATGAGGAGCACGGGGGCGAAGACGGCTTGCTGGCCGACGCAAAGACGGACAAGGGGAAGCTTACCGCCAAAAGCGTAAAGGAGCGGCAGAAGGCCATCGCCGCCGATCCTGAGGCGGCTGAAGAGCGAGCGGTGCTGCAACAGGCACTAAAAGCCATCGAAGCCGAAACCATACTCGGAAAGCTGGTCAAGGACACGCAGAAGGCGCTCGGTGCCAAAGTGGCGGCCCACTACGCCCGACTTTCGCGGGAAGAGCTGCGCACCCTGGTGGTGGAGGACAAATGGCTGGCCACACTCGCCGCCGACGTGCAATCCGAGCTGGACCGCGTCTCCCAGGCGCTCACCGGTCGCATCCGCCAACTCGCCGACCGCTACGCCGCGCCGCTGCCGCAACTCACCGCCGAGGTGGACACCCTCACCGCCCGCGTGGCGGAACACTTGAAGCAGATGGGAGCACAGATATGACAGGAAAACAAAAAGGGAAGAGTATATTCCACGCTCCTTTGAAGCCGAAAGATACTGCCAAGGAAACAGAAGGGTGCCGTCATACTAATCCGGATATATGCTCAAAGAATTCTCTGCCACAAGTTTGTGCATTTGTACGAACAGATCACATGTGCTTGAAGCCACCAGCATCCTGGGAAAAGCAATATAAGAAACTCAAAGGAGAATCAGAGGATGCTCAATAAATGCAGACGCGATATTTATGGAGATTGTCAATCATACAACTGTGTGGGATTGTAAAGTTCGGCCAGTAGTACCGCTATGTAGTGAAAGAGGCTTATATGCAGCTAGGTAATCAAAATCATCATGTCACATACGGCTTTAAAGAGTCGGAGGTTGGAATTGTCCCTGAAGATTGGGCAGTTGTTCCTTTTGGTGCCATTACTTCAGATTTTAGAGGAGGCGCTCCTTTTAGGCCTTCGGACTTTACAAATTTCGGAATAAAGGTCATCCCGAAAAGCGGTGTTGCGCGTTCAGGCTGGTTGAAAATCGATGACTCCGATCTTCAATACTGCTCAAATGAATATGCTATAGCTCATAAGCATAATATTGTTGATGAGACATACACTATTGTAGTGTTGCGCGACCTTGTACCAAGTGGACCAAATATCGGTTTGATAGTTCAGATTGAAGGCAAAGACTCATTCATTCTTGCGCAAGGAGTTTATGGGTTCCATGTCACTCCTGCGGCAATTCCCGGTTACCTTGTTCACCTGTCCAATACCTCATGGTATCGTAAGCTTGCAAACACAATAATGGTTGGCAGTACTCAAGTGCATATCACCAATACAGCATTCAAATGTGCTCTGATTCCGCTTCCATCTCTCCCCGAACAACGCGCCATCGCCACCGCCCTCTCAGATGTGGATGCGCTGATCGCCGCGCTGGACCAGCTCATCGCCAAAAAGCGTGATCTCAAGCAGGCCGCCATGCAGCAGCTCCTCACCGGAAAGACACGCCTTCCGGGGTTCAGTGGGGCGTGGGAGGTAAAGCGGTTAGGGGAGGTTGTTGAAATCAGGAAGGGACAACTCATCACCAGCGACACCACAAGCAATGGCGAGATTCCGGTTATCGCAGGAGGTAAGCAGCCTGCTTACTATCACGATGTTGCCAATCGTCAGGGGCGCACAATCACTATCAGCGCGTCGGGAGCGAGTGCCGGCTATGTCGCGTTATATATTACGCCCATCTTTGCATCGGATTGCTCAACGATAAGTGAGGGGCGAGGCTACTCCCTTGATTTCATCTTCTACCAGCTATTGCTGAAGCAGCAGCTCATCTTCAAGTCCCAAACCGGCGGCGCTCAACCTCACGTTCACCCTGTGGATTTGATGCCGCTTGAAATCAACGTTCCTTCCCTTCACGAACAAACCGACATCGCCGCGGTTCTGACGGACATGGACGCGGAGTTGGCGGTGCTGGAGCAGCGGCAGGCTAAGACCCGCGCCCTCAAGCAAGGCATGATGCAGGAATTGCTGACGGGGAGGACGCGGCTGGTATGACGGTCACTGCCAGGACAGCCGGATACTTCATCGGCTGGGATGTCGGCGGGTGGAACTGCGACAGCAACGGGAAGAGCCGCGACGCCCTGGTGCTTTTGGATGCCACGCGACGGATGGTCGGCACCCCCTGGCGCGGCAACCTGCGCGCCACCATCAATGCCGCCGCGACCACGGGGGCGTGGGTGACGGCCCTTTTCGCCCACTGCGGTGCCGCCTTGCCCACCGCGCCCTGCCACGTCACCCTTGCCATCGACACGCCGTTGGGCTTTTCGCAGGAGTTCGTGCGGCTGGTGACGGACTTGCACGACGCGGGGCCGTTGGGCAGTTCTGACACCAACCGTTATCTCTATCGGCACACCGAACGCTGGCTCTTCGCGCGGGGGCTGCATCCGCTATCCGCCGTCAAGGATATGCTCGGTAGCCAGGCCACCAAAGGCATGCACGTGCTGGCGCGCTTCGCCCCGCACCGGGAGAGTTGCGGCATCTGGACAGACGGGCGTCTGCTGACCGCCATCGAAGCCTACCCCTCTGCCTGCCGCACGTCTGCATTGATACAGGATATGCGGCGCCCGTACCCCACCCTCACCCATCAAGATATCACCGACGCACTGACTTGTGCCTTGCTGGCCTGCCTGTTCGCCGAAGAGCGCTCCACCCTCGCCCCACCCGACGCCGATACCCCCGCAAGTGAGGGATGGATCTGGGTACCCAGGTGTCGCCGCTTACCCTCTGCATCCCCGCTTTGCTCACCCGTCCTGGCCATCCGGCATGACAGCGGGGTGTCACTCAGGTACACTGAGGGACATCTTGTTTGAAAGGTCGGGGAGAAGGGGTGTGCGTGGAGGCCGG
>CAIYQO010000024.1 GCA_903928345.1 uncultured bacterium | reverse complement strand
GTTGTGACAAGCAATCGGCGGCCACCGGCACCGGGCGGACCGCATCGGCGGTCGCAGACACCAGGACAGGAAGCGACCGCTAGGCGCTGGGGAGAGCAGCGCTGACCGGAGGAGTAGGCGTTTTCAAACGGCTTCTTAGGAGCTTTTCGACGGCCGGCTAAGGTCACCTTTCCAATTTTGGGATGCTCGGTGAACCGACACGCAAAATATCCCACTGGTGGGGTCTCGGCATTCACAATGCCCCCACCTCGGCAGGTTGGAAATACCGGTCGCTGCCTATTGACACAAGATAAAGCATCGTATTACGCTGCGAGTCATGTGTCACCAGCACGGTTCGACCTTTTCAGAACCACCGTTCAGCCACCGATAAGGGAAGCACGATGCAATCAACGCAAGTACTCCTTTCGAATGCGCAGCTTCGGCTGCGGCTGCAGGCGCCGGTCGTGACGGCCGGTCCGTACTCCGCCGTGGCGCAGGCCGCCGAGGACGCGCACGGTTTCACCTGGCAGGCGACGGCCGGGCAGGTTACGCTCAGCGGCGCGTGCCGGCAAGTGGAGCCGGACGAGTGGCGGATCGAACTGTCGCTCTCCAACACCGGGGAAGCGGTCGAGGTGCGCGTAGCGTACCCCTACCTCTTCTACCATTTTGCCCAGGCGCAGGCGGCGCGTATCTTCAACCCGTTGTTTGGCGGGGTCCTCGAAGCGGCGAATTGCCCGTTCGACCTTGCGTATCCCGGCCCGGCGACCTTCTGCCTCACCGCGGCGACGGGGAACGACGCGGCGGTGGCGATGGGGGTGTTCGATGCGGAGCAGCGCCGCATCACCATCCGCCATATCCCCGCCGCCATGGATGGGCATATCCGCTTCGTACTCGAACGCGCGCAGGTGCGCCACGACGAACACCTGGTGCTGCCCGTGCAGTTCGTGAAGGTGGGCCGGGATTGGGCCGAGGCGATGGCCCCGTACAAAGCCTGGTTCGCGCAGACATTCCATCGCCTGCAGCCGCGACCGGACTGGTGGGTACACGGCATCTTCACCGAGACGCGCAAGGCGCATTGCGTGGCGCCGTATAACCCGCCGGACGCCGTGGCCGGCGTCTGGATCTTCGACGACGAAGGGCACCCGCGCACCTTTGAGCAATTGCAAGCCGAGGTGGACGAGGCGGTGCGTGACGGTGCCGCCCACGGGTATCTGCCGCTCTTTTACCAGTTCGGCTGGTGGCAGGGGATGGCCGACATGCGCGGGTTGTTCATGTTCGACTCCCTCTGCGGCGACTACACCGCGGCGCATGCCGTCACCCGGCGTATTATCGACTACATCCACGCCCAGGGCCTGCGTACGTATCTGTATACCAATGCGATTGCCGCGGGGGACGAATCCGAAGTTTTTCGCACGCACCCGGAGCTGTTCGTGCGTGATGCCGCCGGTTTTCCGGTCTACAACGCGGGTTATCCGATGTTCATGTTTTGCCCGGGAGCGCCGGGGATGCGCACCTACTGGGAGCAGGTGCTGCAGACGATTCTCCTCGATTTGGACGCGGATGGCTTCTTTCTGGACCAGGTTTGCGGGGGATTTCCGCCGCAATATTGCTACGCCACGGACCACCAGCACGCCCATCCGGACACTTACGGTCAGGACTTCCTGGCGCTCACCGCCTTCATTGCCCGGCGCGCGCGGGAATTGAAGCCGGATTGCTACGTCGGTGGGGAGTTGATCCTCGATACCCGCGCGGTGCTACTCGACGAGGCGCACGGCTACGGGTACACCGGACCACGCACGACGCCCCCAACGACGCTGGACGCACAGCGCGTGACGCCGCCGGCCGAATACTACATCTTCACGCGCTATCTGTGCCCGGAGGCGTTCAGTCAGCGCAGCGATGACCTGATGAACGGCGCCGCCGGCAGCCATGCGCTCCCACTCTGGCGCGCGCATCGTGCCATCTTCGAGAGCGAAGCCCGCCCCTGCACGGTTACGCCGTCGGGCGCCGTGGCATATCTCTTCGGGCCGGTCGAGGGTGCCGCCATCCTGGCCGTGCGTGCACACGGCGAGATCGGCGCGGTGACGATCACACTGCCGGACGGAATCCATCTCACCGGGGAGCTGCCGGAGGGGTTGACGCGGGACGGCGAGGCGCTCAGCGCCATTGCGAGCGTTAACCCGGTCTATTACCTGCTGTCCACCGTTCCGCGACCCTGAACCACACGCCCCGGCGCCGCTTACGGTGCCGTGCGAGTGCGCAGCGCCGCGAGCGACTTGGCGAATTGCTCCTCATAGACCGCTTTACGCTGTTTGTTCGCCGGCGAGTCGGCATCCGTGCACGCGGCGAGCTTGGCGAGCAACGTGTCGCGCGCGGCGATCATCGTTTTGACGTCCTCCGCCGTGCCGCACTGTTCCAGCACCTGGGCCGTGGAGACGAAGACGCGTAGATCGTCGTGCAGGAGCAGCGCGGGCAGCGCGTCGCGCAGGTTGAGGTGCATCTCCAGATTGAGCAGGTTGGCCAGCATCAGCGCCGTCGGGGTGGCACGGTCATGCCGCGCATAGGTTTGCCGCACCGCCAGGCGCACTGCATCCGCCTGCTCGCGATGGTAATAGAGCGCCAGCAAGGCGGCCTCCTGCGCGCGGGGCATGGGCGCCGCGAAGAGCGGGGTGAGCAGGTCGGCGTTCAGCGGCACACCCTGGATGACCGCCCAGCGCACCAGATCGGCCAGTTGGGCATCGGGCAGCGTGTTGATGCATTTCACCACCTGCCGCGCGGTCGGCTTCGCACCGTACAATTGCTCCAGCGTTTTGATCGGCACTGCTTTGCCGCGCGGCACCGGCAAGGGTTTGGTGGACAGCCCGCCGTAATGGACCGGCGTGTCATGATTCAGGAAATCGCCAAAGAAGCGGTAGAAGATTTCGAGATTGTTCCAGGTGGCGGCCCGCAGGATGACCGGGGAATCCAGGTCGCCGACGCCGATGTCGAAACCGATCACCGGCGGTAAGTCGGCGGCATGCAGGTCATCTTTCAGGTTCGCGAGCACGCTCTGCCCGTCCAGTCGGATCTCATAGGCGACGCCGCCTTCGATGGGTACGCAGGCGTAGTCCAGCTTCCACGGGCGCGCCACGTTATTGGCGACCAGGGTCGGCGTCGCATTCATGCAAAGCGGGCGTAAACCGAATTGCCCCATGGCCGGCGGCTTGAAGAACTTGCGCAAACGCCACTCCGGGTCTTCGGCCGTCCGCTTCTCGCGGAACAAATCGAAATACAGCTCCAGGTAATCCGGCTCGACCCAATAGTGGGCCTCGCGGGAGAGCAGGATGCTGTCTTTCACCACAATCAGGAAGTACAGGTCCGGCTTGCCCGCCACGCGCCCGCAGCGCAGGGAGACGGCGATATTCTCCGAGGGTGCCACCAACGCCGCATTCTTCTCCGCGCAGTAGATGAGTTGATCGTCGCTCACCGGCACATGCGCCCACTCGCCCAGCTTGCCGTCTACCGCGGCGGATGCCGGTAATTGGTAGATGGGCAGCACGGTCGTGCGTGGGTCGGGCGCACCCGCCGCCCACGCGCAGGACATACCGAGGAGGAGCAACAGCGCGGCGTAATACCGGCAGGATCGCGACATCATGAAAATTCACCTTCGAACAGAATAGCCTTGTTCTTCGCCGGTAATCCATGCCGTCCCTGCATTTTCGGTATCCCCCAGCCGCCGCTCCGGCGGCGGAATGTCCCTATCACCCGCGCCCGTGCGCGCGGTAATGGGCGAATCCCTCGATGAGCGTCTGCAAATTCTCCAACGGCACGCCGGGGGCGATGGAGCTGCTGCATCCGAGCATCAGGCCGACCCGCGGCCCCGCTGCGACCAGCCAGTCCAGCTCGCGTTTCACGTCGGCGGGCGTGCCATACGGCAGCGTGCGCGTGACGGAGACGCCGCCGATGATGAACAGCGGGGCGCCGTCACGCGTGGTCATCCGGCAGATCGCCGCGTAATCCATCCCGTCCTCATATTGGAATCCCTGAAAACCGCCGATGCCGCATTCCAGCAGGCGCGGCACCATGGCCATCAGGTTGCCGTCACAGTGCCAGATCAGCCGGATATCCGCGTCGAGCAGCGGCTGGATCGCACGTGCGAAGTGTGGGAACCACCGCGCGTCGAGGGTCCGCACGTCCACCAGCGTGCCGCGCGAATCGGCCATATCGTGATCGAGGCGCACCAGCCGCGGCAACCCACCCTCGACGATGGCGCGCGCGGCGAGGCGGTTATACACCACGGATGCATCGGCATACAGCGCGAAGCCGCGTTCGATCACCTCCGGGTACAGGACGTAGGCCATGAAGTAGTTGGCATACCCGTAGTACCCATAGAGGAAGCCGGGGAAGGCGAAGAAGCCGTCATACGGCCCCTTGAGCATCTGCGTGCCGAAGAGCCGCTGCACCGCGACTTCGCCGTCGATGCGCCGGCGCACCTCGTCGTCGGCCTGTGCTTCCAGGTCGCGCCGCCACTGCTTCCAGCTCGGGAAGAGGATTCGCTCCATATGCGCGACGGCGGCCTCCGGTGAGTCGATCAACATGCCGTCGCGGATGATCTCCTCGGCGCCGGTGGTAGCACCGCGTGCGGTGTCGTCGCCGAAGCCTTGATCCCGCATGCTCAGCGGATTGTCGGGAATCCACTGATCCAGAAAGCACACCCCCGACTTCAGTACGAAGTCGAGGTAGACGCGCACCGGATCGGCGGGATAACTCCCCGGCGGATGGCCGGACAGCGCCTCCAGTTGCGACCACTGCATCGTTTGGAAAAGCCAGGTGGGAATCCCCCGCGTCGGTCGCAGGGCGATGGTATCGAGCGCCAATTGCGCGTTGGCCTGCCAGTGATCGGCGAAGGCGTGGAAACCGATCGTGTCGATCATGCGGCGCTCCTTCCATATAAACCGTGACCGCGTTGTGCGTAAGGCGTCGACGTGTAGTAGAGCGTGTGAATGCTTGCTACGATAATCCCGCGGGCCTGCCCTGTCAAGGTCGGTTACCGATTACCAATCCGCCATGAGAAAGCACCTGGAGCGGCAGGAGTCGCCTGCCCGCGAGGAGAATCTCTTCACACAGCCGCGCATATTACGCGCCGGCGGCCCATGACCCGGCGAGCAATTTGCGAATCGACCACAAGGAGTATCCCGACCATGACCACCCGCGTGCGTCTCCTGCTGCTCTGCGGAGCGCTGTTGACGGCGATATCCCTCCAGGCAGCCTCGGTGACGTTGCTGCTGCCGCTCAACCGCACCGCCTATCAGACGAATGAGCTGATCGACCTCTCCGTGGTGCGCAGCGATGCCGCGGCGCTGAACGCCGGCACTCTGCAACTGCAGCTCGTCGGCGAAGACGGCAGCAAGCTGGCCTTCTCCTTCCCGGTGGCCGCGGTGCCGCTGGCGGGCGCCGACGCGCGCACGACCGAGCATCTGCACCTGAACGGCTGGCTGCTGCGGCCGGGACGGTATCAGGTGAATGTCACCGCCGACGGCGCGACGCTGGCTAAACCGACGACCCTCGAACTCTACAGCCATGTGCGTAAAAGCACCTACCGGATTATTGATTGGGGCAGCACGGCCCGTGGGGCCGACATCGCGAAACTCGGTGAGGACGGCATGGGCTTCAACCTGCTCTACGCCTCCGCCGGCGGCGACGATTCCATCCGCGGCGGCCTGGATTACATGGGCTGCTGCATGATGAGCGGCGGCCACCAGATGGACCTGCGCGCGGAGTGCGACTGGTCGGATCCCTACGTGCTGCAAGGAGCCAAGGAACGCGTCGTGCGCACCGCGCTGCTGTTCCGCACCACGCCCAACGCCATCGGCGTGCATTTTTACGATGAGCCCGGCCTGACCTGGATGAACGGCTCCCCGCACGATCTGCCTCCGCAGATTCGTTCCTACCAGGGTGCCTTCGGCGTGGCGCCCCAGCGCTCGACCACCGTGAAGGCGGACGATCCGGCCTCTATCGCCAACTGGAAGCAGTTCGGCACGTGGAAACTCGGCTTCATGGATGCCGCCTGGAAAGACGCGCAGCAGGGCGTCAGCGCCGTGCGCCCCGACTTCCTCTCCGTCACGCAGAGCCAGTACGGCTACATGGCCTTCACCGACGGCTACTACTTCAACGTGGCGCGCAGCCTGCCCGTCACCAGCGGTCACGGCGGCTACGATGAGTGGGGCGGGTATCTCAACCCGTATCTCTGCCTGGAAGCCGCCCGCGCCCGCGACCTGTCCAAGCCGAACTGGTACCTGCCCGATTGGGACAACATTCCCTCCACGCGCTTCCGCCTGGAGCAATACACCTGCTTCATGCTCGGTCTGCAGGGGTTGGCCAAGCCGCCCAGCATCGGCATGCAGAACCCCGCCGGGTCGCCCACCTCCGACGGCGTGGTGGAGTCGAACAAAACGGCGCTGCGCCTGGGCACCATCTTCAACACCATGCCCGCGCCGCGTCCGCCGGTCGCCGTACTGTACTCCATCTCGCACCTGCTGGATGCGCAGACGAAGAAGATGTCCGTCTATTACTCGCACCAGGACCCCCACGGCACCGCCCTCAACAACGTGCTGAATGCCGGCATCCTGGATCAGCAGCGCATCATCACCATCGCCGACGAGGATATCATCGACGGCACCGCCGCGCAGTACCACAAGGTGATCATCCTGCCGGCGATCAACTACCTGGACCCGAAGGTCATCAAGGGGCTGCAGGACTTCATGGCCGGCGGCGGTAAGGTCTACCTCACCGGCGAATGCGGGCTGCAGCTCGACGGCGCCGTGAAGCTGACCCAGCCCAGCACCCTGCCCGATGACGTGGTGATCAAGCAACTCAACGCGCTGGGGCGCACCAAGGAAGCGGACCCGAAGAACTTCACCACCGGCAAAGCCTTCCTGGCCGTGACCCCCTTCGCGAAGGTGCTGAAAGCGCAATTGCTGAAGGACGGCATCGCGCCGGTCATCGAGTCGAGCAACCCGGAAATTGCCGCCGCCCGCGCCGCCTACGGCGATATCGAGTACGTCTTCGCGGTAAACGTGAAGTATGACGAGGCGGAAGGCGCGATGAACTCCATCAAGGCTACCACCGCCACCATCAGCCTGCCGGACGACGGCCGCCCGCTCTACGACGCGATGATCGGCGGGCCGGCGCAGGGGTTCGCCAAAGCGGGCGGCAAGCTCACCGCGAACTTCCGCTGGGGAGCCGGCCAAATGCGCGCGTATGCCCGTACCGCGCGCCCCATCGGCGGCGTCGCGGTGGCCACGCCCGTGGTCAGCTATGACCTGACGCAGACAGAGAGCCCCATCGCGCTGCACATCAACGCCGTGCTGCTGGACGCGCAAAACGGCATTCTCGTCGGCTCCGCGCCGCTGCAGATCACCGTCACCGACCCGCTGGGGGCCGTGCGGTATGATCTCTTCCGCGCCACCGACCAGGGCATGTGCCACCTCAACCTGCCGCTGGCGGCGAATGATCCGACCGGCAAATGGACGGTGACCGTGACCGAGTTGCTCTCCAACACGCACGGCTCCAGCACCTGCACCTTTGCCGTACCTGGGCGCAACGGCGCCGTGGCCGGCGCCACGCAGCGCGCGGTGATCTTCGGCAACGACCGCGACCACCTCTTCAACTTCTTCCGCACCCACCAGAATGTGACCCTCGTCACGGGGTTGGCCGACTACGACCGCGCGGCCGCCGCCCGCCTGGCGGAAAGCCTGAAGCCGTGGGACGTGCGCTGCCAAATCGTCAACGCCGCCGACGTGAACAAGTCACGCGACGTGTCCCCCGAGGAAGCCCCCACCCTGTGCGCCATCGACTTCGCCGGCGGCGGGCAGATCAAGGCCGGCACGGGGAACAGCCCGGCGCTGGTCGGCTATGCCGTGCAGGGGCCGGTCGTGCTGTTTGGGACGCCGGAGGACAATCCGCTCATCAAAGACCTGGTGCAGCAGAAGGTGCTGCCGTACGCGCTCACCCCGGATTTCCCCGGGCGCGGGCACGGACTTCTCGCCTGGCAACTCGACATCCTCGGGCATAACCAGGAATCCATCGCCTGCATCGCCTACGACGCGACGGGCATGGGGGAAGCGGTTGGTTCGCTCTATGAAGCCGCCGCCGGCCTGACGCCCCTCACGCCGATGGCGCAACCGTCGGACGCCAGCATCGTGGCGGCCAACCTGCCGGCCAAACTCCTGCCGGCCGTGCCCATCACCTGGCAGACGCTGCTGCCCGACCGCGCGGTGGCGCTGGCGGTGCTGCCGAACGGCGACATCACCGTCGCGACGCAGGACGGCTCGGTGAGCACGCTGGCGGCAACCGGGAAGCTGCTCACCCAGCGCGAAGCGGGCAAAGGCGACGTGCCGGCGCCGAACGCGGCGGTGGTGATTCCCGACCCCGTGAAAAAGCAACTGCTGCCTGCGCGTGTGGTGAAATATTGCGCCACCACCGCTGATGGCGTCACCGCCGTCGCCTACTGGGGCGGCACGCTGCAGTTGTTCACTGCCGACGGCGTCGCGATCACCCAGCAGATGCTCCCGCAGGATGCCGCGGGCCTGGCGTGGGACAAAACGCAGTTAGTGGTCGGGCTTGCCGATGGCCGTATCCTGGCCTTGACGCTGCCGACCGTGCCGCAGCGCTGAACGTGACCCTGAGCCGCGGGACGGTTTTACCCCCGTCCCGCGGCTCAAATCGTATATTGCCGGATAATCCTCGCACCGCTACATGGGGGAATTACCATGCCTGCTACCGCACAGACCTGCTCCCGCGTGACGCTCGGGAGCTGTACGTTTGACGTATTGACCGATGGCGAGCGCTTCCTCGGTCTCGGCGAGATCCGCATCGGGGACACGTTGGTCCGCTCCGGGCGCCTCCCCCTGCGCCCGTTCACCCAGTCCTTCGCCGGCTGGGGGCTCGAGGGGCTGCGCCTGCTGGCCGTGGACGCGACGGATGACGCCGTGCGCATCCGCCTGGCCGCGGACTTTACCCCGCTGCCCATCAAAATGATGCGCGACCACAGCTTCGACCCCATCCACGACCTCGGCGATTGGGATACCCCGCCGCATCGCACGGCCTGGCTGGATCTGGTGCTCACGCCGGCGAACGACACGTTCGGTAATGTTCCCTTCCACGGGTTCGCGTATCACTACGAATACGACAGCCCGAATGTGCCGTTGTTCTTCCTGCACGACCAGGCGACCTGGGAGCTGGACGGCGATATCGACGGCGCCACGGTGTACAATCAATCCTCCTGCTCCTCCCCCGTCGTCACCTTCGCGCCGGAGACCGTCTGGAGCACGGAAGGCTTCCTCTTCTTTCTCGATGAGAACTCCCATGCCAACCGCTGCATGACCCACAACCTGCCGCGCTGGACGGATCATCAATGCTTCGATTTCCAGTTCAAAGGCGACGCGACCCTGCTGGGCGTCTATGACCGCGTCGAGTTGATCCGCTCGGTCATCTGCCGCGATGCCGGCAAGCCCGAACTGAAATGCTTCGACAAGCATCTCTTCGACGAGACGCTCCGTTACTCGACGGTGCCCAAAGCCATTCTCCTCAACACCGCGCCCAAAACGGTGACCGCCCAGCAGAACCTGTGGACCTGGGTCTACGATGCCACCGCCGAGCGGGCGCGCGCCGAATTCGGCCTGAAAGAGCAGCCGCCGGTACCCTGCGCCGGCTTCCACTACTGGGTCAACTTCACCATCGACACCTATTACAAGGATATCGTGCCCGCTTGTGCCGCGGTCGGCATCCGGCAGATCTTCGCCGAGAATTTTAAGCGCTCCGACGCCTCCGAGCCGACCGGCGCGCCTTCCGGCAACATGTGCGGCAGCCACGCCTTTGAAATCGCCCCCGCGAAGGGGGGCGTGGAGAAGTTCACGGAGTACATTACGCGCTGCAAGCAACTGGGCATCAAAAACATGCTGTGGACGTCCAACGGCCAATCCATCTACTCCCCGTTGAATTCGGCCGAATACCATGCGAAGGGGTGGTATCTGGCGATGGAGGACACCCGGCTGAAGTACGGCGGCGCCTACACCAATGTGTTGAGCTACCTGGACCTGAAGCATCCGGAGGCCCGGCAATATTTCATCGACAGCCACCGGAAGATCGTGGAAGAGACCGGGTTGGCGGGCTACTACATCGACAGCCACTACAACCTCTTCTTCATGCCGCTCAACTACCAGTCTGGGCATCCGCAGACAATGTGGCGGGAGTCGTTGCAGGCGATGAAGGAGTTGCAGGACGCCGGCGTAGAGTGGATGATCGAGTCCTTCGGGCCGTTCGGGCAGGCCGGCCATGGCCATGCCGACAGTTACGATATCGACAAGATATTCATTAGTTATCTCGTCGGGTTAGGCAACAACGCGGTGACCGTGCCGGTGCCGGGCATGGAAACGGACAAAAACACCTGCCATGATCCGGCGTTCATCTACTACACCCTTGCGCATAAAGTGCCTTGCGCGTTGCCGCTCTTCATCGACGGCAAGCGCATCGACGAAGTCTACGGCGATACCCACCGGCGCATCCTGCGGGAATACCACGAACTGCTGCCGTCGATGCACCGCCGTTATCTGCAAGAGGACGGCCAGGCGGTGCTCTGGCACAATGCGGCGGCGACCCGGGCCGTCCTGTGGAACTTCGCCGCGCGCCAGGTAGCCTTGCCCGGCCAGGTGACCGACCTCACGACCGGGGTTGCGCTGCCCGCCGCCACGCATTACGCGTTGCAGGCGATGCACACTTACACTCTCACCAATTGCACGCTGCCGACTGTAACTGTGGAGGGGTAAGGGCGCACGCTGCGGATGCTTCAGCGGTAGAATGCGTGGGTATTTTCTTGACAGGGCGGCAGGGCGCTCGTACAATGGAATCAGGAGCCAGGCGTTCGCGAGTCCTCGCGCCGGGGTAAAGCTACAGATGATGAAACAGATGGCGGTAGTGATGCTCCTGGGGTTGGTGATGCTGACCGCGCGGTCGGCGTCGGCGCAGGAGATCGCCTTCCGGGGCAAGGACATCATGCAACTGGCCGGCGTCATCGGCGACCAGGTGCAGCGCACCGGCGTGCTGCCCTCCGCCTTCCTGATGCCCATGGCCAACGACCGCTCGATGGTGGTCACCGCCGCCAACGTCTTTGAAATCCTCGCCCGCTCCGTCACCGCCTGGCAGACTAACAAAGAGTTCCCTGCCACCGTGGGCATGCATATTCTGGACATCCAGGGCCCCGTGCTCGACCCCACCCAGGAGCCGAAACGTATCGGCCTTACCGTGGCCGTGCCCACCAGCGACATCGGCATCTACGCGCCGGTGTGGGTCGGGATGATCGAGGCGCCCGGGCACAAAGTGCTCAAGGGGATGACCTTCGAGACGAACTACCACCTCACCGCCGCGCAGATCATCGTCGCCATGGCGGGGTTGATCGCCGAGACCAAGGCGCGCGGCGCCATCCCCTCCGCCGTGGCCATCCCGCTGGTGCGCTCCCCGCTGGACTGGAACGACACGCACACCCCGGTGCCGGTGGGCAAGGCGGATGCCCCCGCGCACGTCGAGGAGCACCACGTGCTGGGCGTGGACGTGCGCATACTGCTCAACGGCATCGAACTCACCGAGCGCGGCCCGCGCGCCCCGGGGGTGAACATGCTGCCCGACTTCTGCGGCGCGCTGGAGATGGAAATCACCGGCTTCGGCCCCATCACCACCATGCGCATGACGCTGGACAGCGTGGACCCGCACCAGTTGGACACCGCCGCCGACAACCATTTCATCTTCAACAGCACCAACTATAGCGACGGCATGCACACGCTGGCGGTAAAGGCGACGGACGAGACGGGGAAGGATTACATCTACGTCTTCTCCTTCACCGTGATGAATGGCCGCCAGAGCGGCTTCTCCCCCGCCGAACATGAAGAGCGCGACGTGGAAGCCATCCCCGCCGCCGCCCCCGCGGTGCCGTAACACGGAAAGGAGTTCCGATGTCGCTTCCCCCACCCCTCCCCGCCCCGCCGATGCCCAACGTGCCCCCCGCGCCGCCGGCCTTTGAAGAGGTGCCGGTGACCACCGCGCGCCCGGCGACGCCGGTGGTGATCGGGATACTGTTCATCCTTGGTGCACTGGCGGAATTCGGTGGATTACACGGCTCACTCGGCAAGGAGTCGCTGGTGCAGCACATCAATTGTGTTGACAGCACCGTGTTCGGCCTCGGACAGCTCATCGTCGGCATCGGCCTGTTGCACTACCGCCGTTGGGCACCCAACGCGGCCATCACGGCACTGATATTGCGTTACGTGACACACTTGCCGCTCTCCTATTATCTCATGCTGGACGAACCGGCCGTCGCGGGTGTGTCGTCAACGATTCTCCAGATCGTTTACATCGGCATCTCCGTCATCCTGCTCGTCTACTTCGTCGTCCTCATCGTGTTCCTGAGCTTGCGGAAGACGCGGGCGGCGTGCACGAATTGATGATGGAACCGACGATACCGCCATCCCCTCCACCGATTGGTGAACCACCGGCAAAGGCAAAACGCCCGATCACACCGGTGGTGGTGGGGGTGTTGTTTATTATCGGGTCGATAATCGGTGGACTTTCGCACTTTTCCTCTCGCGTCTCGGCCTTGCCTCTGTCCCCGGAGCAACGGCCCGTTATGAAAGGAACCATGGCGGGCTGACCTGAAGTAGATTGTATCTTACCCCACCCCCTTCAGGGATACCGCCATGGT
>CAIYQO010000023.1 GCA_903928345.1 uncultured bacterium | reverse complement strand
GTTGTGACAGACACCAGTACGATACCGATTGGGCCGCCATCCATACTGGACAGGCGGCCCACATGCTTAGAGGAAGATGCGCACAGAAAACCCATCTGGAAAAAAGAGCCGCGGACGGTTTATCTAAACTTCAGATATAGTGCCGGAACCCTCTTTACAGCGTAACAGTGTTATGTTACGCTAGCGGGGTATGAGGGACAACATGACCGAAGAACTCATCGCGAAGAAAGACCTGCTGACGCTGACCGCGATCTCCTACGGGCAACTGTATCGCTGGAAGCGCAAGGGGTTGATCCCGGAGGCGTGGTTCATCCGCAAATCCACCTTCACGGGGCAGGAGACCTTCTTCCCGCGCGAAAAGGTGCTGGCGCGCATCGCGCAGATTCGCCAGTTAAAGGAAGACGCCTCGTTGGACGAGTTGGCGGTGCTGCTGTCCACCTCCCCGGTGCAGCTTGCCATGAGCGGCGAGGCGCTGCTCGCGCGCAACATCGTTTCACCGACGACGTTGGAACTGTTCCAGCGTCGGGCGGGGGACGTGCCGGTGCTCACCTTCGCGCAGGTGCTGGCGCTCTACCTGGTGGAGGCGCTGCTGCGCAGCGGCGACGCGAGCTTGGACGAGGGCGCCATGGTGCTGGGGCTGCTGCTCGCGCACGCGCCCGACGGCCCGGAGAGCGCCGGCACATTGCTGCTGCTGCGCAAACTCGGGGTCTCGACCTGTTGCCTGGTCGCCGGGGGGGCGGAGGTGCACTTCGAGCAAGGCACGAAGGTCGTAGCGGAACTGGCTCTGCCCCAGGCGATCCAGGGGCTCAAACTGATCTTATCCGAAGGAGCATGAGATGGACGACGCGCAACGCCAGGACATCACCATTAACGGCGCCGGCACCGTGGGTGGCGGAACGTACCGGGACATCACCATCAACGGCAGCGACACGATCAACGACGACATTACCTGCCGTCGGTTGACCGTCAACGGCGTGGGTAACGTGAACGGCGCGGTGACCGCCGACGCGGTGACGCTGCATGGCGCGGGCACGCTGGGCCGTGTCGCGCAGGCGACGACGCTGCAGATTCAGGGTGAAGGCACCATCCAGGGGGATGCCGTCGTCGGGACGCTGCGCGTGGACGGCGCGGCTACCGTGCGCGGGGGCATCACCGCGGAAGGGGGGAGCTGCGCGGGGCGATGACCGTGCAGGGTGACTGCACCGCCGAGCGCTTCAACGCCAAAGGCGGCTTCACCATCGGTGGGCTGCTCAATGCCGACCGCGTCGAGATCGCGCTGTACGGCGACTGCCGCGCCCGCGAGATCGGCGGCAGCAGCATTGCCGTGACGGTGGCGAAGCACGGCATCTACGCCCTGGACAAGCTCCTCCGCGCGCTGACGCGCAACCACCCCGCGTTGGCCGCGGAGACCATCGAGGGGGACGACGTGACGCTGGTGCGTACCACCGCCGCCGTGGTACGCGGTAAGCGCGTGGTACTCGGTCCCGGCTGCGTGGTGGCGCTGGTGGAATACAGCGAAAGCTGCGAAGTGGCGCCGGACGCGCAGGTGGAACGCCGCGTGCAGGTGGGCGGGGCGGCGGCGGAGGGGTAGGGACGGGAGGATTCCGGCGGTCAATACATTGGGAGGGCGAGCATACCCGCGAGCCGCGAGCGGAAGAACTGGGAAACGAACACCAAAGACGGTCTGTGCGTGAAATCCGTTCACACGAACAGACCGCCTTGTTCTTTCACCCCCAAATGCCTCGCATGCGGCTCGCGAGTACGCTCGCCCTCCCAAACGTTGGCGTGAAGACTCTCGCGGACCGTCATTATTTTACCGCCGCCCCCACCGCCTTCAACTGCCGGAGATACGCCTCCGGGATGTGCCCGCCGTCGCTGATGGGCACGTCCCAGGTGATGACCCCTTGGTGTTGGGTGACGTATTGCGTGTAGCCGACCACCAGCGCGTCGGGGAAGCGCGGGGCGCCGTGCAGCCACCATTCGCCCAGGAAGTTGAAGACGTGGAACTGCGCGCCATCGACGAAGCGGCCGTAGGGGGCGAAGTTGCAGAAGGCGGGGTTGTCGCCGAAGCCGAAGCCGCCCACGGGCAGATCGCCGGAGAGTTCGCCCGCGGTGAACTCCTCGCCCTCCCAGTGGCAACGCACGGGCGTTACGACGCCGGGGTTGAAGGCCACCAGCGCGTCGGGGTTGCCCGCCTTCAGCGCATCGGCGAAGCTCTGAAAGTTCGGCGCGTCGGGGAAGCGGTACATCTGGTCGGCGAAGTAGCAGCCGTCGATCCACCAGCCCTTCACGCGCGGGCCCCAGCGCTGCGACCACTCGCGGATGATCGCCTCCCAACGGCGTTGAAAGTCTACCAGCCGGTCGCCCGTCAGCGGGCTGCCCCAGTCGCCGACGAAGCCGTTGCGCCAGCCGAGTTGTGCGCACGCCACCGGGTCGTTGTCTGGGGCGCCGCTGGGGAGGTAGGCCAGCATGGCGATGTCGTGCGGCGCCAGCGCGTCGGCGATGTCGGCGACCAGGTCGCGCGTGCTGCACTTGCTCGGGGCGATGCCGACGAGGGCGTCATACGTGGCGTTCGGCGCGCAAAAGTGCCCGCTGTTTTGTCCCACGGTGATGCAATAGTACGGTGCGCCTACCTCGACAAGCTGCGCCACCAGCCCCGGCACGTCGAAAGCCTCGACCCGCGCCTGCCAGTCCGCGGCGGAGTCGCCCACCCGCCCCAGAAAATGCGTAAAAACGCCCCACTTGCGATCGCGGAACCAGTCGGTGTTGGCGCGCATGATGTGCCTCCCGGTACAGTGTTGCCCGGATTATACGGCATTCCTATCGCTCTGCCCACCCCAGCCCTAGCGTCTCCCTAAAAAAAGAAGAGTACCGGCAGTGAAGGAATTGGGGGCGGGGTGTCGAAAAGGGGAGGATACATTGCAATTCTCTTCCCCGCATAGCGGCAACAGGAGTGGAACGTGAAATTTACTTGCCCGAAGCGTGTGTTTCATGAAGCGCTGCAGAGCGTGTCGCGCGCGGTCGCCTCGCGCAGCACCCTGCCGATTCTGGGCAACGTGCTGCTGGATGCCCGCGGCGGGCAACTGCGGCTGGTCACCACCGACCTGGAAATCGGCATGACGAGTAATCTGCCGCTGGACGGGGTGATCGAAGAAGGCGCGGTGACGGTGCCGGAGCGGATTCTGCAGGACGTGGTGGGCAACCTGCCCGACGCGGAGCTGACGGTCTCCTCCGACGAGCGCAACCTGCTCACCGTCTCCTCGGCCAAGTCGCAATACACCATTCACGGGCTGCCCGCGGAGGAGTTCCCCGTGCTGCCGCAGGTGGCGGACGCCAACAAGCTCTCCGTGCCCGGCCCGGTGCTGCGCGATCTGGTGCGCAAAACGATCTTCGCCTCCAGCGCCGACGAGAGCCGCGTCTTCCTCACCGGCTGCCTGCTCACCTGGGACGGGCAGACCGCGACGATGGTGGCGACGGACACGCACCGGCTGGCGGTGAAGCGCGTGCCGGCGACGGGCAAGTTCGCGCAGGCGGTGTCGGTGATCATCCCCGCCCGCGCCCTCACCGAGCTGCTGCGCCTACTCGGCTCCACGGAAGAGCCGGTGGACGTGTGCGTCGGGGACAGCCAGGTGCTCTTCGCCCTCGGGCGCGTACGGCTGGTGAGCCGCCTCATCGAGGGGCAGTTCCCCGCCTTCGAGCGCGTCATCCCCGCCGAGACGTTGAAGCGCCTTACCGCCAATCGGCAACACCTCTACGACGCCGTGCGCCGCGCCAGCATCGTGGCCCGCGCGGAATCGAACAAGATCAAGCTGCACTTCGAGGACGCAACGCTGACCATCGACGCCGAAGGCGAAGTGGGCCGCGCGCATGAGGAAGTGCTCATCAGCCTGGACGGCGAGCTGGGCGAGATCGCCTTCAACGCTACCTACCTGCAGGACGTGCTGGCCGTGCTCGACACCGAAACGGTGGAGCTGGGCCTCACCGGCCCGCTGAACCCCGGCCTGGTGAAGGCCGAAGGCGAGGCGGACTACCAGTA
The DNA here is from genome assembly GCA_903928345.1 of uncultured bacterium. Taxonomy (GTDB): domain Bacteria; phylum Armatimonadota; class Hebobacteria; order CAIYQO01; family CAIYQO01. The sequence continues at coordinate 10,318 of CAIYQO010000023.1, read as the reverse complement.
TGTGGTGATGCCGATGCAGATGCTGTAAGGATACGAACCGCAAAGGCGCAAAGAGCGCAAAGGAAACGCAAAGAGAATGAGAAAGGGGAGCGCCCGACGGGCGCTCCCCTTTCTCTGTGCTAATCTGTGCAATCTGTGGTTCCGTTACCCCGTCGTTACCCCCGCGTCGCACGCGGCCCGCAGACGGTCGAGGAGGGCTTTGGTTTCGTCCAGCGTGGCCGGCGCGTTGGGGTTGAAGAGGAAGCGGGTGTCGGGGTGGGCCCAGCGGAGCATCTGGTAGATCTCCTCCTCGCTGTGCCAGGCCATGATGAGCACGCTGTGGCCGGAGAAGGTGTCGATGGCCGGGCGCGGGCCGGGGGTCTGGAAGACGCGGTTGAGGCCGCGCAGGCGGGGGATGCGGCGGAAGCTGGCGTACTGGTGATCCGCGGTGGCGCAGCAATGCATGAAGAGCCCGCCGAAGGTATCGCTGAGGTCGACCAGCGACGGCAGGCAGAACTCCTCGAAGATCGGCGTGCTGAGGCTGCCCGCCTCGTCCTCCGACAACCACACCCCCAGCTCGGGCGGCGCCCACGCGGTGGGGCAGTGGCACAGATTGACGGTCGGGAACGCGCCGATGTAGGCGGTGTAGAAGCTCTTCAGCAGTCGGTGGCATTTGTCCACCAGCCGGCGCACGGCGTCGGGCTCCTCGAGCAGCGCCACGAACAGGTCCTCCTTGCGCCAGATGAGCGCGGCGATGTCGAAGGGGCTCTGGAAATCCGGCACGCCGATGGGCACGTCGGGGCCCAGCCGCTCGCGCAGCAAGGTGGCGAACTCGAACACGCGCGCCAGCGGGCGGACGTCCAGCGTCGGCTCAGGCAGCGCGTCGGCCTCCGCGGCGGTGCGCACCAGCGGCTGCGCGGCGGGGGGCATGGCGTCGTCGTACAGGTGCACCGGGCAGCCGAAGGCGGCGGCGAACAGCTCGGTGCCCGTCCACAGCGAGGCGGTGGGCACGGTGTCGTCCCCCAGCGCTGCCTGCTGCGCGCTCATGCGCGCGAAATTTTCTTCGCCCCACGGCAGCCAGTCGCGTAGCGGCAGGTCGGAGACGGCCAAATCCGCCACGTCGGGTCGCGTCGCCATCGGATACCCGAAGGTGATGGCGTGCCCGGGAAAGGGCCCGGCGAAGAGGTCGGTTAACTTTTGACGGTTACGGGCGATATCGGCGGTCATGGGCGCTCCTGGCGAAGAGAATGGGGGAGTGGGGGAAAGGGAGAACGGGGGAAAGGGGCCGAGTGATAACTCGTCGCCCTTTCTCCCATTCGCCCACTCCCCCATTCTCCGTTACGGCGTCTTTTTCGGCTCCGCCGGGGGAATCCCTGCCGGTTGGGGCAGGGAGATTGCCAGCGTGCGCGTCTCCGGGTGGGGGGTGACCGTGCCGCCGAGGAGCTGCACCACCGCCGTCGCGGGGACGAAAAGGGCGCTGGGTACCATGTAGTCTCTGCCCGGCTTGGTGCGGAAAGGCGCGGCGGGGAGGGTGATCGCCGTGTCGCCGTCGTGGATGACGGGCTGATACGGCGTGATGCGCAGCACGTGTGTGCCGTACGTCAACGTGGCGGTGTTGGCTTTCTCGTCCCAGTCGAGGGTAGGGCGCCGGGCCTCGGGCACTTTGGCGCTTTCAGCCTCATCCCGCAATAGAGTGGTCAGCGCGGCGAGGCCGATGCAGAGGGTGCCGTTCTTCTCGATGACGGGCGGCAGCCAGTCGGGTTCGACGGTGCCGGGAAATGCGAACAGGTCGCCGCTGACGGCGATCGCGTCGGGATCTGAATTACCGCTGATATTGGTGCCGGCGATCCGCCAAGCATCGGGGCGGGTGGCCGTTGCCGACAGAAAGAAATCCTCTTCGGCTTGCCAGTGCGTCCAGCGATGCGCGAGCGTCTCACCTTTCCGCTGCATGGGTGCAGAAGCGTCGATAAGATACGTGCCGGCGAGATGCAGGTGCACGGTGAGCAGGCTTTCCTCCACCTCGCCGCGCCAGTTGCCGCCGGTGAAGTCGTAGCCGCAAGTAAACGTCGAGCCGACAGAGCCGCCGGCAGGCGAGCGGTAACACACCTGCACCGTGTGCGACTGATCTTTCGCGAAGGCGACGGTTTTGGTCCAGAAGGTATGATAACCTTCGCCTTCCTCACCCACGGAGGCCGTTTCGCGCCGGGCGGTGACCGTCGTGCCGTCTACGGTCGTCGCGAAGGTCAGGAAGCCGGTTTTGCGGCGGTATTCGCGCCCGTCCAGATCGCCACCGCCCCCTTCAGGGAAGCCCATCGTCACCGTGGTGGCCGGGCCGGCATTGTGGAAGAGGAAGGTGGCGGTCACGGTGTAGGTGTCCGGGTAGACGTCCATGGCCACCGTCTCGCGCACCATCTGCACGGTGGTCTTTTTATCGTGAATGCGGTGGACGCGCCCGCTGCTGGCGACAACACGGCCATCGTTGGCCCAGACCGCCCCCACGGTGGCGAGGAGCAGGAGACAGAGGATCGTGCGCATGGCGACCTCCCTGGTGGTGATTACTGCGGTATTGTGTTCCACGCGCCGGAGAATAGTCCTGTCCCCCGTTGACAGCGGTCGGGGTGCGGAGTTATTGTTCAGCTATCCGGTCAATTATTTGGAGGTGGTGTATGCAAGCACTGAAGTGGGCGCTGGCGGCGCTGTTGGCGCTGGGGCTGGCGGGCGCGGCGTGGGCTGAGGATGCGACGAAGGGCACGGTCACCGGCATCCTGGTCGCGAAGGACAAGGCCTCGATCTCGGTGAAGGCCGAGGGCGAGAAGGAAGCCGTGAAGTACGCCGTGGCCGGCGATGACCTGGCGGCGGCCATCAAGAAGATCGCCATCACCAATCTGGTGACGGTGGTGTGGACGCTGACCGACAAACAGAAGTGCGTCGCGAGCATCGAGGCCATCATCGATCCGGCGAAAGAGGGCACGGTGACGGGCCTACTGGTCGCCAAGGGCGCGAACTTCATCGACGTGAAGCCGCTGGACAAAGACGGCAAGCCGGACGCCAAGGCCAGCACCGAGCGCTACATGCCCAAGTGGCACGACGGCGCGATGGATAAAGACGTCACCGCCGCCATCGCCGCCGCCAAGGTCGGCGCCACCGTGCAGGTGACCTGGACCCGCGACGAGCGCAAACGCGTAACCGCCCTCACCGTGACGGCGGAGCCGAAGGACGAGGGGAAGAAGTAGCATCCGGTTGGCATAACAGCTCTGTGTGGAAGCCGGCGGCCGCCGCGCTCCGTGCATGATAACCTGCATTCGTGAACGATAAGGAGAAAAGCTGTCCTCCTTGCCGAAAACGAATGCAGGTTACCGCACCCGGAGCGCGGCGGTCGCCGGCTTCCACACTGTGCTGGACACCTTCCGACAGGATTGTCAGAAACCGTCATCTGCTAAATCCAGGTCGTCCCACCAGAAGTCGGGGTCAATGGGGATGAGGGTCTCGCCGGTGCCGTAACGAGCGTTGAAGCTGGAGTAGAGGTAGTCGCTCGCGCGTTTTACGAGCCCGGCTTTGATCGGGTTGTTGTGGATGTAATCGATCTTCTGCCAAATCAGACGGTCGCTCCACACATGGAAGTCATGCTTGCCATCTTGCCAGAGCTGGCGGGAGCCGTCGCTGGTTTGGGTAAGCCAGGCGCGTGCCGCGGTATGCGCGAGCGTCTCGGCGAGTTTATCATACGCCAGCGTCACCGCGGCCTTGTAATCCTTCACGAACCGGATCGCATCCCCATCGTGCGGGTTCACGAGCAAGTGTGCGTGGGTCGGCATAACGACATAGGCGGCGAGTTTTGCCGGATGTCGGTCACACTGCTGCCGCAGTAGGTGCAGCGCCATACGGGCATAGGCCTCCGTGCCGAAGGCCGGGCGATGATCCCGGACGTTCAACTCGATGAAATGGAGCACGCCTTTTCGGTTTTTACGAATGAAGCGGGTGCCCATCGCCCCTCCTACCCCGTCGCCTCCCCCGCCCCCATCAGCGCCACGTCCTGGTAGGCTTCCTGGCGTTGGCGGAGTTCGGCGATGTTGGCGGCGATGAGGGTTTGTTCGTGTTCCATCTGGGCGATGGCGTGGTCGATGTCGTCGAGGGCGCAGAGCACGGCGGCGCCGGGGGCGTGGGGGGTGACGGGGGCGGTGCGGCGGGCGCACTGCAGCTCGAGCAGGGTGGTGATGAGGCGGTCGGGGTCGGCGTCGTAGACGACCTGCGACCCGGTCTCCTTGTTGATCACCGTCACCAGCGTCTGGATATGCTCGGAGAGGCCGCCGGTACCCATGAGCACGCCGATGAGCTTGCCTTCGTCGTAGGCGATGGCGAATTCGCCCAGCGTGCCGGAGCGTCCGCCGGCGACGATGACGATGTCGCAACTGCGCACGCCGGTGATCTCGCGTCCCATGAGGCCGGAGCCAGTGTAGATGATGACGTCGAAGCCTTCCGACGGCGAGGCGTACTTCACCGTGTGTTCGGCGAAGTTGTGCCCGGGCGACACGCCCACGGTGAGCCCGCCGGCGTCCTTGGCCCCGCGGATCGCGTCGTAGGGCAGCCCCGGGCACGCACCCGTCACCGTGACGCAGTTCGCCTGCGCGATGGCCCGCCCCAGCGCGTATGTCGCCGTGCTCGCCGCGTCGTCAAAGCCCGACACCGACCCCATCACCCCGATCATCGTTTTCATGCGTGGATGCTCCGTTTCGTAGCCGTGCGGGCCGGCGTGTCCTCACCCCTTGTCGTGCGCGTAATCGTGCTCGTAATCGAAAGGTGTTTCCGCAAGTTTAGCGCTTCGAGTACGATTACGAGCACGCGCACGAAGGGGAGGACGCGGCAGCCCGCACCGCGTGTTCGTGCTACATGGTACCGCCGACCCGCCAAACGGGCAAGTGCGCGGCGTTGTGCGGCGCGGCGCGCATGGAGGTTTCGTGGCGGGCGCGCCGGGCGGGTAGCACAGTTGTAGCGCCGGCGCGCGGCCGGCGGCTGAGGAGGGTTGCCATGTCCCAAGCATCTGAAGATGGCGCCACGGAGGAATCGTTCCGCTGCCCGACCTGCGGGGCGATGTTCCCCACGAACGAAGAGGATGAAGGGGAATGCCCGATCGACGGCACCCATTGCACGCGGGAGGCGTGCCTGGTGCTGTTCTCGTCCAACGAGGACTTCTGAACGCGGCGCCGGGCGTCCCGCGCGGCGTGGGACGCCCGGCGTTTGGTGTACCGCACTCACACGCGTGTGCCGAAGCGTCCTCGCCCGTCGTCTAGCCCCCGCCCATAACGGCAATGATGAGAGCGGACGGGTGTGACGCCTATGTTTGACGGAGACAACACCGATCGTGAGCAGCAGCTCGATGCCCTGGTGAAAGCCGGGCAGTTCCCCGAGGCGCTGCTAATATTGGAAAGCTGGTACGACCGCGAGCCCTGGAACGGGGAAGTGCTGATGCGGCTGGCGGTGGTGTATTGGCTGTCCGGGCAGCCGGCGCGTACGCTGCGCACCCTGGATGCCTACCTGGCAATGGACCCCGACAACGCGGAAGCGCTGGCGCGGCGGGCCCAGGCGCTGCTGATGCTGGGCAAGTATGCCGACGCGGAGGCCTCCCTCACCCGCGCCACGGCGCTGGACCCCGAGACTCCGGGTGTGCTGCTCAACAAGGCGCTGCTGGCGGAGGTGCACGACGAATTCGACCAGGCGGTGAACGCGTTGACCGACTACCTGGCGCGCGTGCCCTTCGATCACCTGGCGGTGGCGCGACGGTCGCATCTGCAGCGGCAGTTGGGGCGCTACGCCGAGGCGTTGCAGGACGCGCGGCAGTGCCTGAGTATGAAGCCCGACGAGCCGGAGGCGCACTTCGCGGAGGCGCTCGCGCTGGTGTCGCTGGAGCAGGGGGACGACGCGCTGGCGGCGTGCGAGCGCGCGCTGGGGCTGCAGGCGCAATTTTTGCCCGCGCTGCGCTTGAAGATCGACCTGCTGGCGGACCTGGGACGGCTGGACGAGGCGGCGACGGCGTTGGGTACGCTGGAGACCGCGGAGCCGCAGGCGGCGCAGACCGCCTTGCTGCACGCGCGGTTGGCCTCGGAGCGCGGCGGCTATGCCGAGGCGCTGACGTGGGTGAATCGCTACATGGATGATTACCCGGATGAACCGTATGGTTACTACCGGCGTGGTATGATCCATTTTCGTCGGCAGGCGTATGCGGACGCGCTGAGCGACTTTGCGGAGTACGCCCGGCTGGCCCCGCGCGCGGTGGAGGCGTACGAGCAGCAGTTTCTGTGCCACCTGGAACTGGGGCAATTGCCGGAGGCGATTACGGTGAGCCGTCAGGCGCTGACGCTGCAGCCGGACAACTACCGCCTGCAGTACAACCTGGCCTTCGCCGAGTTGGTGGACGGGCAGACGGCCTCCGCGCTGGCGGGGTTTCACGCCGCGCGCCGGCTGCACCCGCTGAGCGAGGAGGTGCTGTTGCGCATCCATCTGGCGCTGAGCGAGTATGCGCCGCTGGCCACGCGCATGGCGTGGTTCCGCGACGCGGTGGCGGAGCCCGGCGTACAGGCGCCGCTGTTGCGCGGGTTGCTGGCGGAGGCGCTGCTGGAAGGCGGGGAGCTGCGTGAGACGGTGCACTTGAGCACGACGATTTTGGCCGAGGACGCCACGCGTCCGTACGGCTACCTGCTCGGGATCAAGGCGCTGTGCCTGCAGGAGCGCTACGCGGAGGCGCTCACGCTGGCCGACCGCGGGGTCTTCGTGCTGCCGGCGGACGGGCGGCTGCACCTGGCGCGCGCGTTGGTGCTGCGCGATATGGGTCGGCCCGAAGACGCGCTGCAGGCGCTGGACGCCGCGGCGCCGCTGTTGCCGGACGACCCGGAGGTGACGCGGCAGCGCGCGCTGGTGTTCGGGAGCACCGGGCAGGTGACGGAGGCGGTGCACCTGCTGGAGCAGGCGCTGGCGCAAGGCGCGGCGTCGTCGGACACCTATTTCTGGCTCGGGTACTTTCAGGTGCATCGCAAGCGGTACAAAGAGGCGCTGGTGGCGGCGGAGCAGTTGCTGGCGCTGCAGCCGGAGGCGCCGGAGGGCCTGCTGGTGCGCGCGGTGGCGCTGCGCGGGTTGAAGCGCCACGCGGAGGCGGACGCCGTGCTGGCGGAAGTGCGTCAGCGCGACCCGAACCTGCTGGAACGCCTGCGCGCCGACCCGGTGATCGAGGCGCTGCTGCCCACACCGCCGTCGCGCCGGCCCAGCCGCTGGGCGCGCCGCACAACATAGTGGGGGGATGGAAGGTGGTTCGCGGAACCGGGAAGCGAAGGTTATGCCATTTCATGATGCCCATGACGCTGAATTGCACTTGCACACGCTGCTGCACCGCGGGCAGTGGAGCCAGGCCTTGTCCACCCTCGACGACTGGCTGGCACGGGATCCCTGGCGCACGGAGTTGCTGCTGCGCAAGGCGCAGATCTTCCGCGCCATGGAGCGCTACGAGCAAGGATTGACGGCGGTGCGCGCCTACCGCGCGCAGAAGGGCGCGGCGGAAGAAGCGGCCTTTCTGGAGGTAGAGTTTCTCCTCGATCTCGAGCGGCATCACGAGGCGCTGACGGTGCTGAACGGGCTACCGCCGGAGTTGCGCGCCTCGCCGCAGGCGGACTTTCACCGCGGGCGGGTGCTGCTGCAGCAGCGCGAGGTGGCGGCGGGGTTGCGTGCCTTGTGGCGGGCGGCGGAGCGCGCCCCGGAGTGGCACCGCGCGCTGGTGGCGTGGGCGCTGGCGGCGCGTCGCTGGTATGGCGCGCGCTGGGTGCGCCGTCACCTGGATGCCTTCCTCACCGCGCATCAGGCGGACCCGGCGGCGGCCATCGGGGTGGGGCTGGCGCTCAACGCGGTGGATGGCCGCCAGGGGGGCAGCGTGCTGCGCCGCGCGGTCGACCGCTACCCGCGCCGTATGCCGGTGGCGTTGTCGCGTTCGACCCTCCCCGACACGGGGGGCGATGCCACTTGCGTGGGCCGCGAGGCCTACCGGCTGGCCAGCGGGCATATCCTGGCGGGGGATTTCGACCGCGCGCTGCAGGTGTATTACCGCACCATCCGCGAGGACCCCGTATGGATGCCCGTGCTGGCGCCGTTGCTGGCGGAGATTCTGGTGGATGAGTTGCTGCGCCCCGAGGAGGCGCGCATCCTGCTGGAGGACGCGCTGCGCCGCGACGGGTGCGATTACCGGCTGCACCTGAGCCACGCAAAGGTCTTCTTACAACTCGGCTTCGCCGAGGAGGCGTTGTCGTCGGCCAACTGCGTGCTGGCGTTGGCGCCGGAGTCGGAGCGTCCGGTGGCCCTGGTGCTGCGCGCGGGGGCCTACACGCTGCTGAAGAATCGCGACCGCGCCCTGCAGGATCTCTCCACCGCCGTGGCGCGCCTGCCCGAGGTGCGCGGCCTGCTGCGTTCTGAGCGCTCGCTGCGCCCGCTGCTGCGCGACCCGCGCTTCCGCGGCATCTGGCAAGAGCCCCAGGCCCGCCGCCCGTGGTGGCTGTCGGCCTGGCGCTGGCTGGTGGGGGATTGACGGGGACGAGGGGGACGAAACCACAGATTGCACAGATGTTCACAGAATATTGGGCCGGGGTGGAGAGGCGGCGACCGATCAGGTTGAGTGAAAAAGGGGAACTGGCTCGATTTTTCACGAGGGGGATGGAGGCAATACCGTTCACATGTCCGCATCCGTCAGCGCCCCTCTCCACGCTGGGAGAAGGGTTGGGGTGAGGGCCGCGCGGGAGCGCGGAACGACTGGTGAACGGTATTGAGGGGCTTGGGGCGGGCTGCTGAGATGTGTTGCAACCGGGAAAAGTCGGGACAGCCACCACTTTTCCACGATTGTCAGTGGTGAATCGGTGACGGAGACCAGGAAAAGTGGTGGCAGCCCCGACTTTTTCGGAGGGAGAGCGCGATGCACAAGCTGCTGCGACGGGCACTGTGGACGGGGGCGCTGGTGGGGGCGCCGGCGCTGGCAAACGCGATGATTGCCGCGCGGGCGGGTACGCCGACCACACCGCTGCCCGGCGACATCGGGTATTACGAGTGGACGTATGGGCGCGTCACGTATTACCGCATGGGCACGGGGACGCCGCTGCTGCTGGTGCATCATCCCAGCGTGGGCGGGTCGGCGTGGGAGTGGCGCAAGGTCTTCCCCGCGCTGGCGGAGTCCTTCACCGTGTATGCCGTGGATTTGCTCGGGTGCGGGCTCTCCGATCGCCCCGCGCTGCCCTACACCGGGCCGCTGCTCGCCGATCTGGTGCACGATTTTCTGGAGGACGTGGTGGGGCAGGCGGCGTCGGCCATCGGCAGCGGGCTGGGCGCGGCGTATCTGGTGAACGTGGCGGTGCGCCGGCCGCAGTTTCTCGACCGGCTGGTGTTGGTGAACCCGGTGGGGTCGGTGGTGATGGGCTCGGCGCTGCTGGAAGAGGCGGCACGGCTGGCGATGGCGGCGCCGGTGGTGGGGGAGACGGTGTACAACGCGCTCACCCGGCGCGCGGCGCTGGCGCAGGCGCTGGCGCGGGTGTATTTCGACCCACGCGCCGTCACCCCGGAGCTGATCGATACCACCTACACGCTGGCGCACCAGCCGGGCAGCCGCTACGCGGGCGGCGCCTACCTGACGGGCGGGCTGGATTGTCCCATGCGGCTGGCCTTTGCCGACCTGACGCAGCCGGTGATGCTCGTCTGGTCGCGCGATGCCACGCATACCCCGGCCGCCGATGCCGCCGACCTGGTGTATCGCCAGCCGAAGGCGCGGGTGGAAATTATGGAGCGCTGCGGGCTGGTGCCGCACGACGAGGCCGCCGGCATCTTCCTGACCCTGGCGCAAAAGTTCCTGCAGGAGCCGGAAATCGGGCAGTTGGCCGCCTGAAACGCACAGGGGAGCCGGACGCCGTGAACAGGCGCCCGGCTCCCCTGGTTGCGTGTGCCGCATGGCCGGGATGGCCATGACACGTTACCTAGCCGGAATAGTCATAGTTGCCGAAGCCGAGAATGGGGAGGAAGATGGGCGCCAGGAGCCCGAGCCCGACCCCAAAGCCTGCCCCCTGCCCGAATTTTTCAGCAAGGGCGATACTCGCGATGATGCCGATGATGATTTGCACACCCGGGATGAAGAGGAGAATAAGCCACCAACCCGGTTCCCCGGCGATTTCGAGGAATACCCACATATTTAGGACTTTCGCTTATGCACACCCCACCGCCGTAATAGTAGGATTGCGGAGTTCGTTTTTCAGATAGTCGTGCCATAACGCCGCAGACGCCTCATACAATGACGTGCCGATCGCCCGCGCGCGCAGGCACAACGCGACCC
>CAIYQO010000022.1 GCA_903928345.1 uncultured bacterium | reverse complement strand
GTGCCGGCGGGACGCCGGCGGTACGAAGAGAGTCTACGGACCTTTCACCACCACCGTCACCGGTTCCGCGTTGCCGATGGCGCCGTAGGCGTCGGTTACGCGGGCGGTGAGGGTGTAGGCGCCGGGTTTGGTCGGGGTCCAGCGGACGGTGTAGGGGGCGACGGTGGCTTCGCCGATCTGTTTGCCGTCCACGGCGAAGGTCACGGCGCGGACGGGGGCCAGTGTGGTGCCGGGGTAGGCGGCGAGCACCAGCGTTTTAGGCAGCGTGACAACCGTCTGGTCGTCGGTTTCCAGCCAGATCCCTTGCAGGTAGGCGCGGGAGTCGCCGCCGGTGTCGGCTACGGTGACGGTCAGCGCCTCCGTGCCGCTCACCATCACGACCGTCTCGCGCGTCTCAAAGTTCCGGTTGAAGTCGGTGCTGTAGCTCAGCTCGGGGAACTTCGCGGTATTGATCGTCAACCCGCTCGCCGGGTCGGTAATCGTGAGCGTGGCGCCGGCTCCGCTGTTATCGGTATACGACCCCCAGAGCACGTGGAGCTTGCCCGCCTGTCCCGGTTGCAGGCCCAGCGTGACGGTGGTGACGAGGGGCGTCTGCCGGTTGACGGTGCGCATGCCGCGGGTGTTGCGGTTGGCGATGCCCACGGCATTCATGAAGAGCCGACCGGTGCGCCAGTCGGCGTTGACCGGTTCACCGCCGCCCGGCGCCGCGTCGATTTTGAAACCGAGGCGCGCGGGGGTGGTGAGGAAGGCGGGCGCGCCGTTTTCGGAATACCACCCGCCGCCGAAGAGGCATTTTTGCACGGTGACGGTCGGCCCGCCGCCGAAGGAGTAGCTGGAGATGGCCGTGGTGGCATACGCGAGCGCCGGCGGGGTGGCGCCCGCGCTGAAGGCGGTGAGCGCCACGGTGGGCGGATTCGTCACCACGCCCCACTTCGACGGGTTCATCGCGGTCGGGTCGGCGCCGGTGAAGCCGTCCGCCACCCAGGGCAGCCGCTTGTCACCGTCCCAGAGGGCCGCGTTAAGGTGGAGCGGGATGTGCAGGTCGCTGCGCGTCTCGTGGTAGGCCTGGCCGTCGTCGGTTTTGCGCGAGCCATGCCAGTAGGTCACCTCGGTGCGGCTCGCCAGCTCCGGTAGCAGCGCCAGCGGGATTTCCGCCTCGATGGTGTATCCCGTGCCGTCAAAGCGGTCGTGCACCTTAATCATGGCGCCGGGAACGACGGTCAGCGCGGTGTGGCCGTCGAAAGGTGCCTTGGTGCCGCCGTCCCGGTAGCGCCCGGTGGAGTCCAGCGTGCTGAATTCCGTTGACGGCGGGATGGGAGCGGAGGCGGGGCGGCAGGCGAGCACGGCGCCGGTGAGGGCACCCTTCGCGTCGCGGGTCGCCGTCAGGAAGAGGCGCGTATCGCCGGCACCGGCTGCGGTGCGCGCGGGCTCCAGAGAACCGAGATCGAGTTCCACGCCCGTCGCCTTGCCGAAGGCCGCATCGGCGGCAAAGGCCGCGGGGCCGAGGACGTTGGCGTAGACGCACAGGTTGCCGGCGTCACGGCGCAGGCGCACCTCGCCGCGCAGCACGTTGCCCGCGTAGATATTCAGCGCGGGCACCTCGGGCGCCCATTCGTAGTCGAAGCCGTCGATGTTAGTGGGCCGCCACTGCTCGTAAACCGACTTGTGCCACGTGCTGTACGGCAGCGGGGTGACACCCGGCTGCGCGTCGTCGTGGCGGGACAGGCTGGTGGCGAGGTTGAGCGGCCCGGTGAGGCGCGTCACGTCGTTGCCGAAGCCGCCGGTCACTTCCAGCACGCGCACGTCTTCGGTGGTGTGACTGAGGAGCAGGTGCTTGCCCGTCTTCGGGTCTTTGATGAACAGGTTCGGCGCGGCGTTTTCCACGTAGATGGCGTTCTCGCCCACGTCGGCGCGGTGTCCTTGTGCGTCGGTGAGCAGCCAACCGAGCATCAGCCCGTCACTGGTGTAGGCGACGAATTGCGAGCCGACGTCGGCGACAATGACCACGCCGTCGGTCTCCCCGGCCACGCCGAAGTAGACGATGGCGTCACCGTTGTGCGCCTGCGTGCCGTCGTGGGAGCCGACCATCCAGGCCACCTTGCCGTCCTGCACTTTGATGAGGCGGTTCTCCGAGCAGCGGTCCCAAAAGTCGCGGTTCTGGTGCGGGCCGTTATTCTCGGTGAAGTAGGTGCTGCCGTCGGAGGTAGCGGGCGCCACGCAGGGCCAGTAGGCGGGGTCGCTGAAGTAGTGGTGCAGACCTGGCATGTAGGGCGTGAAGGCGCCGCCGACGTAGGTGGGCACGCCGCGGGCGTCGATGGCGGCGGGCTTCAGCGTACCGTCGAGGCCGTAAAGCGTCAGGTCGCGGCCGATCCAGCCCCAGTTGCCGGTGGGCACTTTGTCGGGGCTGCACTCGTCGGGCTGCACGAGGCCGTCGCCGTTTTTATCCGACCAGTACTTGATATCATCTGCGCCGCCCACGGTGGCGCAGGCCTTCCACTTGCCGTCCTCCCAGAGGAAGAGGCCCGTGCGCGCGCCGCCCGGCGACCAGAAGTAGCGCTTGCCGTTGGCGCCGGTGAAGACCATCACGCGGTTGTAGTCCAGTGTCATGGCACCGCGCTCGCCGGCCATCAGGTCCGGTTTGGCGGTGTAATCCACGCCGTTCTGGCTCATGCACCAGATGTATTGCAGCGCGAAACCCTTCATCGGGTCGTGCGCCTTCGCGTAGGCGGCGTAGTCGAGCTTCGCGTTGAGGATCTCGGCGTTGCCGGAGCCGGTGGTATAGTAGACAGAGGTGGGGTCGTCCAGATCGAAGCCGACGACCACACCGCAGTGCGTGGGGCCGTCGATGTCCGCCAGCCACTTGCCTTCCGGGGTGAGGCGAATGTAGCGGCGCGGGGGCACGCCGGCTTCCACCAGCCACAGGTTGCCGTCGGGGCCGCAAGCCATGCCGGTGACGTTGCGGAAGGCCAGCGGGTTGTAGGGCACGGCGGTGAAGCCGCGCCCGCCCGGCACGCCGAAGGTGGCGAGCAGTTTGCCGGCGGGGGAGAACTTTTCCACCTGCTGCGAGGCGCCGCCTTCGGCGACGTAGGCGATGCCGGTTTGGTCCGCCGTGACCGCGGTAGGCGCCGTCAAGCCGGTGAGGACGGCGCGGTGCTCCCCCGTGACGGGGTTCATTGCTTCGACGGTGGTGGCGGTGCACACGAGCAGCGTGTGGGCATCGTAAACGCACAGGTTCGTCGCGCCGGGCAGGGGGATGTCGGCACCCGCGGCGCCGGTAGTCAAGTCGAGCACGCCGATGTGGTTCTCCGCGGGCACGGTGAAGTAGGCCTTGCCGCCGAGGATCGCCAGCCCGGAGGCGGATATTTTACCAAACGACAGCGGCCCGCGCTGCGCGCCGATGGGCACGTCGCGCCCGGTGGCGGGGTCGATGCGGACGAAGTGCGTGCCGTTGTTCCCGTAGATCATGTAGACGTTGTGGTCGTCCGTCGCCACCGCCTGCCCACCGCCGAAGACGCCGGTGCTGTGGAACCAGCGCGACTGCAGCGTGGTGGGGTCGACGGCGCGCAGGCAGGGCTGGCCCTCTTCGCCGGCGGTGAGCATGTAGATGGTGGCGGCATCGGCGGCCACGGCCACCGGCCCGTAGTGTTGCCCGCCGATGGAGCCCAAGCCGTCCGTGGTGCGGTAAGGCGGGCGCGCGGAGTTGCCCGCGCTGGCGGCGAAGTGGGCGGCGATGCCGTCGAAGTACCCGAGGAGGTAGGTGTAGGCGCCGGCGGGCAGCGGGGCGTTCCAGCGGTCGCGACCATCCCAGTAAATCGTGTGCGCGCCGGCGGTGAGGGGTTCGGTGCGCAGCAGCTCGCGTACGATGAAGCCGTGTGCGTCTTTGATAACGACGCTCACGCGGGCCGCGCGCGGGAGGGTGAAGTGGATGGGCAGCCCGCGCGGCTGGAAGGCGGGGTCGGTGCTGACCGCCGCCGCCGCGGGTTGCGGGCCGGGATCTTTGTCATACAGGTGCGCCACGCCCCACGTATCCGGGTAGAGGCGTGACTCCGTCGCCGTGTCGGTGGTGCAATAGGCGCCGCCGCCGCGCGCGTGCCACCAGGCGGTATCCACGTCCGTAGTGCCGGCGGGATCGGAATAGAGCACCTGCAGGTCGAAGGGCAACTCCATCCCCGCCGTCGGGTGAATGCCCAGCGCCGCCCACGGCAGCAGCACCTCGGCGAGATAGCCGTTCTTCGTGGGGGTAAAGATGGCCTTCGCGCCCTCCGGTGCCAGGTGCCACACCATGTCCATCGGCGCGCGGCCCGCCGCGGAGGTGAAGTACGCGTAGGGGTGGTGCTTATCCGGCCACAGGGGGCGCATCGCCACGATCTCCGGCTGGCCGTTCACGAGGGCGAGCATGATGCGCTGGTCGGCGCCCTTCCCGTCCGCCGGGCCGAAGCAAAGGCTCAAGGCGTCGCCGCCCTTCAGCAGTTCCTGGAAGATCGTGGCGCCGTTCTTCAGCGGCGAGGGGTCGTTCACGCGGATCAGTGCGTAGCAGTTGATGTCATCGTAGGCCAGCGTGAAGGTCGCCGCCGTGCCGAGGCGCCCGTGCACCGTCTGCTCCGCTGTGATGTTCGCCCACGCCGCGGGGTCGCCGTACAGGGTCGGCGCAGCCGCCACCCGCACCATCGCCGCGGGTCGTTCCTGCGCCCACGCGGGCAGGGCCACGCAGAGCAAGGACAGCAGCGCGCAAAGCAGCGCAAGGCGGAAATACTTCATGAAAACCCCCGGATCGCAGCGGAGTTCCTACCGGTAAACCGGCGGACGTTATCGGAACTGTAACACCGCGTCGGGGGTGTGTCAATCCGTAGTCGAAGCGTAGCGTCAACAAGACCGGCATGTTTGCGTTTTGGCCAGCGCGTAGTGAAAGACGTGGTATAATAGAGATGGACAATTAAATACGATCACAGGCTCTTCGGTTGCACGAGTCGCATTCGTCCATCCCCTCTGCTCCTGATCGTCGCGGAAATTCGCGGGTGTCGCGCGGATACCGGCGATTATTCCGCTGATCACAGACGTAGGAGACGACAATGAAGGCTTTGCTGGTCTATCCGAACTGTCCGGATACGTTCTGGAGTTTCAAACACGCGTTGAAATTCATTGCCAAACGTGCGGTCTATCCGCCGTTGGGGTTGTTGACGGTGGCGGCGATGCTGCCGGATGACTGGGAACCCCGCCTCGTCGACATGAATATCACCCCGCTGCGCGATGAAGACTTGCAGTGGGCGGATGTAGTTCTGCTCAGCGCGATGTCGGTGCAAACGGCTTCCGTGCGCGAGGTTATCAGCCGGTCCCATGCTCTGCAAAAACCCATCATTGCCGGCGGGCCGTTATTTACCTCGCTGCCCGACGATTTCGCGGATGTCGAGTACCTGGTGCTCAACGAAGCGGAAGTGACCCTCCCCCAGTTCCTGCACGACTTCGCGGGCGGGCAGGCCCGGCATCTCTACACGAGCGCCGAACACGCCGACTTGCGCACCACGCCGCAACCGCGTTGGGCGTTGATCGACATGGCGCGGTACGCCTCCATGAATATTCAGGCGTCCCGCGGGTGCCCGTTCGACTGTGAGTTTTGCAATATCACCGCGCTGTATGGCCGCATTCCCCGGATCAAGGACACGTCGCAGATCATTGCCGAGTTGGAGCTGCTGTACCAAGCCGGGTGGCGCGGGAATGTCTTTTTCGTCGATGACAACTTCATCGGGCAGAAACAGCTGGTGAAGAGTACCATCCTCCCGGCAATCAGCGCCTGGATGGCACAGCGTAAGCATCCCTTCGTCTTCAATACCCAGGTGTCGCTGAACCTGGCCGACGATCCCGCGTTGATGCGGCAGATGGAGCAGGCCCGGTTCTCCACCGTGTTCATCGGCATCGAATCGCCGCACGAAGCGAGCTTGACGGAGTGCAATAAAACCACGAATCGGAACCGGGACCTGCTGGGCGGTATCCGCATCATCCATCAGGCCGGGTTGCAGGTGCAGGCCGGCTTTATCGTCGGCTTCGACAGTGATCCGGCCTCGATTTTCGAGCAACTCATCAAATTCATTCAGGAAAGCGGCATCGTGATGGCGATGGTCGGCCTGTTGAATGCAATGCCCGGGACACGGCTGTATCAACGCCTGCGGGAGCAAAAACGTCTGGTCGGCGGCACCACCGGCGACAATACCGATTATTCGTTGAACTTTGCCCCCAGCATGGCGCCGGAAACGCTGCTGCAGGGCTATCGGAAGATCATCGAGTCGATTTACGCCCCCAACGCCTACTATGCCCGGCTGAAACAGTTCTTGCGCACCTACCGCCCGCGGCACCGGCAACGCAACGTCTTTCGGGCGCGCTACCTGCTCACCGTCTGGAAAACGGCCTGGGCATTAGGGATGGTCGAAAAAGAGCGCAGCTACTTCTGGCGGTTGCTCTTCTGGGCACTCTTCCACTGTCCACGCCAGATTCCGCTGGCGATGATCCTGTCGGTCTACGGATTCCATTTCCGGAAAAGCTTCGAATTCAATCAACCGGCAATCGGGTAATACAAACGAACGCGCCCGGCGGAATGCACTGCACTCCGCCGGGTGCTTTTGCGTTCCGCGCGCCGGCGCTACTTATCGTCGCCGAGATCGACGTCCGCCGGGCCGAAGTGCATGGCCTTGTCCGGCTCGGTGAAGTAGAGTTCGCCCCACAGCGACGGGGAGAGCTTGGACTCCGAGGGCACGTCGCAGACGATCGTCTGCGATTTGCCGGACCAGTAGAGGCGGCTGGTGGTGCGCATGCCGTTCTGGTCGCTCTGCAGGATGCCGATGTCCCCGCGCAGACGCGAGCCGACCTTCGGCGGTGCCACCCCCAGGTCCTTCCAGGGAATCGCGGCTTCCATTACCCAGCCCCAATCGCCGTCGTTCAGCGCGAAGGCGGCCTGGGCGTTGTCGAGCACGCGCACCTCGTCGATGTAGTTCTCGCCCACGGGCGACTTGAAGCGTACGCGCTTCTCCCCC
Organism: uncultured bacterium; assembly: GCA_903928345.1. Taxonomy (GTDB): domain Bacteria; phylum Armatimonadota; class Hebobacteria; order CAIYQO01; family CAIYQO01. The sequence goes on along the minus strand of CAIYQO010000022.1, from coordinate 25,357 downwards.
TTGGTGCCGGGCACCACCGCGCGGTAAAGCACCACCGTCGGCTCATCCTTCACCTTGGCGATGAGCAAGCGCAAATCGCCGGGGGCGGGGGATGTGCGCTTGGGGTCGGCGTTCGGGTCCAGCCCGAGGCAGATATCTGCCGCATCGCCGCCTTTGAAGAGGAACGCCGGGTCCTGCGCGGTGTTGCGCATGGGGGAGTCGTCCATCGTGCGCACGGCGAGGTAGAGGTAGGTGTCGTCGTAGGCGAACGCCCCTTGCGCGTAGGTGATGAAGTCGTTGCGGTAGAGCCCGAGCTTCCAGAAGTCGTGGATCGGCACGAAAAGGTCATCGGGCCAATCGTCCAGCGAGCCGTTCACCTGAATCGGATTCTCCAGGTAGGGCACCTTGGCGACCTTGGCCTCTTGCTGCACCTTGAGCGCGGTGGCGCACTGCAACTGCCAGGCCTGTGTTTTGGCCAGCTCCTCCTGGGAGATGGTGACATCGCCGCCCAGCCGCTGCACCTGCTCGAAACCGTCGATGCGCACGATGCTCACGTGGTTGTGCCCGGCGACGGCGTATATTTTGCCGTCCTCCGCCTTCACCACGCAACCCTGGTAGTGTTCCTGCCCCAGGCGCAGGTCGTACAGGTCGGTTTTGCCCGGCTCCCATTCCGGCATGGTCCATTGCTTCAAGCCGTAGCCGGTAGGACCGCCGAAGATACAGCCGACCATCATGCCGTCGCCGGAGTAGACGTACCAGTCGCCCGGGTCGCTGTTGGTGACGAAGTACTCTTCTTTGCCGACGGTGAAGTGCCCGACCGGAACGTGTTCCTGGTTGAGCACGCCCGGCGGGCGGTCGTAGCCGAAGCCGGCGGCGTAGAAGCCGCCGTGGATGTCGAATTTGTTCGGGTATTCCCAGAGCTGCGTTTTGCCGTCCGGCGCCAGCATATAGGTGCTCACGCAGAAGGTGCGGCCGTCCTCGGTGGTCCAGGAATGCGAGGCGTAATCGCTTTTAGCGAGCACCGGTTCGATCTTGGCGATGTCGTAGATGGGCACGCCGTTGGGCTGGAAACCGGTGGGACGCAGGCGCGCGCCGGCATAGTTGATGGACAGATCGCTGCCGACGGTCATGGTCAGGCGTTGCGTATTCGGCGTCACCTGCACCTCGTCGGCTTCCGGCTTGCCGTCGCCGTTTTTATCCGCCCAGACGAACAGGTACTTGCTGCGGTCGAGGGCGCCAAAGGCCTTTTGCAGGTCGGGGCGCTGGTCGATGTCCCACCACTGGTCTAGCTTGCCGGCGGCGACCATGGGCACGGCGATGTCGCCGCGTTCCTGGCAGATGGTGGCGCCGGTGCCGACGAAGTAGCCGCAGGAGGGGCCGACCAGGTAGCGCCGTCCCTTGAGATAGACCACGCGGTCGGGCATGGCGCCGCCGGTGGAACGGGGGTCGCTCGGGCGGAAGAGAATGGAGTCCAGCTTCCAACTGCGCGTCGGCCAGTCGATGACGAACTTCATGCCGTTGAAGTTCACCACGTTATGATTGCCTTCGTCCAGCCAGCCGCCGCCGCCGTATTGCGTGGGGCCGAGGAACCATTTTTCCGGTTTGCCGTCGCGGGTGAGGCGCTCCACGCGCTTGGGCTGGTAGGAGAAATCGGCCACCCAGAGCTTGCCCTTGCTGTCGATGGCGATCTGCGCGGGGTTGTCGAAGCGTTCCGGGTCCCATTTGCCGAGTTGCTGCCCGCCCGGTTTGCCGATGGTGCGCACCAGCGCGCCCGTCTTCGGGTTGAAGACGTTGATGACCTTGGGGCCGCAGTCGGAGACGTAGAGCAGGCCGTCAGCATCGAAGGTGATGCTCGCCGGCTTGGTCAGCTTGTCGCGCGTGATGACGGTCTTCGACGTCTCGCCAGCGGCGAGGGGCACGGTGACGATTTGCCCGTCGGAGACGCAGTGCAGGACGCCGGCGTTGTCGAAGGCCAGATTATTCGGCTTTTTAAACGGGATCTCGCGCAGGATCACCGCGTCGCTCTTCTCGTCCTTGGGCAGTTGGAACTCCGTGATACGCTCGTTCAGCACGACCGGCAGACCGGCGGGATCGCCGCCGAGGTGGTGGTAGACGACGAGTGACTGGAAGCCGACGTGCTGCCCGCCCCCCGTACCGGAGTCCGCGGCGGTGACGCGCACGCGCACGGCGCGGGTCGTCAGGATTTCGCCGAAGTCCACGTTGCGCACGGTGGCCGTCTGGCCGAAATAACCCTGGAAGATCTGCGGCTGCAGCACGCCCATCTGTTTCCACTTGCCGTCCTCGGCCAGGCCCGCTTGCGGATCGCCGTCCGCGGGGCCGGTCCACACGTCCACCGCGATGGTGGTACCGAGGGGAAAAGTGAGCGACACGCCGCGCACGGGCTGGGGGGTGGGCCACACCAGCGCATAGCGGGCGGGATTGATTACCGTGATGGGGGCGGTTTGGGCGCGGTCGGCCGCCCAGCCGCCGGCCTTGGTGGCCGTGCCTTCCACATACGCGGGTGTCGCCTGGGCCGCGCTGTTCTCGAAGCGGTGAGCCATCACCATGGCGAAGGCGATGCGGTTGGCGACGAAGCGCAGCGCGGTGGTGCGCAGCCCGCCGACAGGGGCGAGGGCGAGCGCCGGCGCGCCGGGTTGCGCGGTGACGGGGAGGGGAATCCAGGTGTTTTCGTCCAGCTTGCCACCGTCGGCTTCCCCGGCGTCGCCGCCGACGCCCAGGTCCACGTCGCCGGGCGCGGGTTCGGCATCGGGCAGTTGCACGCCGGCCTTCAGGGCGTAGACTTTGACGCGCGCGTCGGGCACGAGCACCGAGCCGACGGGCACCGGTTGGGTGAAGACGGCGGTGAGGGTGCCCGACAGCGCGCCTTCCTTGGGTGCGTCGCCGAAGTAGGCCTGGGTCGAACTCGGGATAAAGGCACCGGCGTAGGAGGTGGTTTGCTCCGGCATGAATTCGGTGAGGAAGGCGGCGTACAGGCGCATCAACTCGTCGTACTCGGACTCCCCGTAAATCTTATCGCCTTTGATCGACCGGTGTCCGTTGCCCTTTTGCAGGAAGGCCACCGGCATACAGCGCCGCGAGTCGAGCACTTCCGGCGGGAAGGAGGTCTTCAGCCAGGACTCGGGGGGCGCGTTGACGGCCATGTAGATTTTGTCGCCGCGCGCCGCCGCTCCGCCGCGCAGGTAGAGGGTGTCGGCTTCCTCCCCGTTGCCGGGCAGCTCATTGGTGTGTTTGAAGGTGAAGATGGTACGCGCTTTGAAGGCGTTGTCCGGGTCGACCTTCATGATGATGGCGTTGTTGACCAGGTAGGCGGATTGGCCGTCGGACACGATGCGGTCCGGGCCGCGGAAGCCGTAGGAGATGGCGAAAGTGCCCCATTGCTTGTTGCCGTCGAGGTCGGCGGCGAGGGCCACGTTGCCGCTTTCCGCGCAGAAGGAGCCGAGGAAGATGCGGTCGCCCACCGCCGCCGCCGCGTTGGGGCAGCCATGGTCGCCCAGCCAGCCGCCGCCGCCTTTGCCCGGGGCGGGCGCCCACCAGGCCGGTTGGCCGGCATTGTTGACGGTCATCTCATAGGTCAATTTGAACGGGGGGCGCGTGATGGCTTTCCAGGTGTAGTCGCCGGGGGGCACGTATTCGCCGGCGTTGTCCTTCAAGTCCCAGGACTCGGCGACCGGGCCTTTCATCCGCGCCGTCTCCGCGATCAGTCGCCGCACGATTTTGCCGGTCTGCTTCTCGGTGATATCCAGCGCCACGAAGCCGTCCATCGGCATGGTGTAGTTGATCTTATACGGCGGGGGCGGCAGTTGCAGCGTGGGCGCCGTGGCGCGGTCGCCCATATGCACCAGCGGGATGACGGTATGAAAATAGCTCCGGTCGTCCAGGCCGCGATTGGGGCCAGTCAGGCGGATGCCGCGCGTGGTGACGGGGGGATCACAGCGGTAGACCACCACCGGCGCGCCGGGGCAATCCGGCAGATGCTTCCAGAAGATGGCCGCGGCGACGGCGGGGTGTTCGGTGGCATCCGGTTTCAACACCTGAATCTGCGCCACCTGGGCGTTCAGCCCGATGAAGACGATGCCGGCGATGGGCTGCGGATCCGCCCAACTGGCCAGCAGGACATCGGGGGTGCCGGTTTTGCCGCTATGCCGCGCGTTGCCCAGGTCCAGTGCGCTATAGTAGCGCTCCGTGAAGCAGAGCGCCGGGGTAAGGGTGACCTCCCACGGGGCCATGCGGTCGGAGGCGGCCACGTCGCTGAAGCGGATCGCACGCGTCTGCGTGCCCGGCGGCAGGATCTTCAACTCGCCGGGGGGGAGCAGCGTCCATTGCTCGTCCTTCGTCACGTCGCCGGGATAGGGGGCGTCGGGCTTGAGAATGCTCACGTAGCGCCCGGTCAACGGCTGAAAGGCGCGCGTGGTCGGTCCGGTGTAGGCGGTAATCACGGTGCCCAGGGTGACCGGGCGCGTGAAGGCGACGCGGAAATGGCGGGCACGCGCGGTGAGCGGGCCGGTCGCCCAGGCGGGTTTGCCCGTCTGCAGGCCGAAGGTCACCGCCAGGGTGTCGAGCGACGGCGGCGCCAACGCGGTGCCGTCCGCAAAGGCCCGGCTCTGCGCGGCATCAATTTCGGCGGTGGTGAAGGCCGGTGCCAGCTCAGCCGCGCGGGCCGCTGCCGCCAACACGCTGCACAACCCGAGGAGGAAGACGAGACGCAGGAGACGCATGGCGAACCATTCCTTCCGAGACGGAAACCGTTACCGGTGATGATGCTCGCCCCCCATCCCCCGGCCCCTTCCCCCGTAACATCGTGTGACGGGGAAAAGGGAGCGGCAGGAAGGTATGCCGGCATCGTTACTGGGCTTTGACACTGAACAGGCGTAAAGGTGTGGGACGTACCGCCGGCGGGACGCTTACCGGTACTCGCCGAACTCATACGCCGCGTCGAACATCGCCAGGATGTTCTCCGGCGGCACGTCGGCCTGGATGTTGTGCACCTGGTTGAAGATGTAGCCGCCCCCGGGGCCGAAGGTGGCGAGGCGTGCGCGAACGTGGGCGCGCACTTCGTCCGGCGTGGCCGCCGCCAGGACGGTCTGCGTGTCGGCGCCGCCGCCCCAGAAGACGACCTGCGCGCCGAATTCCGCTTTCAGCCGCGCGGGGTCCATGTTGGCGGCGGAGGTTTGCACCGGGTTGAGAATATCGATGCCTGCCTCGATGAAGTGCGGGATGAGGTGGTAGACGGAGCCGCAGCAGTGCAGGAAAGTCTTCCACGACGTGTTGCGGTGAATCCAGTCGCAGAGGCGGGTGTAGTGCGGCTGGATCATTGCCGCCCACAGCTCCGGGTTGAGGAATTCGCCGCGCTGGGTGCCGCTGTCGTCGGCGGCGATGCCCCAGGCGAAGCAGCGGTCGCCCACCGCCTCCCGCACCAGCGACAAGCACTTGATCGACGCGTCGACCGAGCGCGCCATCATGGCGTGGCAGGTGTCCGGTTCGCTCATCAGCATCATCATCCACTCGCTGGGCTGACCCATCGTCACGTTGCTGCGACGGTCGGTGATGAGGCTCAGGCCGAGGAAGCACACGCCGTAGCCCCAACCGAGCAGGGCGTAGTCGGTCTCCTCGTATTGCTGCCGGGTGTAGCGCGCCAGCAGCGCCAACTGCTCGTCGGGGATGTCGTCCACCGGCGCGAAATCGCGCGGATCGATGCCGGTGCCACGGTCGAAAGACATATCGTCGAAGTAGTGGCCGCGATAAGGCATACGGTAATCGCTGGGGGTGCCATCGGCGTTGAGCAGCGTCCAGTTGCCCGCCGCGTCCGCGCTGATGCCGGTACCGGGCATAAAGCACACGTCGGTGCCGTCGTAGAGGGTTTTCGGAACCCAGGCGTCGTCCGGTTGCACGAGCGCGGGGATGCAGGTCATGTCGATGGGCAGCACGTCGACGTGCAAGCGACGGCGCACCGCCTCTTCCACCTCGGCGATCATGAAGCGCGCGTCCATAATGCGCGTCGGCGTGGCGAGGCCGAGTTGCTTCTTCACCCGGTCGTACGCGATGGCGGCGATGCCCGACGCCTTCAGCCCGGCCAGATCGATGGGCACACGGTCCGGCACGCGATGGTGCACCGCCGCGGTAACGCGTTCACGTGAATTCATGATGTTGCTCCGTTGTAATAGGGATTCAGGAATCAGGACTTCGGTCTGACGATTCGGTCCGCGTGCTTACGGATAAACGATGTGACAACACTGGGAGGGCGAGCGTCCCCGTGAGCCACGGACGAAAGATCCGTTCATGTGGAAAGCGGCGGTCAGTGCGTGAGATGATATCCACGTACAGACCGTCTCTACTCTCTTTCGTGGATATCTCGCACGCGGCTCGCGGGTACGCTCGCCCTCCCAAAAAATGCGCCATCCTTACCCTATAGACCGAACGAAGATAGCTGATACGCTAGCTGTAACCAAGCGCATAATCGTCCGGTGGCTATCCCTTCGCGCCGCGACCCGACCTTTCCTGCATCACCGGCTACGCAAAGCGGGCTTCCTCGCGCCGATCGCCGTAGGCGCTGCCGGTGGTGGCGATGGTGTGCAGGCGGCGGAAGAGGCCGTCCTGCGCGAGCAGCGCTTCGAAGGTGCCTTGCTCAGCCAGGCGGCCATCGTCCAGCACGAGGATACGGTTGGCGCGGCGGATGGTACCGAGGCGGTGGGCGATGATGAAGGCGGTGCGACCGGTGAACAGCTCTTCGAAGGCGAGGTGGATGGCGGCTTCCGTCTCGCTGTCCAGCGCACTCGTCGCCTCGTCCAGGATAAGGAAGCGCGGGTCGTTGAGCAGGCAACGGGCGATAGCGATGCGCTGGCGCTGCCCCCCGGAGAGCTGCCCGCCTCCCTCGCCGACCTGATGCTGCAGGCCGTCGGGCAGCCCGCGCACGAAGTCGGCCACCTGCGCCCGGCTTAAGGCCTCCCATAGTTCCTCTTCGCTCGCGGTCGGGTTGACGTAGCGGAGATTCACCTCCAGGGTATCGTTGAAGAGGAAGGGGTCCTGATGCACCACGCCAAAGAGCGAGCGATAGCGGCGCAGGGGGAGTTCGCGCACGTCGATGCCGTCCAGCGTGATCCGTCCCTGCACGGGATCGAAGAAGCGCATGAGCAGATTGGCTACCGTGGTTTTGCCGGCGCCGCTGCGCCCGACCAGCGCGACGGTTTCGCCGAAGGGCACCGTGAAGCGCACGTCGCGCAGAATCGGCTCGCGGTCATAGCCGAAGGTCACCCCGTCGAAGGCGATCTCCCCACGCAGCGGTTCGGGCAGCTTCGCGGCGGGGTTCTCCTTCACCGTGCTGCGCGTCTCGAGCACGGTGTAGAGCTGGTCGAAGCCGACGCGCATGGTGATGAACTGGCCGTAGGAATTCACCAGCGCCTGCACCATGCTCACCAGCATCGCTTCATAGGCGACGAAGGCCACCAGCGTGCCGACGGCCAGGTGCCAGCGCAGGATGGCAAAGGTGCCGACCACCAGCACCGCGGCGGTGATGAGGTAGTTCAAGCCTTCGGTGACAAAGCTCAGGCGCATCGCCTCGATCTGGCTGTCCATGCACTTGAGCTGCATCGGCCAGAGACGATCCTCCAATTCGTCCTGAATGCGCGCCTCCATGGCGAAGGATTGGATGGTTTTGGTGCCGCGCAGCTTGTCGGTAATATCCTGGGCGATCAGGTTGGCCACATCCATCCAGGCCTTCGTTTTACGATAGATGCGCGGCGACATCAGCCGGGCGGCGAGTACGTAGCCCCCCGCGCCGATCACGATCACTAGCGTCATGCCGGGACTGAGGAAGAGGCAGAAGCCCAGGCTGAAGAGCATGCCCGGCAGATAGACCATCACCTGCTGGAAAAAGACCACCAGAAAGCCCGCCGTGCCGTTGAGCGACTGGCTGAAGATGCGGTCGTAGAGATACGACGGGGCATACTTGCTGTGGAAGCGCAGCTCGAGCTGCTGCAGGTGCGCGAAGACCACCGCGCGCAGTTCGAAGAGCATCTTCTCCTTTATCCAGAGCACGCGGAGCTGGGCGATGTACCAGAGCACCATCCGTACGAACTGGATGACGACGAAAACGCCCATCGCCCCGGCCGCCAGTTGCAGCGAGCCGTGGGGAATCGCCACGTCGATGACGTACTTGGTGAAGAGGGGCATCACCGCGAGGGCCAGCGCGACCAGCGCGATCAACGTGCCCGCCCAGAGCAGGTTGAAGCGGTAGGGGTGGAGGATCGGGAGCAACCGGGAGAGAATCTCCCGCACGGAGAAGTTCCGCACGGGGAGTTCGTCGGTCGGCGGTGCGGAGGGTCGTTTCTGTCTGGACTGCTGTGCTTGCGGCATCGTTGTCTGGTATCCCATCCGCTGTTCCCCGGCGCGTCCGGGAACAGAATCAATCGTCTATTTCGTCCCGCGGCGGAGTGATCCTGCCGGGATGACAGCAATCTCGCCGCGGATGAAGGGACGACGCGTGTGACTGTCAAATTCTTATAGTAAGTTAAAGTGGCATGGCCGTCTCGGCCATGAAACACGGGCGAGACGCCGATACATCGCAGACATGTCGAGTTGTCACTTCCGTTTGCCCGTTTTCAACCCGACGATAAATCGTCGGGCTACCGGCTGCGCCCCTTGAAAGGGGCTTGTCAAGCGTGCGTGCACCTGGTTCCGTGGTTATTAGCCTGAAAGGTTTTCGGCGGGAACGGTCTTTTCGAGTTTAGTAAAGTTCACCGAACGTGACTATAACCTTGCATAGACTACTAAAGCCCCATTCATGGGGCGCAGCCGGTAGCCTGACGATTTATCGTCGGGTCGGAAAACGGACACACCGTTATTGAATGTTGACGCATATGCCGATATATCGGGGCTGGCTGCCCGTGCCACGGGTGCTACCGCATACATAACCCGCATTAACGAGGTTTCTCATGAAGATCCACCTGGCGTATCATCGCGACGGCATTGAGTTGGACGTGCCGGACGGCAATCTGATCGGCGTGTTCGAGGACCTGGCCCAGGCGCCGTTGGCGGCGCCGGAGGACGCGGTGCGCGCCATGCTGCGGCGGCCCATCGAGTCCGCGCCGCTGGCCGAGATCGCCGCCGGGATCGGACCACGCGCGCCACGATGCGTGATCGTCATCAGCGATATCACCCGCCCGTGCCCCAACGCGCAGGTGCTGCTGCCGTTGCTGGCGGAGTTGAACGGGTACGGCATTGCCGACGCGCAGATCACCATCCTCGTCGCCACGGGCCTGCATCGGCGCAGCACGCCGGCGGAATGGCGCGAGCTGGTGGGGGACGAGGTGCTCGGGCGCGTGGAGATCGTGGATCACGAATCGGCGAACCCGGACACGCTGGTCACGCTGGGCACGACCCTCTTCGACACCACCGTGGTGATGGCGCGCCGCTGGGTCGAGGCCGATCTGCGCATCCTTACCGGGCTGGTCGAGCCGCATATGATGGCGGGCTTCTCCGGCGGACGCAAGGGGCTCTGCCCCGGCATCAGCGGCGAGCAGACGGTTAAGCGTTTTCACGCGCCGGACATGATGGGCCACATCAACGCCTTGCCGGGGGTGATCGACGGCAATCCGGTGAATACCCTCTCGCACGCGGTGGCGGCGATGTGCCCGCCGCACTTCCTGGTCAACGTCACCGTCAACCGCGATAAGCAGATCACCGGCGTCTTTGCCGGCGACTACCGCGCCGCGTGGCAGGCGGCGGTGCGGCAGGCGGAAGCTTGCTGCCGGGTGCCGGTGCCGGAACCGGCGGACATCGTCATCTCTACCAGCAGCGGGTACCCGCTCGATCTAACCTACTATCAGGGGCAAAAGGGCATGATGGCCGCGCTGCCCATCCTCAAGCCCGGCGGCACGCTGCTCTATGCCATGGCCTGCGCGGAAGGGATCGGGCAGCGGGAATTCACCGAGCAATGCGCGCGCTATGCCACGCTGGACGATTTTCTGCGCGCCGCCACGACCCGCGACGAGGTGGAGAAGGACCAGTGGGCGCTGCAGTACCTGCACAAGGTCGTCGCCCGCCATGACGTGCTCTTCTACTCCTCGTACCTGCCCTGGGAGACGCAGCAAGGCCTCTTCGTAACGCCGGTGCGCTCGATGGAAGACGGCCTGCGCACCGCCCTCGCCAAACACGGCCCCGACGCGCGCATCACCGTGCTGCCGAAGGGCGCGTATGTGCTGCCGTATCTGGCGGCGGCGGTCGCACCGGCAACCGTTGCCTGACGGTCACCGTGCATTCGCCTCCCGCGTGCCCATCGGCGTATCGACGACGCGGGCGGCGGTCGGCGCGGCGGCGGTGAGGTCCGTTTGCACGTCCGTCAGCGGCTTGCGCGGGAAGACGGGGCGATAGTCAGCCGGGCCGGCGGTGCGCCACCGGCGCATCTCCTCTTGCAGCCAGTTCTCATGCGCGCGATCATCGGTATACAACGCCTGCATCGGCATGTCGACGGTGCGGGTCGCCGGTTGAAGGGCGGGCGGCTCCCGGCGCAGGCGCTTCGCCCACTGGCCGTAACGGCGGCCCCACGGTTTCAGCGTATTGCCGTCGGCGTGGTAGAGGCCGCTGCGGTTGGTGATGTCGATGGCGGCGGGCATATCGCGCCACAGCCAGTACAGCCAGCCGCTATAAGTGTGCCGGGTAGCTTCCAGCAGGCGATTGCCGTAGGCATCCTGCTCGTCCAGCGAGCGGTAGGGTAGCTCGCACAGAAACGACGACGTGCCGCCGCCATACCAGCCCCATTCCTCCAACACCACCGGTTTGCCCAGACTGCGGTAGATGCGGCCCATCACGCCGACGGCTACCTCCCAGCTCTGCATGGCCTCCTCACTGTCCAGCGGGTCGCCGTTGCCGCCCAGCAAACACTGCGGCGCGGGATAGTGGTGCTGGCAGAGGTAGTCCACGCTGTCGAGGTAGAAGTACGGGTTGTAGCCCACGCCCATCTGCCCGCAGGCCAGGTTGGGGAAGATCCAGGAGTTGTTCCCGACCGTGACCATCTGCCGGGCACCGCCATCTCGCAGCGCCTTCGCTTCCGCATGGACGCGGGAGGCGCCGATCTCTTCGAGAAACAGGCGCCAGTCGTAACGCCAGACCGAACCGGCCCACGGGTCGGCGGGCAATTGGGCGAGATTGCCGGGATTCACCGCACCCAACCCCGCCGCATACCCGACGTTGCGGGGCGGGATGGGGGCGTTCTGGAAGGACGAAAACGCGACGCCGACGTCGCCCCACGCCTGCTGCAGCGCGGCGAGGTCGTCGTTGTACCAGTATTGCAGGAAGGCGGGCCAGCGTTGCGCCAGCCACGGCGTCTGCCAGGGCAGCGTGCCTTCGCCGATGATGGTCCAGGAGAAGATTTGTTCCTCCTGTCCCCAGCGGCGCGCCAGCAGGTAGAGCATCTCGCGCAGCCGTTCGTCGTGCGGCGGTTCAAAGGCGGCGAGTTTGCCGCCGGAAGGGGTGGGGCAGAGATGCATGCCTATGGAAAGGCGCAGCCCGCATTCCCGCCCGGCGTCGAGCAGCGCGTCCAATTGTGCCGCACCCGCCGGGTCGATCCGCCGCCCATGCGGGAAGAAGACATCGGGCTCCAGCCAGATGCGCACCACGTTCAGATCAAGCGCCGCCAGCCGCGCGAAGGCCCGCCGACCCTCCGCCACGCCATCCGCTTCCGTGTGCGCATCGCGACCGAAGAGCGGAAAGACCTGCCCGCAATACCCACCGTTTGCCTGCCCGGCCACCACGGCGCAATAGTTGCTGCCCACCGGCACAAACGGCGCGCCGGTGGCGGCATCCTCAAAGCTTTGCCCATTGGGGGTGACTCGAATGAAACCCATGCGTGCTACCTCTAGCGTCAACAATTCGCTCTCCGCCGTCGATGCCCTTTCCGACCCCGCGCAGCAGGAAACGAGGCCGTCCGCGTCTAATTTCTCGCCCATGATACAGCGCGATACGGAACTGATGGGGTGGCATGCGGCCGGGATGGCCGGCGTGGTGGCGGCGGGCAGCGCGGAGGCGGTGGCGGCCGGGATCGCGATGCTGGACGAAGGCGGCAATGCCGCCGACGCCGCGGTGGCGACCATCCTGGCGCTGACGGTGACGGATCACGGCGCGTGTTCCATCGGGGGCGAGGTGCCGCTGATTCTCTACGACGCCGCCACGCGCACGGTGCATGCCTTCGGCGGGGCCGGGCGCGCGCCGCGGGCGCCGGACGCCATCGCGTGGTACATGCAACACGGCATCCCGCGCGGCGGGAGCATCAAAATCGCCCCGGTGCCCTCCGTGGTAGACCTGTGCACCACCACCTTGCAACGCTACGGCACGCTGACCTTCGCCGACACGGCGGCGCCCGCGTTGCGCCTGCTGGCCGCCGGGCAGGAAGCGTGGCACCCCAAGCTGGCGATTACCGTGAGCAAGCTCATCGAGACGGAGCGCCGTGCTTCCGGCTGCCGGGAGGAGCGGTTGCAGGCCGTCTCCGACCGCTTCTACGGGCGTCCCGGCGCACGCGCGGATATCGCCGACGACCTGGAAGCCTACTACATCGAGCAAGGCGGTTTCCTGCGCCGCGCCGATCTTGCCGCCCACACGACCACCATCGAAGACCCGGTGCAGATCGACTATCGCGGCTACACCGTGTGCAAATGCGGCCCATGGACGCAGGGACCGGTGCTCTGCCAGGCGTTGCGCCTGCTGGAAGGCTTCGATCTGCGCGGCATGGGACGCACCTCGGCGGACTACGTGCACGTGGTGACGGAGGCCCTCAAGCTGGCGATGGCGGATCGCGACGCGTACTATGGCGACCCCGCCTGCGTCGAGGTGCCGCTCGCCGCGCTGCTCTCCGACGCCTACACCGTGCTGCGCCGACCGCTGATCGATCTCCGGCAGGCCTCACGGGAGGTGCGTCCGGGTGATCCGTTCGGCATGTCCGCCCTCGCCGGGCCGGGCGCCGTCTACCCGAGCGTGGGGGGCACGACCACCTGCGTGACGGCGGATCGCTGGGGGAATGTGGTCGCCGCGACCCCGAGTGCGAACGTCGAGGCGCACGACGGCGGGCGGACGGGCATCACCTACAGTAATCGCCTGTGCAGCCTCAACACCACGCCGGGGCACCCCAACTGCATCGCTGCCGGCAAGCGTCCGCGCATCACGCTGACCCCCACGCTGGTGCTGCGCCACGGCCGGCCCGTCATCGCGATCAGCGTGGCCGGCGGCGACCTGCAAGACCAGACGACGCTCAACCTGCTGCTGAATGCCGTTGAGTTCGGCCTGTTGCCGGAACAGGCGGTCACCGCGCCGCGCTTCTCCACCGCGCATCACCAGGATTCCTTCAACCCCGCCGCCGACCGCGCTTCCACCTTCGGCCGGGCGGGGTCGTTGACCGTCAACGCGGAATTTACCCCCGATGTCTGCGCCGATCTGACGCAGCGCGGGCATCTTCTCGAACAGTACGACGGCCCGCTGGCCGCCCCGGTGATGCTCACCCTCGACCCGGCAACGGGCATGCGCTACGCCGCCGGTGACCCCGCCACCGGGCGCCATGCCGCGGGACAAACGACAGAGTAAGAGGATATTATGACCAACGCAACACAGCGACACACGGTAGTGACCGTCCTGTTGGCGTTCACCGCGCTCTGGTGTATCCGCCCGGCGCAGGCGGTTGCGGAGCTGGCTCCGCTACTGGCGCAGGCGCGTCCCGGTCAAGCCGTCACCTTGCCCGCCGGACATTTTCGCGGCGGAGTGGTGCTGCCGACGGGCGTCAGTCTGCGCGGCGCGGGGTACGGGTTGACGGTTATCGACGCCGCCGGCTGCGACACCGGGTTGAGCATCGCCGCCGGGCAGGATATACGCGTGGCCGATCTGACAGTAGCCGGCGCGCGGGTGTCTGACCTGACGGTGCAAGGCGCGCGGGTGAACGGCATCGCGGTGACGCATGGCGCCCGCGTGACGCTGAGCGGCGTGCGCGTCACCGGCAGCATGATGGGGGTGAATCTCGACGATGTCGCGCAGCCCCGGTTGGAGAACGTCATCAGCGACCATAACCGCTTCGGCATCGTGATGAACCACTGCCAACACGGGGTGATCGTCAATTGCACGGTGGCGGATTGCGCGGAAACGGGCGTGCTGCTGCCGACCGGCACCGGCACCGTCATCTTCAATACGGTGGTGGCGAACGTCTCGACCGGCGTCAACCTGGGAGCGAGCACCGCGGCCCGGCTGGATCACAACCTGTATCAGTGCCAGAACGTGGGCATTATGGTCGGGCAGATCGGGCGCCCGCTGCTCCTCGGTTGGCAATCCCTGTCCGGGCAGGATGCCCATTCCGTGCAACTGCCCGTCACCTTTCGCGACGCCGCCGACGGCGACTACACGCCGACGACCCTGCTGCCGTGGGCACTCGACCGGCTGACCACCGCGGGGTGGGGGAGCACGCGCTTCGCCGGGAGCGACGCCCCCGCAACGGATATCCGCGGCACCCGCCGACATGGCCTACCGACCCTGGGTGCGTGCGCCGGGCAGGCCATAGCGCCACGCCCGGCGGATGGGCGCTTTACCGTCACCCGCGGCGACGGGGTAACCAGCGCGGGGGTCTTCACGCGCGACGGCAAATTGCTCGCATATCTCTTCCAGAACCAGCCGCTGCGCAAAGGCACGTATCCCTACTGGCTGCCGACACGGGATTACGCCGGGCGCGCCATCCCCGCCGGCGCGTATGAAGTGCGCCTGGTGGAAAGCCGGCTGCGCTGGCAATACCTGGGCCACATCGCCGACAACGGCGAAGACCCCTCGAGCTACGGCACCAACGTCACGGCCGCCCACAATCCGGTCAGCGCGGCGTTTCTCCCCGGCGGAAATCTGCTGATGGGCGAGGACGAGTCGGAAGACCACACAAACCTTCGCTGTTACGCCGAGACGGACCGCACCGTGCGCTGGATGATGGCGGGCGCCTACCACATGCGCGGTGTCACCATGGGCGACGATGGGTATGCCTACACCCTGCGCACGCTGGACGGGCAATCCGCGCGCCTGACGAGGTTGGACCCCGCCACCGGGAAGCTTATCTCGTGGGGCGGCATGGGCAACGAACACGCGAAGCTGATCCTCGGCGACGGCACGGGGCTCGCGGTGCTGGGCGGCAAGCTCTACACCGTGGCCGCGGGCAAACTGGTCACCGTGGACCTTACCGCCGTCGCGCGCAACCCGCAGACGACCGGCGTGGCCGATACACTGCCGCTTGAGGCGCCTTCCTGCCCGACGGCGGACGCATCCACGCACTGCGTGTGGGTCATCTCCTCCGGCAGACTGGTCGCCCTGACGGCGGACGGCACGGTGCGCGCCACCGTCTCTCCCGTGGCGGAGCCGGCATCGATTGCCGCGGCGAACGGTCTGCTCGCCATCGCCTCGCGGGCGACCGGCAAAATTCACCTCTTCGACGCGCATGACCCGGCGCAGTTGCGGCTCGTGCGCACGGTGGGCAGCGGCGACGGGCCGTTCGGGCCCTATACGCTGACGCGCTTTCTCTTCCAAAACGCGCCGGGGTGGGCATTCACGCAGGCATCCGTCGCGCTGAGTCCTACGGGGGCGCTGGCGGTGATCGACTGGGGCCGATTGATCTACCTCGATGCCGCGGGCACGCCACGCTGGTACACCATCGGCGTCTTCGGCAACCAGCTCAAGCCGTCCTTTGCCACCGGCAACCGGCGGTTATGGGATACCATGGGCGACCGCTCCTTCCGGCTGGATGAGCGGAGCGGACAGTGGGCACCGGAGGCGTGCTGGGATCTCTCTGCGGTTCCCCTGCATGAGCGCGAGGGGCAGGTGGTCTTCCGCGGCGACTTCACCGACCACGGGCAAACCTTCGGTGTCTTCTGCGGGCATTACGCCAGCTTGACGGTGGTGCGCTTCGACGGCTATCGCGCCGTGCCGGTGTTGACCATCGTGGCCGACCCCGCGCACCCCGGGCAACTCGTCACACGCAAAGATACGAACCACGATGGCCATATCGACGCGGCCGACGGCGGTGAGGTGCTGCTGGGGCCGGACGGGAAGCCGCTCACCGCACTATTCGAGCGCTTCGAATACCTGCAGGCGAACGGCGACATCCTCTTTCCGCACGGTTCGGGTGTCGTGATGCAGTGGCGGCGCGCCGGGCTGGATGCCGACGGCGTGCCGGTGTATCGCGGGCAAGACCGCACGCTGCTGATGCGCTTGGACGCGAAAAACTTCGTGGATCCCTACGACGGCCAACCCGGCGGCGCGGTGTGGGTACAGGCGGCCACCCGACAACCGTCGGGCGGGTATACCGTCCAGGCATGGTTCCGCGGCTCCGGTGGCACGGGCGCGAACAACGGCGCGGGCACCGATCTCGTCGGGCTCGATGCGCAAGGGAAACTGCGCTGGATGAACCAGTTGGCGCCGTTGCACGGCATCGCCGGCATGGGCACCGCCAACGGCGTGACGGTCACCTCGAAGTTCGACTCGGGGGAATATCTGGCGTTCGACGAAGACGGCCTCGGGCTGGGCGGCTTCACCGAACCGGCGCAACTGCACTACGTCGGCTACTGGATCGATCACCCGAATCTCTTCATGTACCGCGGGCTGGACGGGCACGGCTACGTGACCTACGGCGACAACTTCGATGGCCGGCATCCGTGGTATCGCCTGCTGGACGAGGAGCAGTGCCGGCGCCAACGCTTCCCCTGCACGGTGAACGCTCTCCGCGCTGCCGCGTTGGTCGCGTTGCCCGTGCCGTCGCCGCCGACGGAACTGGCGCCGCCGCACCCGCACGTGGCCCTGACGCACCTGACCGCGCCGTTGGCTATCGACGGCACGCTGGAGAAGTGGCGCACCGCGGGCGTGCCGCCTCAGATCATCCTCCCGCCCCGCGACGGGAAGATCACGAAGGCCAGCGCGGCCATCCGGCTGGCATACGAAGGGCAAAACCTCTATGTGCAGGTTTTTGAGTTCGACAACCTGCCGACCTTCCACTTCGGCCTGCAGTGCCCGGTGTGGCAGGATTGCGTGGAGATGGGCATCAACGGCGGCGGCACCGACGGTGCCGGCGGCTTCCAATTCCTCGCCTTCCGCGGGCCGGATGGGAAGAGCTACGTCACCCGCTATCGCTTCTTCGCCAAGCTGGGCTTCCGCGTGCTGGAGGCGGAACATGCCCCCTGCGTCGTGACCGTGCTCCCCGATGCCCGCCAGGTGCCGGAACGCGCCGCCCTGGAAGCGCTGTGGGGCGCCGACCTGTCGACCTCGAAGGTCATCGTCACCGAGTTCAAGCTCCCCTTTGACGCGCGGACCTACACCGGCGCGGAGGGGGATATCCCGGCCCTCGGACCGGGCAAGAGCTTCTGGATCGGCTTCTTCGTCGACGGCAGCGAGTTCTCCGGCGAAGAGTTGCAACACCTGATGCAATGGCCGCCCACCTTCGGCTTCTTCAGCCCGAAGGAGAGCGGTGCGCTGGCGGTGTGTGACTGAAAATACCGCTTGTATGTCCTCCGACTTGATGTTAAATCGTCACGTCGGAGGACACCCCGGCTGTCCCCGTTTCACCCGAAAAGCGGTACAATATGCATATATGTCCGCCACACCCGTCATCGCCGTCTTTCACAACCATCAGCCGGTCGGCAACTTCCCGTGGGTCACGGAGGAGTGTTTCCGCACCGCTTATCTGCCTTTCCTCGACGTGCTGGCGCGGCATCCCGGCGTGCGCGTGGGCTTGCACTTCACCGGGCCGCTCTTCGAGTGGCTGCAGGCGCACCAACCGGACTACCTGTCGCGCGTGCGCGCGCTGGTGACGGCGGGGCAGGTAGAGGTGCTGGGCGGCGGATTCTACGAACCGATATTGCCCGTCATCCCCCCACGCGATCAGCGCGGCCAGTTGGCGCTGCTGCGTGACGCGGTGGCGGAGACCTTCGGCGTCACCCCCACCGGCGCGTGGCTGGCGGAGCGCGTGTGGGAACCGAGTCTGCCCCCGGCGCTGACGGAGACGGGCATGCGCTACGTGCTCCTCGACGACGATGTCTTCCTGCGCCAGGGGATGACCCCCGCGGCGACGCGCGCCACCTTCCTGACGGAAGATGCCGGGGCCGTCGTGCGCGTGCTGCCCATCTCCCGCGAGCTGCGCTACACGCTGCCCACCAAACCGGTGCCTGAGGTGCTGCGCACGTTGCGCGCGCTGGCCGCCGAGGGCGCCGAGGTGCTCATCTACGCGGAGGACGGCGAGCGCTACGGCAACTGGCCCGGCACCTTCGACTACCTCTACGGCGAGGAAGCCTACCTGGAGACCCTCTTCACCGCGCTGGAGGAGGCGGACGACCTGTGCCTCACGCTGCCCGGTGCCTACGTCGCCGCCGTGCCCCCGCGTGGCCGCGTGCACCTGCCGCCAACGAGCTACACCGAGATGCTCCGCTGGTCTGACGGCGACTGGCGCAACTTTCTTACCCGCTACCGCGAGAGCAACCTGATGTACCGGAAGATGTTGCAGGTGAGCGACTGGCTGGCGGACACGCCCGATCCGGCGGCACGGCGGCACCTCTACGCCGCCCAGTGTAACTGCGCCTACTGGTACGGGGCCTTCGGCGGGCTGTACCTGCCGCATCTGCGCGCCGCGGTGTATGCACACCTGCTGCAGGCGGAGCGCGCGGCGATTCGTCCGGCCTTCAGCCGCCTTGACGGCGACGGCGGGGAGGAACTCTTCCTGCGCGACGGCCCGCTCACGGTGGGCCTGGCGCCGGCACGGGGCGGCGCTCTCTTCGCGCTGGAAGACCTGGACACCGCGCACAACTACCTGAACACCATGGGCCGCTACCCGCTGCACGCGAACACCACGGACGCCGACCCGCTGCCGACGGACTGGTACCCGCGCGAGGCCTTCCTCGACCACCTGCTGCCTGACGCGGTGTCCCTCGACGCGCTGGAAGCGGGCAACTTCGGCGAGCGGGGCGATTTCGTGCTCGGTGCCTACGCGGTGACGGACGCCGGCCCCGGCGCGGTGACGCTGGCGCGCGACGGGGGCGTGTGGGACGGCCCCGCCTTCGTGCCGCTGTCGATCGAGAAGCGCGTCACCCTGACCGACGGCGTGCTGCGGGTGGAAATTACATTAACGAATCCCACCGATGCGGCAAGGGATCTGTGCTTCGGAAGCGAAGTCAATGCTTGTGTCAGTGGGAGCGATTTCCCCGCGCGGTCGCTGTACGTGCACGGTCCGGAGACGGCGCTGCCCCTCACCACGCGCACGTGGGCGGACGCCGACGGGGTGACCTACCGCGACGACTGGCTGGGCGCCGCGCTCACGGTGCGCTGGTCGCAACCCGCGCATACGGCGATCTTTCCCATCACCACACCGTTGCGTTCATTGGCGGGGGTGGAATGGGTATATCAGAGTACAGTGGCGCTGCCGACGTGGCAGTTCCACCTACCGCCGCACGGGAGCTGGGCGGTCACGCTGACGACGACGTGTGTGTGCACATGCGGACATATGTCCGAACCCGGCGGAACGCCGTGTGCCGCGGTCGCGTAGAATACGTGGGAAAATCTGACAAGCCAACGTCTCTCCCACTTGCCGACCGGGTACGTCGGATAGTAGGAGATGGACTGATTCGATAGGAGCGCGTCATGCCGGAATTACGGAAGGATCCGATAACTCAGGAGTGGGTGATTATTGCGACCGAACGGGCCCGCCGGCCGTCGGATTTCACACATCTGACCATCGCCGAGCCCGAGAAGCCCGAGTATTCGCCCACCTGTCCCTTTTGTCCGGGCAAGGAGCAACTCACCCCGCCGGAGGTGCTCTCCTTCCGGCAGAGCCGCGACCCCAACGCCACCGATTGGTGGGTGCGCGTGGTGCCGAACAAATTCCCCGCGCTGGCCATCGAGGGGGAGCTGGAAAAGCGCGGTAACGGTATGTATGACCTGATGAACGGCGTGGGCGCCCACGAGATCATCATCGAGACGCCGCAGCACAACCAGGAACCCGCCACCATGGCGCTGAACCAACTGGCCGAGGTGTTGTGGGCCTATCGCGAGCGCTATCTCGATCTGCGCAAGGATTCGCGCTTCAAATATATCCTCGTCTTCCGCAATCATGGCAAGGTCGCCGGCGCTTCGCTGGAGCACCCGCACTCGCAGCTCATCGCCACACCGATGATCCCCATCGAGGTCGTCAACGAGATCACCGGCGCGGAGCGTTACTACAGCTATCGCGACCGCTGCATCTGGTGCGACATGGTGAAGGAGGAACTGCGCGCCGGCGTGCGCGTGGTCAACCGCACCGCGCACTACGTGGCCTTCACCCCCTTCGCGTCGAAATATCCCTTCGAAACGTGGCTGCTGCCCATCGAACACCATGCCAACTACGCGGCGATGACGCGCGAGAATATGGAGGAGTTCGCCGGGCTGATGCAGGACGCGCTGGGACGCATCTCGCGCTGCCTCAACGGCCCGCCGTACAACTTCGCCATCCACACCGCGCCGTGCGACCGCGAGGATTCCGATGTCTTCCACTGGCACATGGTCATCATGCCGCGCCTGACCATTGCCGCGGGCTTTGAAATGGGCACGGGGATCTACATCAACGTCACCAGCCCGGAGGACGCCGCGACCTACTTGCGCGAGGCGGTGGCGAATCCCGTGCCGCCCACTTCGACGACAAGGGAAGTCACCGCATGAGCGACGACCTGCCCGACGGACAACCAGGGGGGATCGCGCCGCCGCTGCGCCGCCGTCCACGCGACCGCCGTGCGGTGTACCGGCGCGAGCCCCACTACGGGCGCCTGCTGCTGGTGCTGGCCTTTATTGCCGCGCTGGGCCTCGCCGCGGTGTATTACCAATGGGCGGTGCATACGACGCGCTACGCAGTGCTCGCCGGCAGCACGCCCGTGGCGGTGCTCGCCGGGCAACGCGAGGCGGAGGAGGCGATTACGCGCTTCGAGCAGACGTATGCGCCGGGGGCGCCCTCCGCGGTCGTCTGCGTGGAAGGCCCGCTCTCGGTGAAGGCGATCCATCGCCCGGCGCACGTCAGCTCCGTCGACGACGCGGTGGCGCTGATGGACGCGCGCCTCACCGTGCAATTGGCGGGATACGTCATCTGCGTGAAGGGCAGCCCGCTGGTGATGGTGCCGACCGCGGACGACGCGAGCCGGACACTCTCCCTGATGCTCGAACGCGGGATGAACGGCCAGGTGGGCATCCCGACCTTCAAGGAGCGCGTCACCACCGGGCCATATCATTATGACAAGCGCAACGCGAAATACCCGGTGCCGATGCTGACCGCAGAGCAAGCCGCCGCCTACCTGGTACACCCGCCGGAGAAGAACGTCTACACGGTGAAGAAGGGCGACAACTTCTGGAGCATCGCCACCGCCAACCGCATCACCGTGCTCGACGTGAAGGCGCTGAACCCGGGCGTAGACTACACCAAATTGCAACCCGGCGACCAGGTGAACCTGCCCGATAAACCCGCCCCGGTCACGGTGGTGGTGGTGCGGACGCGGTAAGCTCTCCTTTGCCTGAAACGTATCCTATACGCATCACCCGGTGGTAGAACGCCGGTTCCGGAGAAAGACACCATGCAAACAACCGAAGACATCCAAACCACGCGCCTCCCCTCCGGCGTGCTGGTGATCACCGAGGCGATGCCCGGCGTGGCGTCGCTGGCCCTGGGGGTGTGGGTGGACGCGGGATCGGCCGATGAGCTGCTCCCGGCGCGGCACGGGCAGGCGCATTTTCTGGAGCATATGCTCTTTAAGGGCACCACGACGCGCGACGCCTTTGCGCTGGCGGAGGCCGTCGAGGACATCGGCGGGCAGATCAACGCCTTCACTGACCGGGAAACCACCCACCTCTACGCTCGCGTGCTCGCCGAGCATCAGGCTACCGCGCTGGAACTGCTGGCGGACATGGCCTGTTGCAGCACCTTCCCCGAGGATGAATTCGAGCGCGAGCGGCAAGTCATCATCGAGGAGATTCACAAATACGAGGCGATGCCCGACGAACGCATCCACGATCTCATCATGGACGCGCTGTGGACGGGCGGCGGGTTGGGGCACGCCATCCTCGGCAGCGAGGAGAGCATCGAGGGCTTCACCGCCGAGGATATCCGCGCCTGCTGGCGCCGCCACTTTGCCGCCGACCGCACCATCGTCACCGCCGCCGGGAAGCTGGAGCACGCGCAGATCGTGGACGAAGTGGCGCGCCGCTTCACCGCGCTGCCGCCCGCCCTTGGCATACCCGCCGAGGCCCCCGTCGGCACGCGCACCCCGTTGTGCGTCATCGAAGAGGACGAGGAGCAGGTGAACTTCACCTGGGGGGGGCGCACCTTCCCTGCCGCCGACCCGCGTAACTTCCCGCTCGCCATGCTGGACGGCATCCTCGGCGCCAGCGCTACCTCGCGCCTCTTTCAGGAGATCCGTGAGAAGCAGGGGCTGGCGTACGACATCAGCTCGTATACCATGGGCTTCCGTCGCACCGGGCTGGTGTGCGCGAGCGGCGCGAGCGGCGCGGAGACTTTCCCGCAGGTGCTGGAGCTGACGCGGCGGGAGATCGACCGGCTGGCGCGCGAGGGCGTCACCGAGCGGGAACTGAAACGCGCCCGGGTGCAACTGAAATCCGGCCTGGCGCTGGCGCTGGAGAATACGGGCGAACGTATGCGCCGCCTCGCCACGCACCAGCTCACCTGGGGCTGCGTGCTCTCGCTGCCGGAGATCATCGCCCGCCTCGACGCGGTCAGCGCCGACGATATCTCCGCCGTCATCGCCGACACCATCAACCTGTCCGACTGGTCCTTCACTGCCATCGGCCCGGTGGACGAAGCCACCGTCGCCCCGTACGTGACCGTATGACCACCGTGCGCGCAACGCTGGAAGCCGCCATCCCCCGCCTTGCGGAGGCCGGGATCGACTCCCCGCGCCTGGACGCCGAGTTGCTCCTCGCCCACGTGCTGGCCGTCACGCGCGGCTGGCTGTGGGCACATCCGGAGACCGCGGTGTCACCGCCGGTCGCCGCGCACCTCGATACCCTCCTCGCTCGCCGCCTGCGCCGTGAACCGCTGCCGTATCTACTCGGCACGTGGGAGTTCTACGGACGCGAATTCGTCGTCTCCCCGGCGGTGCTCGTGCCGCGTCCGGAGACGGAGCTGCTGGTGGAGGCCGTCCTCGCCTGGGCGCGCACCCACGACGCGCGGCGCCTCGCCGACATCGGCACCGGCAGCGGCGCCATCGCCGTCACCCTGGCCGCCGAGTTGCCCGCCGCGCAAGTGCTCGCCGTGGACCTGTCCGCCGACGCACTGGCGGTGGCGCGGGAGAACGCCACGCGTCAGGGGGTGGGGGAGCGCATCACGTTCCGCCAGGGCGACTTGCTTACCCCCGTCTCCGCGCCCCAGGACGCCATCGTCGCCAACCTCCCTTACATCAGCGACGAGGAACTCCCCACCCTCATGCCGGAAGTTCGCGACCACGAGCCCCGGCTCGCTCTCGCCGGTGGCCCCGACGGCCTGGACCTTCTCCGCCGCCTCATCACCGCCGCCCCCCACACTCTGCGCCCCCACGGCCTCCTCGCGCTGGAAATCGGTCACACCCAGGCCGACGCCGTGGTGGCACTGCTGACCGGCTGGGATGAGGTGCGGGTCATCGACGACTATGCGGGGATCAGGCGGCATGTAATTGGTTTGAACCGGGAGAAGAGGTGAGATGCCACGTCTCCTTGCGCTATGTGCCATCACGGCGCTCCTCCTTGTCGGCTGCACGGAAAGCCGCCCCGGTGCCCTCGGCGGTATTACGGCGACGGTCTTCCTTACCCCCGGCGGGACGGCGCTGACGTTGACGCCGGACGGGACGCCCGCCGTCGGCGCGGAGGTGCGCGTGGAGAACCTGGGCATCCGTGCGCTGACCGACGCCGGGGGGCACGCGGCGCTGACCTTCGTGCCGACCGGCGCGCAGACCGTCTTTATCAGCTACCCCGGCGTGCAGAGCCTCGCCGTGCCGGTGACGGTGGCGCCCGGCCTTACCCCCCTCACCGCGCCGCCCGTTGCCGTGACGCGCCGCTGGACGGTGCTCATCTTTATGAACGGCAACAACGACCTGGAGCCCAACGGCGTCGACAATATGAACCAGTTGGAGACGGCGCCGGACAGCGAGGCGGTGACCACCACGGTACAGTTTGCACGCTCGCCCCTGTTCGATACCACCAACGGCAACTGGACAGGCGCGCGGCGCTTCAAAATCGAGCACGATGCCGACCCGCAGGCCATCGACTCACCGGTGATTGAGGATTTGGGCGACGTGGACATGGGGCAACCGGCCACGCTGCGCACCTTCATCGCCTGGGGGGCGGCGCGCTACCCGGCGCAGCACTACCTGCTGGTGATTTGGAACCACGGGTCGGGGTGGAAGTCACGCGCGTCGGCGGGGGCGCTCACCCGCGGTGTCTCCTTCGACGACGTGCACAATTCCTTTATTTCCACCCAGCAATTGCCCGCGGCGCTGACGGCGGGGGTGCCGCTGGACGTGACGGCCTTCGACGCCTCGCTGATGCAGATGCTGGAGATCGCCTACGAAATGCGCGCCGCCTGCCCCTTCATCGTCGGCTCGGAAGAGAGCCCGCCCGCTTCCGGCTACCCGTACGACCGCATCCAGCGCGACCTGGTGGCTGCCCCGACCATGGCACCGCGCGATGCCGCGACGATGATGGCGCGGGAGACACTGGCCGCCTACGGCGCGGGCACCGACATCACGCAGTCCGTCCTCGAGACGGACCGGCTGGACGCCTTGGCGGGGGCGCTGGACACGCTGGCCGGGGCGCTATTGCCGCACGCGGCGCCCGACGCCGCGGCCCTCGCCGTCGCGCGCGACACCACGGAACACTACGCCCAGTTGGAGTACAAAGACCTGGCGGATTATGCCACCCATGCGGCGAGCGCGCTATCCGGCGACCCGGCGGTGCAAGCCGCGGCGACGGGCGTCACCACGGCGGTCACGCAGGCCACGGTAGCCGAGTTCCACGGCGCCCTGCACCCGCACTCCCACGGTGTGAGCATCTACCTGCCCACCCCCAGCACCTACCCCGCCTTCGCCGCCAACTACGCCACCCTTGATCTAACGCAACGCACGCGCTGGGCCACGTTTTTGGGGGCGCAAATAGAATGAAAAGTGAAAAATGCAAAATTGAAAATGCAAAATGGAGAACGAACCGTTTCTGGCGCCATTTTGCATTTTCAATTTTACACTTTTACTACTCCGTTACGTATCATCGAACGTAATCGGACGTTGACACGTTGGGCAGAAGCCCAGGAAGCGATGAAGGATGGTCTGGAGTTCGCGCTTGGCCTCAGGCAGCGTCCAAGCACGCGGTTTTTTTTACC